>JAITNU010000225.1 GCA_031290325.1 Treponema sp.
GAGGGGCTGCTGCCCCTGGGAAGGGCTGATTTTTCCCTGGCCGGCAGGGGAGACCCAGACTATATCCAGGTTGATACCCTGGGGGTCGTGCTTCCCCAGGGAAAATTCCGTTTTCAAGGCGGGGTTGGCCTTAAACCCCTGGCCCCCCAAGGACACTTATCTGTTTCGGACCTGAGCCTTTCCGGGAATGAGCAGGTTACGGCGAATTTCATCATCGCTACTCAGGACAATGTCCAGGGCCGGGAATTCAGGCTTTTTGGAGAAACCGCCACCTTTGGGACTATTGCCTTATCGAATCTGGACGGATCCATCATGGTTGAAGATAAAGGGCTTACCTTTTTGGTATCAGCCCTGCGTTTTGGTGAACCTGCGCCGGATAGTGACGGGGCCCCGCCGGCTCAGATGGCCCTGGATGGTTCCTTTGACTATCAAAGCCGGTATGTAGAGGCGCGGATTGTGTTGGACACCTTCCCGGTGCGGGATATAGTGGATCTGGCCCGTCCCTTTGTCCCCCTGGCGGAAACGGTTCCGGCCCCGCTTGACCAGGTATACCTCAGCACCGAAACCTTTATCAACACCGATTTTACCCATATTTCCTATAATGCCCTCGATGTGGTGATTGCCTATCGGGGAAACGAGGATATAGCGGCCCGCCTCTCCCTATCCGGCACGGACCAGCGCTTTGAAATACGGAATAGCCGGATCCTCTGGAATAACGGCGAGCTTGGCATCGCGGGGTACGCAAACCTGATGAACCCCTTGGATATTACCTTTGCCCTGGAAACTTCCTATATGGATATGTCCTATTATCTGGAAGGGACTATCCTCGACAGCCGCTTAATCAGTATCCAAGGCTCAAACGGGTTCAAGGTTGAGGTAACCATGACGGATCAGCGGGGATATGCAGGGTATATTGAAGTCGAAGACCTGCTCATCCCGGTAGGCCCCCTCTGGTCTGCCCTGAAGCTTTCCGCTCCCTATGAGGGACGGTTTATCCGTTTCAGCCTGATGGCCTTCCTGCACTTCGATTCCCCGGAATCCTGGTATGTGAATCTGGATCCTCTGGAAATCGGGGATATCCAAACCCCGGTGTCTCCCATGACGAGCCTCCGCTTGAAAGGCAGCGTGAATCAAAATGGAGCCACCTTTTCTCCGCTTGTTTTCAATGACAGCATCGGTATGCTTTCAGGGGACTGCTCCCTCTCCTGGAACCGGGCCTTTTCCGACATTACCGGAACCCTCTTGCTGAGGGATGAGCCTGAGCGGAGGGATGAGCCTGAGCTGAAGGATAAGCATGAGCAGTATAAGCTGACCGGCCGCTATCAGAATGCCCATCTCCACCTGGATTTTAACGGTTCAGCCATGCAGCTTGCACGGATTATCCCGGATTCTTATGATACCGTGATCTCCGGGGCTATCCAGGTTGAGTGGGATGCTCTGGATTCCTTTGCCGCAACCCTGAACCTCAGTGCTCTTTCCGCCCGGATTCAGGATACGGAACTGCACGGTACCCTGTCGGCTGCGATTGACCCCCAGGCAGTGGTCCTCAAGGATCTTCAGATGACCTATGGGGGGATTGCAGTGGTAATGCCCTTTTTTCACCTGAACCGCCTGGAACACCGGATCGAAACGGAGGTTCAAATCCAGGGAACCCTTGGGGGCCGGGACCTTGAGACCGCCTTCAGTCTTGCGGTGGATTTTAAGCCCATTGATTCATGGATGCACCTCCCTGAACTTATTAATACCTTTAGCGGTACCCTTGCCATAGCCCATGCCCGTTTTGATACCCTGGAATCAAAGGCCCCCTTTTCGTTTATGTTTTCCCGGGACGGTTCGCTCATATCCGTTTCAGGAGGGCCGCAAGATATGATCCGGCTGCGGATCTCCGATACCGGGGATTTTTTCGCAGGCTTGTCCGCCCCTTCCCCGATTCGGGGAACCATCATCGGCGCCATAGACGCTAAAACCATTGATATCCAGGTGCCGGATCTGTACGTTGACCTCGTCTCCCTCTGGCGCTTCCTGCCGCCTCAGAATGTCATCAACTTCACCAGCGGATTTGTTACCGCTGCGCTGCGGATCGCAGGCCCCCTGGGGGACCCGGAATTTTTCGGCGTCGCCCAGAGTAACAGTGTCCGCATCCAGATCCCCCAGTTCCTGACCCAGGATGTTCGCCCCATCCCCTTTGACATTGTTTTAGAGGGAAACGAGATGACCTTTGATGCGATCCCCGCAGGGGTTGGTTCCGGACGGGGGACGATCAAGGGGTGGTTCCTGTTCGAGCGGTGGATCCCCGATACTTTTACCCTGGATATCCTGGTTTCTCAAGGTTTTTCCATTCCCTTTGGCTTGGATCTCCTGGGGATTATCGCCCAGGGCAAGGTATCGGGGAACCTGAACCTGTCCATGGCGGATCGGATCCTATCGGTAACCGGGAATTTAATACCTGATGATACTGAAATAACCCTCAATGCAGAGGAACTTGCGGTAGGCAGGAACGGGGAAGTAGCCCCCCAGGCGTACTTCCAGGTCATGACGGATATCACCCTGCGAACCGGTCCCAAGGTTGAATTTATATGGCCCTCTGCAAATTTTCCCATAGTCCAGGCCGTCGCCGATATGGGCACGAGCCTGCACATCATGAGCGACAGCGTCACCAACCGCTATTCCCTGGTCGGAGACATCAACCTGCGCAGCGGGGAGATTTTCTACTTTCAGCGGAGTTTTTATATCCGTCAGGGGATACTCTCGTTTAATGAAAACGAGATACAGTTTGATCCCCGTATATCCGCCAGGGCTGAAGTCCGGGACCGGACCAATGACGGCCCGGTTACCATATCCCTGATCATAGATAATTCGCCGCTCCAGTCCTTCTCAGCCCGCTTTGAATCAAGTCCGGCCCTTTCCCAGATGGAAATCATCTCCCTTTTTGGCCAAAACCTGACCGGTACAACCCAGGAAGCAGGGAAGGATAGCGATCAAATCCCCTTTCTTGCCTCGGGGCTCGATTTCCTTGCCCAGACCCAGGTGGTCAGGCGTTTTGAACGGATCATCCGGGACTTTCTCAAGCTTGATATGTTCTCCGCCCGCACCCAGCTCTTGCAGAACATAGCGACCCAGACCTTCCAGGTGCAGAACCCGGTTGACAGGAGCAACTCGGTCGGTAACTATTTTGATAATACAGCTGTTTTTGTAGGTAAATATATTGGCTCGGATATGTTTTTTCAATGGATGACTTCTTTTCGTTACGATGAAAACGAACATACCTTGGGAGGATTATCATGGCGAGGATTAGCCGTTGAACCGGATATCGGTATCGAATTGCGAGGTCCTCTGTTTGATATACGCTGGAATATCACGCCCCTCCATTTTGTGGAAAGCATGTGTATCGAGGATGTTTCATTTAGCGTAACCTGGAGACGGTCCGGTATCTTTCTCAAAGATTGCTTTACGAAACAAACAAAGTGAGCGACAGGCTTGCTTGATAGATTTTATGAGGAACCGTAAGGAGCTTTAATGCGTTTAGTTGTGGTGATGATATTGGTGGTGATGGGAGCTTTTTCCGGCTTTGCCCAGGAATCAGTCGAATGGTATCAGGGAAAACCTATCAAGACGGTTGTTTTTGACGGCCTTAAACATGTAAGCGCCGCTGAACTGGAAGGGGTAACCGAGGCCTATATTGGGAAAGCCTTTAGCGATGAGCTGTTCCTGGACATCCAGGGACGGCTCTATGCCCTTGAGTATTTTGAGCTGATTTCCCCCAGCGCGGTTCCCGGGGACCTTGAGGGAAACAGTGTGATCCTTCGCTTTACCGTAACAGAACGGCCCACCGCATCGCGGATCATTTTTTCAGGGAACGCCCACCTTCGCAGGAACGAATTGTTGGAAGTGGTTGTCTTAAAGGTGAATGATGTGGTCAACCAGATGAAACTCCGGCTCGATGAGTTTGCCATACAGAATAAATACCTGGAAAAGGGCTTCCCCGATGTGCAGGTCAGATCCGAAACCCAGTTGAGCCGGGACGGGGTATCCATGACCGTTACCTTTTTCATTGAGGAAGGGGAAAAGATGGCCATTGAAGCTTTTGTTTTTGAAGGCAATTCGATTTTTTCGAGCAGGACTCTCCGTGGCCAGCTTTCCCTCAAGGCAAAAAGCCTCATCCATGATGGCGCGTTTCAGGAGGCGAAACTCATCGCCGATCAGGGCGCCGTTACCCAGTATTACCATGATCGAGGCTATATTGACGCGGCGATTACCGATGTTATTCGGGAAACCCGGAAAGATGAAAAAGATAACAATTACATGACCATTACCTTTAAAATAGTCGAAGGAAAGCTCTACAATTTTGCCGGTGTGGAATTTGAGGGAAACAAGATATTTACCACGCAGCAATTATCCGCCCTGATCTACTCCAGGCAGGGGGAGGTGGTAAACGCCCGGAAGGTCGAGGCGGACCTGCAGCGGGTGGCGGATCGGTATTATGAAGACGGGTATATCTACAATGCCATAAACCGGGAGCCACTCAAAGACCCTGATAATGGGACTATCGCCTATAAGATCACCATTGTGGAACGGGGCCGGGCACATATTGAACACATCCTCATCACGGGACAGAAAAAAACCAAACCCGAGGTTATCCTCCGGGAAATACCCCTGGAACCGGGGGATGTGTTTTCCAAGACCAAGGTCTTAGACGGCATGCGTAACCTCTACAACCTGCAATTCTTTTCCGCAGTGGCGCCGGATACCCCTCCAGGCAGTGAGGACGGCCTTATGGACCTGGTATTTACCGTGGAAGAACAGCCCACCACGGACATACAGGTCGGGCTTACCTTTTCAGGTACCTCGGATCCGGATCAATGGCCTGTATCGGCCATGCTTAAATGGAATGACCGCAACTTTCTGGGGTACGGGAACCTGGTGGGCGCTGAAGTCCAGGCCTCCTGGGATACCCAAAGTGGTTCCTTGCAATATACCCACCGGCGGATCTTCGGACTTCCCCTCTCAGGGAGCTTCGATTTTACTGCCCAGCATACCAACCGGCGGGCACTCATGGATAATATGGCGCCCTATTTCTATGGGGATGAAGAAGCAGCCTTTCCTGATGGCTTTAACTCATATTCCGAGTATTATAATGCAGGCAAGATACCCGCAAATGAATTCCTCATGAAGTATACACAATGGAAACTCTCGGTAGGTGCTTCCACAGGATATGTTTTTTCTACTGTTCTGGGAAACCTCAGCCTCGGCGTCGGGATCCGTTCGGGCATCATCCGTAATACCTACGATGAAAGTCTCTACCGGCCCTTTGATCCAACTATCCGTGAGCGGAATAACCAATGGACCCCGGTCAATTCTTTCTGGGCCAGCATTGCCCTGGATCAGCGGGATATTTACTATGATCCTTCCAAAGGGTATTACGGCATTCAGCGGGTAGGATACTACGGTATCTTCCCGATAGAACAAGAGCATTACCTCAGAACCGATACCAAGGCCGAATGGTTTCTTACCCTGATTAACGCGCCGGTTACGGAAAAGTGGTCCTTTAAAGCCGTATTTGGTATTCATTCCGGCCTTTCCTTCATCTTCCCCCAGCCCTTCCGGGATAAGGCTGTGGTGGAAGCGGTAAACCAACTCGCGGTGGATGGGATGTTTGTGGGCCGGGGCTGGAACAGTGAATACTACAACAAGGGGTTTGCCCTCTGGGAAAATTGGGCGGAGATACGGATTCCTATTCTTCCAGGCATCTTTGCCTTTGACTTCTTCTTTGACGCCGCCGGGGTCAAGGACACGCCGACCCATTTCTTTCAGCAATTTTCCCTTGAGGATATGCGGTTCAGTTTCGGTGGGGGACTCCGGTTCAGCATACCCCAGTTTCCCTTCCGGCTGAGTCTTGCCAAACGATTCAAGGTGGTGGATGGGGTACTTGAGTGGCAGAAGGGGGCCATTTTTAGTAATGATAAACCTGCATCCGGGCTTGATGTGGTATTTTCTTTTGCCTTATCAAATTATTGAGTTATGGGAGGGTAATCATGAAGAGGGTGATGGTTCTGGTATTGGTCCTGGGGCTTGGATTTCAGGCAGCGGCGCAGCAGCTTACCCGGTTTGCGGTGGTGGATCTGTCCAAGGTGTATATCGCCTTTTTCAGGGAATCCCGGGCGGTCCGGGAATTTGAGGAACGGAGTTCCCGGGTGCAGGTTGAAATCGACCGGATGACCAGGGATATCCAGGAGCTGAAAAACACCCAGTTCAGCGCCGAGAACCGGGGAGACCGGTCCGAGGCCCTGCGGCTGGAAAACGAGGCCTACCGCAAATCGGAATACCTGAAAGAATACTACCGGGTTAAAACCGCGGAATTAACGGATCAAAAAAACAAACTCATCCAATCAGGGGCCTTTCTGGAACAGGTCTATGATGAAATCCGCGTTATTGCCGAAAGTGAGGGGTATAGCATGGTGCTCAATTTAAAGGAGAATACGGGGATCCTCTGGTATAGTCCAACGGTTGACATTACGGATAAATTGATTCAAAATTTGCTTTCAAAAGGGAGTAGATAAGAGGACCCGCAGCGTATAAAAAAAGGAGGCGCCACTATCAGTTCTGCCGAATCAACGCGGATGATGGATCAATACCGGCGAATAAAAGAAGCACACCAGGACGAAGTTCTGTTCTTTCGCTTAGGTGATTTCTATGAAATGTTTGGCAAGGATGCTGAAAGCGTTTCCGGCCTGCTTAATCTCACCTTGACCAGCCGTCATGGGCTTCCTATGTGCGGTATCCCCTATCATGCGGCGCGGTCCTATATTGGCCGCTTATTAAAGCTGGGAAAAAAGATCGCCATCTGTGAGCAGCTCTCCGAACCGGGTAAGGGCCTCATTGAACGAAAGGTGGTGGAGGTCATCACCCCTGGTACCATCGTGGACGAAGATTATCTGGATAGGGGGAGTTCTAATTACCTTGCCAGCCTCGCTTCCATCGGGCAGCTTCTCTCCTTTGCCTATATCGACCTTTCCACCGGGGAGTTTCACGCCACCGCCTTTCCCTTTGAAGATGCCGCCGAGTGGTTCCGCCAGGAGCTTGAGCGGCTCCAGCTCACCGAGATGATCCTGCAGGAATCGCTCCTGGATAGGGATATCCATATTGCCCGTGCGATTACAGACCGGCCAGGCCTCGTGGTGAACCGGTGGGCAGATTGGCTTTTTGACCTGACCAAAAGCCGGAAACGGCTGGAACGGCAGTTTGGTACCTCAAGTCTGCGGGGTTTTGGCCTTGATGAGGCAAGCCCGGAAATCGTGTCCGCCGGGGCCTTGCTGGATTACCTCGATGATACTGCCCAGAGCCTCATCCCCCATGTCAGGTCCATTATTGTCTACCGGGATAGTGAATATGTGGGGATAGATGAATCCAGCCAGCGTAACCTCGAGCTTATTAAGAATCTCCGGGACGGGGATGTTCGCTTTTCCCTCCTGGAAGTGATGGATGAGACCCGCACGGCCATGGGACGCCGGCTCCTCAAGGGGCGGCTGCTCCAGCCTTTACGGAACCTGGAGCATATCAACAAACGGCTTGAGATGGTTGAACTGCTCTACCGCGATCAGGACCGGCTGGGGACCTTCCGGGAATATTTAGGAAAGACCCCGGACCTGGAACGGCTCATCGCCCGCCTTGCCATGGGCCGTGCCCACGGCAAGGATATGGTCCTGGTGCAGAAGGCCCTTTCCACGTTTAAGGCCATTCAGGAACTCAATGAGGACCTGTCTTTCACCTTTGAATCTGAGGAGGCAGCTTCGCTGGACGCGGAGGGGTACGGCAGGCTCATAGCAGTCCGGGACCTCCTGGAACAGGGCCTCTGTGAAGACCCCTCCACCCTCCTCACCGAGGGAAACCTCATCCGGGACGGGTATAACCCAGGGCTTGATAAGCTGCGGCAGCTCCATAATAACGGACGTAAACTCCTGGAGGAATACCTTAAGAAGGAACAGGAAGCCACCGGTATTGCTAACCTCAGAATGGACCATAACCGGCTCATTGGGTACTTTCTTGAGGTTACCCAGGCGCATCTCTCAAAGGTCCCCCCGTATTTTATCCGGCGCCAGGGCATTGCTGCCAAGGAACGCTTTACCACGGACCGGCTTGCAAGCCTGGAATCGGATATTAATGGCGCCTCCGACAAGGTCATTGAGCTTGAGAAGCGGCTATTCCTTGAGCTGCGGGATAAGGCCAAGGCCCTGATCCCGGAATTAGCCGCCGCAGGCCGGCGTATCGCAGAACTGGATGTCGCCCATTCCCTGGCACGGGCAGCCACCATCCAGGGCTGGGTACGTCCGGTAGTGGATAACGGAAATCGGTTTACCATCATTGAGGGCCGCCACCCGGTAGTAGAGGCCCATCTTCCCCGGGGTGAGTTTATCACCAACAATATCATCCTCGACGGCGCGGGCATTTCCTTTGCCATGATCACCGGTCCAAACATGGCGGGTAAATCAACCTATCTCCGCCAGGCAGCGCTCATAACCATCATGGCCCAGGCAGGCAGCTTTGTGCCTGCACGGGAGGCCCATATCGGTATGACCGACCGGATTTACTGCCGGGTAGGGGCCTCGGATAACCTTGCCCGGGGAGAATCGACCTTCCTTGTGGAGATGAACGAGACCGCCTATATCCTGCACACTGCCACGGAACAGAGCCTGGTTATCATGGACGAGGTGGGGCGGGGTACCGGCACCGTTGACGGTCTTGCCATTGCGTGGGCGGTCAGCGAAGAACTCCTGGACCACATCAAGTGCCGGACCCTCTTTGCCACCCATTTTCATGAACTCTCCATGCTGGTCCATCCCCGGCTGGCCAATCGTTCCATGGAAGTGCTGGACCGGGACGGGGAGATTATCTTTTTACGCAAATTGATCGAAGGACCTGCAGCAGAATCCTATGGCCTCCATGTGGCCCGCCTCGCCGGACTGAGTGAACGGGTCCTGAACCGGGCAAGTAGCATCATGGAACGCTTACAGGAAAGCGGCAAGGTCTTTCATGATGCCTTACCAGGTTCAATGCCAGAAACGAATCCGTCCCCGGAACCCTCACCGGAATTCCATGATGAGGAGGACCATAGCAGGTTTGAGCGGTTTCTTGAGGATATCAGTACTGTTGATCCGGATCGCATGACCCCCCTTGAGGCGCTGAACTGGATCCATACCTGGAAACAGGTCTTCAGGGGAAAAACCCTCCCCCGTTCCCGCAATCGCCGGAATATCCGTTCCGATCAGCATAGTCCTTCGCTCTTCGATTTTAACCGCTAAACAGAGGGGTTGCTTAAAACCGGTATCAGCCTGTTGTGTCCACAGCGGCTCCCACCATTTAGTTTTATGACCGCGTCATTCTATCGTAAACTTGGACACTTCAGTTATCAACGTATGGATCCGCTGTTTAGTATCCGCGCTTATTCCCGCCACACGAGCCATCGAACTATTTATCTGTTCCGCTCCGC
>JAITNU010000014.1 GCA_031290325.1 Treponema sp.
CCAGGGTCGATCAGTGGGAGTCCCAGATTCTGGCGCGGGTGCTGCAGCATGCACGGGTAATCTACATTTCCGACGCCCCTGACGATATGGTCAAGGAATTCCAGATGATTCCAGCCCATTCTCTTGAGGAAGCAGTGAAAAAGGCGGAGGAGCTTCTGAAAAATCCCCAGGCAACGATCACGGCTATTCCGGACGGCATTGCGGTGATGGTGAAGGGGTAGAAGGCGGTTGCAGGTTGTTCTGTTAATCATCAAAAACATCCGGCCAAGGCCGGGTGTTTTTTATTATGGAATTAGTATATAGCGGTAAAAAGAAAATTGATGTTATTCTCAATAACACACCTCAAAGCAAACTGGTGGGAAAACGGGATAGTAATAATCTCCTCATAAAAGGAAACAATGTATATGTATTACAAACTTTGAGAAAAGAATATAACCTCAATGGTAAAATTGATTTAATATATATTGATCCTCCTTTTGCAACAAACAACACCTTTGCGATGGGTTCTGATCGGGTCAGTACCATGAGTATGAGCAGCAGTGATGCTGTTGCGTATACGGATACCTTAAAAGGAGATGAGTTTATTGAATTTATGCGGGAACGGCTGGTGCTGGCAGGAGAACTGCTTTCCGGCCAGGGATCGCTATATGTACATATTGATTATAAAATTGGTCATTATATAAAAATAATCATGGATGAAATATTCGGAGCAGAAAATTTCCATAATGACATAACCAGAATAAAGTGTAACCCCAAAAACTTTGATCGCAAAGCCTTCGGCAACATAAAAGACATGCTCTTGTTTTATTCCAAAACAAAGAGCATCATCTGGAATGATCCCAGAATACCCTTTACCGCAGATGATAGAGCTGCGTTATTTAAAAAACGAGACAGCAACGGAAGGAGCTATACCACTATTCCTTTACACGCCCCTGGAGAAACGCGGAATGGTGTTACAGGCCAGGAATTTAAAGGAATTAAACCTCCTCAAGGCCGGCATTGGCGCTGTGATCCAAAAGAACTGGAGGTATTGGACCAACAGGAACGTATAGAATGGTCTTCAAGGGGTAATCCCCGCAAAATACTCTATGCCGATGAGCAGACAGGGAAAAAAATGCAGGATATATGGGAATTTAAAGATCATCCATACCCTGTTTATCCCACAGAAAAAAACAGCGATTTACTGAAAACCATTATCTCTGCGTCTTCAAATGAAGGCAGTATGGTCTTGGATTTTTTTTGTGGTTCCGGTACTACCTTAGCAGCAGCACAGGTATTAAACAGAAATTGGATAGGTATCGATCAATCTGCTAAGGCCATTGAAGTTACCAAAAACAAACTCAATACCATAACAGATCAATACTCATATTTGGAAGAAGCTGATGTTAATTCACCTTAAGTATCCTTCAAAAATATCGAATCAATGAGGTGCTTGAAATCCTGGTCTATTGTTTTGACTGGTTCATCAGAATTGAGGAGGTTCCGGTTAATATAGTGAACCCCCTTCCGTTCCTCAATGACCGCTTCGGTTTTCTTGAGATCTTCCCATACTATTGGCTGATTCACGATACGCTCCCTCAATGATTCCAACAACTCAGGCCCCTCTTTGGTTTCAACTGAAAAGGGCTGGTAAAATAAAGCCATACCGTGCCCTCCGTTCAGCGCTTCCAGGTCTCTCAGGACCTGGGGTTCTATGATTTCCACATTCAGCATTGTTACGTTCCTTTTTATTGCCCACGTTTTAACTGGAAAATTGTTATATTATCGGTAGTTTTTACCATACTTTATAGTCAGGATGTGGTATGATTTATTCTATGCGTATATCCATAGCTCAAATTAATTCAACTATCGGCGGCTTTTCCAGCAACCGGAAGAAAATAGTGGCCTTTACTCAAAAAGCCCAGGATGAACACCATTCCGACCTGGTCCTCTTTCCTGAGTTGGCGGTGTGCGGCTATCCACCCATGGACCTCCTGGATCAGGATAGTTTTGTGGAGATGAACATACAGACCATACATATACTCCAGCGGGAACTGCCCAGCAATATCGCCGTCGGAGTGGGCTTTGTGAACCGGAACCACTATGCACAGGGGAAGGCCCTGGTGAACTCCTATGGCATCATCCTGGATGGCAAGCTGGTTTTTGAGCAACTCAAGACCCTGCTTCCCACCTATGATGTGTTTGATGAGGCCCGTAACTTTGAACCTGCCCGGAAATGGCCAGTCTTTGAATGGAAGGGTGAACGTATCGGGGTGGCGATTTGTGAAGATGTATGGCGGGAAACCAATATTCCCGGGACCAGCTATGTCCGGGACCCGGTGGGAGAACTGCTCAATCAGGGCATCAGCATCCTCTGTGCCCCTTCTGCCTCGCCATACATAGCGGGGAAACTCAAGGTCCGCCGGAACCTCGCCGAGCGTATCAGCCGCCGGGGAAACGTACCCTTTGTGTACATCAACGCGGTAGGGGCCAACGATTCGATCATCTTTGACGGCCGTTCCTTTATCATTGCCCCCACGGCCGCACAATCCGGCTCCTCCGTGGATGTGCTGCTCACCGCCACGGCCTTTGAAGAGGACCTGGTAACCTGGGACACCGCGATGCGGGATGCTTCGCAGGGGGTACCCAAGGACACTGCCGTTGATCCCTTCAATGTGGGCTTAACCAGAGCTGAACTGGATATTCTGGAAGAAGCCCTGGTTATGGGCATCCGGGAGTATATGCACAAGTGCGGCTTTACCCGTGCCCATTTGGGGCTTTCCGGGGGTATTGATTCGGCACTGGTGGCCTATTTGGGGGTAAAGGCCGTGGGGAAGGATAAGATCGTCTGCTTCAGTATGCCCTCCCGGTTTTCATCCCAGGGTTCCAGGGATGACGCGGCGGACCTGGCGGCCAATCTCGGGTGCCGGTATGTGACCCTCCCCATTGAGCAGGTATATACCAGTTTCCTGGCAACCCTGGATGAGGTCTTTGAGAGGCGGCCCTTTGATATTGCTGAAGAAAACCTCCAGGCCCGTATCCGTGGCACCCTGCTCATGGCCTTTTCCAACAAATTCGGCTCCATGCTCCTGACCACTGGCAACAAGAGCGAGCTTGCCATGGGGTATTGTACCCTCTACGGCGACATGGACGGTTCTCTGGGACCCATCGGTGATCTCTTCAAGACCGAAGTTTTTGCCCTCTGCCGGCGGATCAACGAAAAGGCCCGTGCCGCCGGGGGCGCCATGATTATCCCCGAAGCCATCCTCACCAAGCCCCCTTCGGCGGAACTCAGGCCCAACCAAAAGGACCAGGACAGCCTCCCCCCCTACGAGGAGCTGGACGAAATCCTCAAGCTCTATCTGTTTGATAACCTATCCGGGGATGAGATCACCAAGCGCGGCTGGGACGGGGAACTGGTCACCCGGATCATCAAGGCGGTGGCCCGTGCAGAGTTTAAGCGCCGTCAGGCCCCGCCGGTTTTAAAGGTATCCAAGCGGGCTTTTGGCATGGGCCGGCGTATGCCCATTGCACGGGAGATTTATGAAATCTGAGTTGTGTGTTCCTCTTGTGTAGCAACGCAGCGAATGTGGGTGAGGGAGGAGCAGCCGACCGAACCCCGATAACGCAAACAACCTGTTGAAACTGTCGAATTAATCCGCAAACATTTGAATAAACACTGTATATTCGTCTATAATGCTATATGTAGTGTTCAGAAATCTTTAAAATCACTTTTCCGACAGTTTCGTTATGCGCCTTTACACCATTTTTATTTTAGTTTTCCCCATTTGCCTTTTTCCTGATAATAATTAAAACCTATTGCAATATATGGTCTTATACCAAACATTGAATATCCGTTTATCCAGCCCGATGATTCTCTTTTGGTATTTGTCCAGTTATCACGTGTTGATTCACCTCATCTATAACCGGCAGGATTATATGATAAAGTTGTGCCAAAATCAATATAAACAACATCCGTGATATCGTATTTTAATCCAATATCTCCTCCAACTCCCAGGCCAATTATATCGCCGGCGGAGCTTCTGTTGGTATTTCCTATGTCAAGCAAATACATATACATATTAAGGCCAATGCCAAT
>JAITNU010000023.1 GCA_031290325.1 Treponema sp.
CAGTTGAGCGATCTGCGGCGTATGGACATCGTGGTGGATTACAACCGTGACCAGTTCATCATTGAGCTGAAGCTATGGCACGGTGAGGCGGGGCATGACGCGGCTTACGAACAGCTTGCGGGCTACTTGCAGAGTAAGGGGGTGAAACAGGGGTACCTCGTTACGTTTGATCTGCGAAAAAGCGCAAACCGCGAGGCGGTGGAAAAATGGGTCAACCTGGGAGACCTGCGAATCTTTGACGTGGTATTGTAAGCACCATAAGAATATGGCGGCTGGGAAGACTACAATAAACACTTGGACGAACAGCGTCCCCGGTGGGAAGCGGAAGGTTGGCACTTTGAAATCCCTGAAGAACACGAAGTGCGGATAGTCCCTCCAGTTCTATACGGGTACAGGTTTTCGGGGAGGATGCGGCGTTCCCCCGGTTTCGGCGTTGGAGACGTTCCAGCAGGAGTCCCTGGTTTTGGTGATGGAACCGGCGAAGACTGGTTGCCATCCACTGATAATCATCCTCTCAATAGTTCCCTGATACGGATTGGGTTTGCTCATCGAGGATTCTGTCCAGGTTTTGGCGATCCACCACGGTCATGGCGCTGGTTAAAATCCCCGGTCAAAGCCCCCCGGCGTGAGAAGCCACTGTTCCGGCGTTTCCCGCAGGTTGCAAGACCGAGTATATCCGCCGTCACCCTTGATGTATCTGCACAGAGCAATTTCGAGGTGTTTTGAAGAAAGTGGCTAGAATATATTTTGCTTGACCATCAATTAGGGGCTTGCAGTCCCTCTGATATTCCTGTATAATAAGTAACAAATCATCCTTGAGTGTTAAGGAGTTAAGGTTTATGGACAAATATGTATGTACAGTCTGCGGGTATGTCTACGATCCTGCGGTAGGTGATCCTGAGGACGAGATTCCACCGGGAACCCCTTTTGAAAGCCTGCCTGAAGATTCGGGCTGCCGTATGTGCGGGGCGGGAAAAGATGCGTTTAAAAAGGTATCTTAGTGGTATAGTTCGGCCTGGTATTGATACCCCTGATCCGGGGTTTGACAAAGACCGGGCCGGCTGTTAAAGTGGTGAAGTATGAGTGGAACTAACTTCGTTTCAAACAGCTCGATAGTACCGGGATTTGATGATGATCGGGACGAGAATCTCAAAATAACCCTTCAAACCGTGCCTGATATCGAGGGGTGTCTTATCCTGTACCTTTCAGGGTACGTTGATACCTATAATGCCCATGCTTTCCAGAGGCGGATTGCTAAGGCCATTTCGGCTGGGTATACCAAGCTGATTTTTCAATGTAGCGGACTCAAGTATGTGTCATCTGCTGGTATTGGTTCATTTTCCAATTTTGTTAAATCGATCAAGTCCCAGGGTGGTAATCTGGTGCTGGTTAATATTGCACCTGCGGTATATGAAGTGTTCCAGCTGCTGGGGTTTGCTGAGATTTTTCATGTTAAAGATGACCTTGATGGGGCCTTTGAGTTTTTCAAAGGCGGCGGGGAAGCGCCGGTATTCCCCAGGGTAATTCCCTGTCCAATCTGTTTAACAAATTTGAAGGTCGTAAAACCGGGGCATTTCCGCTGTTCCGAGTGTAAAAGTGTCCTCACCGTTAGTGACGCGGGGCAGGCAAGCTTAGGGTAAACGGGGGGATACGCTATGGCAGATGAAAAAATTGAACGGTATCTTATTGATTGCATGATCAGGTATAGAAAGCTGGAGGGTGAGCTCTGGCTGCTTGAGGAGCATGATTTGGAAGGGGTGGTGGTTATGCATGCGGATCCCTTGGTTATAGTGCGGGTCGTGGTGATGGATGCCCCGGCGGAGCACCGGCTTGAACTGTTTACCAGGCTCCTTGAATTAAATGCCAATGACGTTCTCCATGGCGCGTATGCCCTGGAAGATGATAAAATTGTGTTAATTGATACGTTGGAATACGATACCATGGATTATACGGAATTTAGGGCAACCCTGGATGCGTTCAGTCTTGCCCTGACTCAGCACTATCCGATACTTTCAAAGTACAGGGGTTAGAGGTTAAGATGAGTATTTTTTCAAGAATTAAGACCCTCCTTTCATCAAATGTGAATGATGTAATCAGTAAGGCTGAAAAGCCGGAGAAGATGCTCAATCAACTGGTGATTGATATGAACGAGCAGCTTATCGAGTCCAAGAAGGCAGTGGCTATGGCCATTGCGGATGAGAAAAAACTTGAGCGGGAAGTCCTCAATCAGCAGGCCCAGTCCCAGGAATGGGAACGGAAGGCCATGTTGGCGGTTCAGGCCGGTAAGGATGATCTTGCTAAAGATGCGTTGCTCCGTAAACAGGAATATGATAATGCCTGGGGGGAATACAAAAAGCAGTGGGAAGCCCAGCATGCTTCGGTGGACAAGCTCAAGCAATCCCTCCGAGAACTCCAGAATAAGATTGAAGAGGCCCAGCGCAAGAAGAACCTTCTTGTGGCCCGTGCAAAACGGGCGGAGGCCCAGCAGAAAATACAGAGCACCATTTCCAGTATTTCTGGGAACCACAGCGCTTTTGACGCTTTTGACCGGATGGCGGCAAAGGTAGACCAGTTGGAAGCCCAGGCTGAGGCAACCCAAGAGCTTGAGGACTTTTCTTCCAACGCAAGCCTGGATAAACGCTTCGAGGAATTGGAAAAATCCGGTAATTCGGCAGACCTCATGCTCCTTGAACTGAAAGAAAAAATGAAGGCCCTTCCAGATAAAAGCGGGTAGTAAAGCATGTTGTTAGGCTAAAGATGTGAAAAATATACAGCACGGTACCGTATTACGGGTAATTCTTGTTTTTAGTGTATGGCTGATTATGATATATTTCGGCGCCCTCATCGTAACCTTCATCTCTGTTCAGGTCGATGCGCTGCGGATGGCCTGGTCTGAGGTGACGATAGGGGTATTCATTGCCGCCATCCCGGGGATACTGCCGGTGACCCTCTATCTTGCTATCTTGCTGGGCTTAAACTACACCGCCCGAAAGGGCCTGGGGTCTCTCCCGTCCATGCTCTGCATCGGGGTATTATCCGGTCTCTATACCCTCATCGTATCCCTCGGTATAGGCTGGTTGGGGAATATACCAATACCACTGCCCTCGGAGAAACCTATACGTTTGGGAGAACCAGGTCTTATTCTGTCTGCTGCCGATTCGGCAATGGTGCTCCTGGATGATCCGGCGGATATACAAAGCCCCCGGGTGATCTCCCTGCCGAACCAGCCTTTGGTATACCAGGTATCCCAGCATAGTGTTGAGGCCCAGGTGATCGAATTGTTTCCAGCACCTTTTAAACATAAGCAGGGCATCATCAATGATTTTTCGCGTTCTGCGGAACAGTTCAATACCCGTTTAAACAGGGGGTTTAGTTCCTTTATTATATACGTTTTCGGCCTTATTTTTCTGCTTATATCCCTGCGGTTTTTGATGGTCATGAGTTCCTGGCCCCTGGCGAATCTATGCGTAGGTACCCTGATCTTCCGGGGTGTCCTGGCATTGGAGGGCCTCCTCAATTCCCCGAGGACCCTGGCTTTTTTAGCCCCTGTCCTCTCCGATAGGTTACACCCGGCATTGGTGAGTCCCCTGGCGTTTTATACCCTTGGGGTACTCAGTATCCTCTTTACCGTTCTGATTCATCTGATAAGGGGCCGAAGGAATGAAAGCTAAAAAGAAGCTCCTGTCACCGGGACGTATATTTATTTTCTATATTTTGGCAGCGGGCCTTTCGATTATCGTCTTCAGGTTTCTTGTTCCCGGTGACCCAGAACCCTTGCCCATTTATGCCCGTTCCTGGCGTCTGACCCAGGGGTTGCTGAATTTCATTTCCCTTTTCCCGGCCCTGGCCATGACGGGCCTGGTGATTCCCTTTGGCCTGCAAAAACAAAAGGAAGAACAGTACCCCCGTTTTTCTCCCCAGTTACTGGACCAGTTCAAAGGGCCGATTATTACCGCCATCAGCGCGGTCGTGTGCTATGGGGTTTTGTTTTTCTGGGTATTCCCCCTGGTCCAGGATTATGAGACAAAGCTGCTTGTTGAGGGTAATCTCTTCACGCGGTCCAAAGAAAAAGCCCTGGAGTATGCGGAGAAATCTGCATGGCCAGAGGTGTCTCAGTTGATTGCTACCTGTGAGCGGATATGGCCGGAGAGTCCGGAGCTTGAATCCATCAAGACCGAGGCGGCTATCGGGATGGATCAATGGCGGATTACCCAGGCTACGGTGCGGGCCTATGCCTTGGCTGAAGAAGAGTATCATTTTAATGATGATTGGATTTCAGAACATTCAGAAGAGCGAAAGCCGGTAACCGTGGCGGAAGCCCTTGTCCTGGCGAATACAGCTCTGAAGGAAATGCGGTACTATGATGCCCACTGGCTTGCGAACCTGGGGCTTAGGCTGGCAAGCCAGAACAGCCGTGAAGCCCGTGAAGCCGCGGGTATTGCAAGCCGGGCCTGGGATGGCATTACCAGGGTGGAATCCAGTTTGCGGGACACTGATGAGGCTGCATTGTATCACCTGAAACGGGACGGCTACGATGCGATGAACTCAGAAGACTGGATCAGGGCCTATTACCTCTTCAAGGAGTTTTTCGTTAAACGGCCGGGGGATCCTGATGTGGCTCGTTTCCTCCCCATCAGCGAACAGGGCATTGCCAAGGTCGCGT
>JAITNU010000092.1 GCA_031290325.1 Treponema sp.
CCTTGCGGACGCGCTTAACGGCTTGATGATTATACCAAACCTGATAGCGATTCTATTGTTAAGTCCGGTAATAGTGTCGGAAACGAAAAAGTATCTAAACAATTTAGATGCTGTTGACAACGACCCGATACCCCTGCGCACTGATCTATAAACGCTGCGGAGGGGCAGGATGCCCCTCTGCTATCCCTCCAAGTAGGCTTTTTTCGCATATTTAAGTGAAAGGTAGCGCTAATGCTTTTCGGTCAAAAGGGAATAGGCATCCTGGGTCGTTTCTACCCTGAGCAGGTCGCTCCGCAGATTCTGGTTTTTCAAGCGGGCGCTGAAAAAAGACAGGGTTTGCAGATAATAGGCATGCTGATTATAGGCGGCGGCGATCATAAAGAGAAGCCGCACCGGCTCATCGTCCAAGGTTTGAAAGTCCAGAATATCGGTCCGGCTGATACCAACAGAAACCACCAGGTCCGTAACTGATGAAAGCCGGACATGGGGAATGGCAATACCCCGGCCAATAGCGGTACTCATCAGTTCTTCCCGCTTGAGAATCTCCGTAGCCAATTCCTGGCGGTTTTTTACCTGGGGGGCATTGGCAATATTATCCGCCAGAGCTAACAGGGCATCCCGTTTGGCAGTGTAATCGAGAAACATGATCCTATCTGGAGAAATAATGGTCTCAAGCTGGATAGCCCCCAACTGAGGCATCAGCCTGTTTCCCGAAAGCCGGTCATTGACCCATTTTTCGATTTCCGACTGCTTGAAACGCCATACGGTTCCGATCTTCCCTGAGGGGATCTCCCCCTTTTGCGCCCAATCATAGACCGTCCGCTCTGAAACCCGCAGATATTTGGCCACCTCTTCTATTGTCAGGATATCGCCCTGAATCATGACCGCTCCTTATACATCCAATATTATTAAGTATAGCAATAAACCGTATAATATGTCAAGCCCTTACATTAAATGCCAGCAAATCGTGGAGGGAATCATAGGGGTAAAGCGCCCCGATGGTGGTATCCACCCGCTCAGGTCCGCTGCCTCCAAACCGGACCTGGGCCTGGGGCGCCATAAATTCGCTTAAGACCTGCCGGCATGCCCCGCAGGGTCCCACCGGTTCCACCGTATCGGGGCTTGCAATGGCAATGGCAATAAAAGACCGGCTCCCCTGAGCAACCCCCTGGACCAGGGCACTCCGTTCTGCACAGATGGTAAGCCCGAAGGAACGGTTCTCCACATTACACCCGGTATACACGGTTCCGTCTTCGGCAAGGAGGGCAGCGCCTACCCGGAATTTGGAATACGGCGCATACGCAAAGGCCGCCGCTTTTTGAGCCTCCTGGAATAACCTGTCCAAATCAAGTTCATACATATTCTTCCTCCAAAATCGACTGATCTATAATTGACATATCAACCTTCACTCTATACGATATACTATAACTATAATAGAGGAATTTTTGTGGTAATTGACGAAAAGAAAAAATATCTTATCATACTGGGGTGTACGCTTTTTGTGCTCTATACCTTTATTGCTGCCCGGCCTGTTCCGGTAGAAACTATCCTGATGCCCCGGTGGTTCATTTCCCTGGAATCGACCTATCCCAATGGAGTGTATCATACTGGAACGCAGGAGGAGCTTCAGCTCCTCCCCTTTCAACTGGGGGAGCGATTCGGCTACGTTGATAAGGACGGTAATTTTTCCATTAATCAGGTACGGAAAGGCTATGTGTCTATATCCCAGGATAGATGGGCGGAATATAACCCGGTCCCGAAGACCATTGAAGTCCGGGATCCGGTTAATAACCCGGTATTAACCATAGATAAGAGCCAGGGCTATCCCCTGTTTCTGGACCAACGGCTGTTTCTGGTCGGCAGTGAACAGGAGTCGATTGCCCTGGTGGATGATACCGGGGCCATAGGCTGGTCCCATGATTTCGCCGCGCCTCTCGCCACGATTGATGCTGCCGCCGGCCTGGTCGTGGCCGGTTTATTGGATGGTACGGTCGAAGTTCTGGATAACCGGGGCAGGCGCTTCTTTTTCTTTGAACCTGGAGGGTCCCGGCTTTCGGTGATCCTGGGCTGTGCCCTCTCAAAGGACGGCTCACGGATGGCCCTCATCTCCGGGATTGACGAGCAGCGCTTCCTGCTCCTGGAACGGATTGGGGATTCGGGAAACATTGAATATAAGGTGCTCTACCATGAGTTTCTGGGAACCGGGTTCAGGCGGCCGGTTCATGTGGCCTTTGTTGATAATGACAGCCGGATCGTCTTTGCCCGCCAGGGCGGGCTGGGGTTGTATGACATACATACCCGGACCAGTCTCAAGCTGCCCCTGGAGGGAGATATCATCGCCCTGGATGAAAGCGGCCGGGATCGGCTTCTTTTTATCCTCACCGCCCAAACTTCCGGGTGGAAACGGCTGGCGGCGATCCGGTTTCCCGGGACCCTCATCATCGAAGCGCCTTTTAAGAGTGAAACCATCTTTCTGGGCCGTCAGGGTTCACGGCTCTATGTGGGAGGCAGCATGACCTTGGCATCTTTTGAGGTAGGTAAACGGTAACTATATGTACAGGAGAAGATATTGCAAAGGGGCTAAGGCCCAGGTACAACAGTTCAGGTATCTTGTTATCATCTGCGTTTTGGTGGCGCATACCGTCCATGGCCTCTATGGAATGGATTGGCCTTCCCCGAACGGGCGTATGGTCAATAATTTTGGCTGGAATGATGGGGGAAGCCCGGTGCTGGGTATTTCCTTTGAAGCTGAAGGGACCATACAGGCCGCTGAAACCGGGGAACTCCTCTTTATGCACCGCGGATTAGACACCGCTTCCCGGCTGCCCGCTCCTCTGGGCGCGTGGATTGCCCTGGATCACGGGGATGGGATCATCAGCATCTACAGCCGTTTTGATGATACCCGCCAGGAGGAGGTTCCAAAAATGGAAAAAATTGAAAAAAATACCCCCCTTGGGGAGGCTGGTCTTTCAGGCAGTTCCTTGCGGAAGGGTTTTCATTTTTCCCTGTTTGACCGTAAGGAACGCCGGTGGGTAAATCCCATGATGATCATCAGCCCCCCTGCTGATACGAGGCCGCCGGTGATTCTATCCATACGGATGCAGAACACGGAAGGAAAGGTCACCGATCCTGGTCAGGTAAAAGCGATAAGCCAGGGCCGTTATAGGATTTCTGTGACGGCAACGGATACCTTAGTTGCGGCAAATGAAAATCCCCTGGCGCCTTACCGGCTCGTTTGTTCTGTTAACGGTAACGAAATCGGGGCCCTGAACTTTGAAACCTACGCGGCCAGAGATGGGGTACTTATGATGTACCGTAATGGACTGGTGCCGGTGAAACAGATCTATGGGCCTTTCCCGGCGTTTGAGGTCGGTGAAACCTGGTTTACCCGTGGACAGGTAACCCTGGAAATCAGCGCCCTGGACATAAGCGGTAATGTCCAGAGTATCCTGTACCGGCTGCAAGTCGAGTAAGCGCCGGATGTATGCAGGGTATAGCTGCATACATCGGTGGCTCACCATTTTTTTTAACTTTTTAAAAAAATACTTTTTTAAATGTTTTTTAAATAGTATCTTTTTTTAACTACTCCAGTGGGATCAGCGTCGCTCTGGGCGTTTCTATATTAACATTTAATCTGATTTTAGTAAGAGATCAACAATTATTTTTTAATTTATGGCAGTATATTTTTACGATATGAAAGGTCTCGATTTTTTGTTCAAAACCCCGGTACTAGCGAAACGAAAGGGGCATACAAGAACTGAGATACGGCTTGTTATCCTGGATCAACTATACTATGATAGTAATATTAAGGAGCAATATTGTGCATATTATAAAAAATGCCGCTGCGGGAACACTGGAATCCAGCGATATCTATGTAGAAGTCGCGCCTGGTCAAGAACTCGTATTGGAATTGACCTCGGTGGTGATGCAGCAATTCGGGGAGTGTATCAGAAAAACTATGATGGCAGTGATTGAGCGGATGGGGGTTCACCATGCACATATCCGTGCGCATGATCGGGGCGCCCTGGACTGTGTGATTCAGGCACGGCTGGAGACCGCCTTGCGGCGGGCAGGGAAGGACTCATGAGACGAAGTATGCTTTTTTTACCTGGTAATAATCCGAATATGCTGATCAATGGCGGCACCCTGGGGGCCGATGGGATCATCATCGATCTGGAAGACGCTGTATCCCCGGATGAAAAGGACGCCGCCCGTATTTTGGTTCAGCACACCCTATCCACCCTCATATTCGGTACTGCTGAGGTGGTTATCCGCATTAATGCTCTGGACACGGATTATTGGGAACAGGACGTGGAAGCCATTGTCCCCCTGGGGCCGGATGCTATCATGCCTGCCAAGGTGAGTACCCCTGAGTATATCCACCGCTTAATCGAAAAAATAGAAGCAGTGGAACACAAGGCAGGGATCACGACACCGGTTATGCTCATACCCCTCATCGAAACCGCCCTGGGGCTGGAACATGCCTTTGCCATTGCCGCAAGCACGACGCGGATCAGTGCCCTGCTGCTCGGTGCCGAAGACCTCACCGCTGATCTGCGGGCGCCCCGGACCAGGGAAGGGAATGAAATCGCCTATGCCCGGAGCAGGATCGTGTGCGCCGCCCGTGCTGCCGGGGTTGATGTGCTGGATACGCCGTATACCGATGTCGATGATATGGCAGGGCTTATGCAGGATGCTGCCCTGGCACGTTCCCTGGGGTTCACCGGCAAGGCGGTGATTTCTCCCCGCCATGTAGACCGGATCAATGAAGTGTTCAGTCCTAGTGACGCGGAAATTGCCTATGCCCACCGGGTGTTTGAAGCCCTGGCACAGGCCAAGGAACAGGGGAAAGGGGCAATTGCACTGGACGGCAAGATGATTGATGCGCCCATCGTGGAACGGGCCAGGACTATTTTACAAGCAGCAGAAGCCTTGGGAAGGGGGAATCATGAGTAAACTGGTACGTTCACTAGAAGAGGCCATCATTGCCAGCGGACTTAAAGATGGGATGTGCATATCCTTTCATCACCATTTACGCAATGGGGACTATGTCCTCAACATGGTGCTGGAGGCCATTGCACAACTGGGCATCGGCAATCTCACCATCAACGCGAGTTCGATTTTTGACTGCCACGCGCCGCTCCTGAAGCACCTCAAAAACGGGGTGGTAACGGGCCTGGAAACCAACTACATGGGCCAGGTGGTGGGCAAGGCGGTGAGCGAGGGTATCTTGCAAAAGCCGGTTCTGTTCCGCACCCACGGGGGCCGTCCCAGCGATATTGAAACCGGGAAATCCCCGATAGATGTGGCCTTTATCGGAGCCCCCACGTCGGATATCCAGGGAAACTGTACGGGCCGATACGGGAAATCCGCCTGTGGTTCCCTGGGCTACGCCTTTGCCGACGCCCGCTATGCGAAGCAGGTGGTGGTGGTTACTGACAACCTCGTTCCCTATCCTGCGACCCCTTATTCCATCAGCGAGGTAGACGTGGATCATCTGGTTGTGGTGGACGCTATTGGGGATCCCCAGGGTATTGTATCGGGAACCACCCGGATGACCCGTGATCCCATTGCACTGCGTATCGCGGACCTCACCGCCAAGGTGATTAGCGCATCAGGGCTTTTAAAGAACGGGTTTTCCTTCCAGACCGGCGCAGGGGGCGCGTCCCTGGCTGTGGGGCAAAACATCCAGGAAATCATGCTGAAACAGGGGATTAAAGGCAGTTTTGCCCTGGGGGGAACCACGGAGTACCTGGTCAACATGCTGGAAACGGGCTGTTTTGAGCATATTCTGGATGTCCAGTGTTTTGATCTGAAGGCAGTAGAATCCCTGCACCGCAATCCCCGTCATATTGAGATAAGCGCAGGTCACTACGCAAGCCCCACGGCAAAGAGCTGTGTGGCGGAGCGCCTTGATGTGGTGGTGTTGGGGGCCACCCAAATCGATGTCAACTTCAATGTCAATGTTCACACTGATTCCAATGGGTACATCATCGGCGGCTCAGGGGGCCATAGCGATGTCGCATCTGGGGCCAAGCTGGCCCTGGTTATTGCCCCCTTGAGCAGGGCGCGGCTGTCCATTGTGGTGGACCAGGTGCTGACCACCACCACGCCGGGCAGCACGGTGGATGCCCTGGTTACTCAACACGGCGTGGCGATCAATCCCCGGCGGGAGGATCTGCGGGAGCGGCTCACTGCCTCCGGCCTTCCCCTGGTGGAGATAGAGGCATTACGCAAAACCGCAGAGAGCCTCAACGGGGTTTCCCAGAAGCCGCAGCTCGGGGACCGGGTGATAGGCCGGGTCAGGTACCGGGACGGCACTATTATTGATGAAATCCGTACCGTGCTTTCGTTGTAATACCCCTGGTTCGGCGTACATTTTGATTGACAGAATCAAACCGGGAGAGGATACTATGGTAATCAGGCGGGGTATTTTTCCCCACCGGTTTTATATAGGAGGATATATGAAACGATTATTAGGTGTATTGGTATTGGCAGGGCTTGCTACAGCGGTCTTCGCAACAGGTAAGTCTGAGGCAGCACCCCAGGAGATACGGGTACTTTTGGCGAATCATCCCTATGGGGAACTGCTTAAAACGGCGATTCCTGAGTTTGAGGCGTCCACAGGCATTAAGGTACAGGTTGAAAGCCTCCAGGAGGCGCAGCTTACCCAGAAGCTCACCACTGAATTTGCGACCAACTCTTCCACGGTGGATGTGTTTATGACCCGTCCGCTTCAGGAAGGGCTTTTGTTCAACAAGAACGGGTGGTACGCTCCCCTGGCTCAGTACGATTTTGCGGACTATCCGTCCAATAGCGTCGATATTGGGCGCAAGAACGGTACGGCTTACATTGTCCCGCTGGTCATTGAGTGGCAGGTACTCTACTACCGCAAAGATCTCTTTGACCAGGCCGGTCTCCCGGTACCCACGAACTTTACCGAGTTGGAAGCGGCAGCAGCGGCTTTGACCAGGGACGGGGTGGCGGGCTTTGGTTCCCGCGGTGCAGGCGCCGCAGCGGTAACCCAGCTTTCAAGTTATGTCTACAACTTCGGGGGACGCTACCTTGATACGGGCCGTGCGGTCTTTGACCGCCCCGAGGCGGTCGAGGCTATCACCTA
>JAITNU010000101.1 GCA_031290325.1 Treponema sp.
TAATCCTTCCGCTTCTTCCGCCAAATACAATCTTCTTTGTTTCTCATTTAGAATTGGCAGCATCACGGTTATTCTTTTTTCTGTTTTTTTATCTAACATAAATACCTCCGGTTTTACCCGGGAATATTATAACATATGGTGGAAAATATTTTAACTTGTTTTCTTACAATTCCTAAGGATAATTATGGGGTGGTACTTGGTATCCGTGCTGAGGCTGATAAAGATCTTCCGCTTTCCCTCCGTAATGGGTATTTGTGGACTGAGCTTATCAGTAACAAACTCAATATCAAGGTGGGTAGATTGACGACAGCGTGTGGACCGGCGGCGGTCTCCAGGACTTTAATATCAGTACTGGTTGGGGCGCTCGTTTTGAGGTAAAGCCCATTGAGGGCCTCAATGTTGGTTTGTTCCTTACCGGTCCTAATAATGATGAGGGAGTGCCATAGTTTACTATGCTTAATAATGGGGCAACGGATGAAACGGGACCGTTTTATCCTTTTGTTGGAGATTTCCTGCTTGAAACCGCTATTGGTGCCCAATATGAAAGTGACGCGTTTGCCGTTTCTGCAGGCTTAAAGATGGACGGTCAAGGCGATGGGTCGGATACTGGTATTATTGAATCCGATGATTTCCATGATCCTGGGAAAGTTCTTAAAGAGACAGGTAAAACTGTTCAGGTTCCTATTCCTGATTCTACTCCTGAAGCCAAGTCAGATACCTACTATGACAATAGGGCGGGTTGGGGTGCGTATCTCGGCGTAAATATCAAGGCCGTTAAGAATCTTACCGCTATTATCGAAGCGGCGTTCAGCAATCTCGGCGCTTTTAGTGGTAAGAATGGGGAAGGAGAGCTTGCTGATACTAAAAACGGTACTCCACAGCGCAGATCCTATTTTGAACCCAAGGGCATCGGCACCATCTGGATAAACGAGCACTTTGCCTACCAGGTGATGGATCCCCTTGGCATCGGCCTCAAAATGCACCAGTATATCTTCGGTGGTACTTCGGATGATTCTGCGACACAAGCCGCCCTCAATCCTGAACTCACCTTTACGCCATACGTTGAGTATACCCTGAACGTTCCCGTTACGCTTGGTCTTGAAGCGACGATTGGGGTAAAGCCTGATTATTACGCCCTCAAGCTCGATATTAAGCCGAATTTAACCTACAATATCGGGGGTAATGCCAAGCTTGTCGCGTTCTACGACCTCGGCATGGAAAAGCTGACTGATACAGTTGGGAAGACAGATCCTGCAAACGTTATCACCAATACGGTTCAGCTTGACTTCATCTGGACCTTCTAATCAGCTGTTGCTTAAAGGCCCGGTCCGGGGGATCGGGCCTTTTCCGTCTTATAAACGCAAGCCAAACAATATAAGAATTTTATTCGCAGATTCACGCGGACAGGGACAAAGGGGCTACACCGCTCCGTATCCCAGGGTGATGGCTTTCACGTTCAGGGGCACCAGATGACGCTTCTCAGGGGGGAAGAACTTTTTCAGAATCGATTCAACTTCACTGAGGAGCAGGGCGCCGGTGAGTTTTGCCATGGCGCCCAGGGCAACCATGTTGGCGAACCGGGCGTTCCCCAGCTTCTCCGCAAGCTCCTGGGCCTTGATCTTGACCACCCTGATGTTCCGCCGTTTCGGCTCCTCTTGTACCAGAGATTCGTTGATGAGCATAAGCCCCTCCGGTTTCACCAGGTCCTCGCACAGGGGGAGGGATTCGGGATTCATCACCAGCACGGAGTCGGGAACCGTAACCAGGGGACTGGCGATCTCCTCGTCAGAGACGACCACTGAGGCGCGGGCAATGCCGCCCCGTTTTTCCGCGCCATAGAAGGGAAAGCACGTAACGTTCTTGCCCTCCTTCATGGCGCAATAGACCCAAATTTGTCCCAGAGAAATGATGCCCTGGCCGCCGAAGCCGGCGAAGAACGATTTTTCAGTCATTTACTGAACTCCTTTAGAGAGAAAAATGGTATTTTTGATTTCCCCAAGGGGAAATATAGGTATCATGTTTTGTTCAAGCCATTCCACTGCCTGGACCGGTTCCATGCCCCAGTTAGTGGGGCACTGGGCCAGGATCTCCACCATGGTAAACCCGATGCCCTGGACTTGGGCTTCCAGGGCTTTTCTGATATACCCCTTGGTTTTGCGGACATTCCCTGGGGTGTTCACCGCCCCACGGGCAATATAGCGGCTCCCCTCAAGGGAGGAGAGGAGTTCCCCCACTCTGATGGGATAGCCCATGCCCGCCGTGCCAGGGTCCCTCCCCTTAGGTGCGGTGGCTGCCTTCTGGCCCACCAGGGTTGTGGGGGCCATTTGACCGCCGGTCATGCCGTAGATGGCGTTGTTCACGAAAATGGTGGTAAACCGCTCACCGCGGTTGGCGGCGTGGATCATCTCTGCAGTGCCGATAGCCGCCATGTCCCCGTCTCCCTGGTAACAAATCACCAGATGATCCGGCAGGACCCGCTTAAGCCCCGTGGCTGCCGCTGGGGTGCGCCCGTGGGCAGGCTGGAGGGAGTCAAAGTCGAAGTAGAGATCCGCCCAGATGGCGCAACCCACAGGATTGGTGATGATCGTCTTTTCCCGCAGACCCATTTCATCGATAAGCTCGGCAATGAGCCGGTGTATGACCCCATGACCGCAGCCGCCGCAGTATTTAGTCGGCACGGTGTTTAAACTGGCAGGATGCCCGTATTGCTGTTTCATAACTTACCTCCCCAGGATACGCTTTACCTCGGCAAAGACTTCCTCTGCCGTGGGGATAACCCCGCCGCAGTGTCCCAGTAAATGCACCGGCGCCGCGCCCAAAACCGCCAGCCGTACATCCTCCACAAGCTGCCCCATACTCATCTCCACTGTGAGGATAGGCTTCCCGGTTTGGGCGATTCGTGCCAGGGCTTCCGAGGGGAAGGGCCAGAGGGTGATGGGCCTGAACAGACCCAGTCTGATGCCCCCCTGTTCGGCGAGTTTCTGGGCGCCCAGGGCCACCCGTGCCGACGTACCATAGGCCACCAGGGTGATATCCGGCGTCCCGTTGTCCCCAGTATATTCAAACCGGGTCTCCCGTGCTTTTACCGTATCATACCGGAGAAACCGGGTCTTTATCTTGGCTTCCAGGGATTCAGGTATCAAATCAATGGACGTGATGTGCCGGCTTGCCCGTCCTGCCATGCGGCCCAGGGTCCAGTCCCGTTTGGGAAGGGTCGATAGGGGGCGCTTCGGGGGCAGGACCACCCCTTCCATCATTTGGCCCAGTATCCCGTCTCCCAGCACAATGACCGGCATACGGTATTCGTCGGCAAGGTCAAAGGCCAGATAGGTCAGATCCGCACATTCCTGGACGCTCTTGGGGGCCAGGACCACCGAACGGTAATCCCCGTGGCCGCCGCCGCGGGTGGCCTGAAAATAATCATTCTGGGCAGGACCAATGGTCCCGAGTCCTGGGCCGCCCCGGACTATGTTCACCAGCACCAGGGGGATATCCGCCCCTGCTGCAAAGGACATGCCTTCCTGTTTGAGGCTGATTCCAGGGCTGGAGGAACTGGTCATGGCTCTGGCCCCGGCTGCGGAAGCGCCGTAGACCATGTTGATGGCTGCCACTTCACTTTCAGCCTGGATAAATATCCGGCCTGCTTCGAGCATGTGCTCTGCCATGTAGGCGATGATTTCGTTCTGAGGGGTAATGGGATAACCAAAGTAGGCCATACAGCCGGCCCGGATTGCAGCCTCGGCAATGGCTTCATTTCCCTTTATTAACAGTTTATCACCGGCGATCATACGTCGGCCTCTTCATAGATGGTGATACACATATCAGGACACACCTGGAAACAATTTCCGCAGGCAATACATTTTTCTCCCTTACTTTCATAAACCACTTTTGAAGGATAGATGCCCAGGGCATTCGGCTGGGTATCCTGCTCCAGAAGTCCGTAGTGACATGCCCGTATGCAGAGGAAACATCCCTTACACACTTCTCGGTCAATAACGACTTTTCCTTTCTTAACCATTGCTAAAGAGACCCCAGGAAATCCTGATAGGTTGCACCTTCGTTACCAGGACTTTACGAGGAAGCCTTTTCCGTCAATACTAATACCATGAATAGTCAGATACAGGAAGATGATGCCCTCATCACCGGTTTGGTGGTTCCCCGGTTCCTACGCTACGTCCGTTACTGGACCACCAGCGACCGCCATATCCAGGAGACCCCTTCTTCTCCAGGGCAATGGGAGCTGGCAAAAGCCCTGGTCCAGGAACTCCGGGAGCTGGGACTCCAGGATGTGGTATTAACCGATCATTGTTATGTTATTGCCCGGATTCCCGCACGTGCAGGCAAGGAAAGCGCCCCCACCCTGGGGTTTCTCGCCCATCTGGATACTGCGGCAGAGGTTTCGGGCAAGGATGTGGCACCCTGTCTGGTGGAAGCCTATCAGGGCAACCGCATTGACCTGGCAGAGGGGCTGTCCCTGGACCCGGAAACGGATCCTGATTTGGCTGCCCAGCAGGGCAAGGCCATTATTCATAGCGATGGGACCACCTTGCTGGGGGCTGATGACAAGGCCGGTATTGCGGAGCTTCTGGGGGCAACGGAATACCTGCTCACCCACCCTGGCATAGCCCACGGTGCGGTGGAACTGATCTTTTCCCCTGATGAAGAGACCGGCAAGGGGCTTCCTGAGTTTCCCCGGGATATGATTCAGGCCCTTGCCTGTTATACCCTGGATGGAGGCCCCCTGGGGGAGATTGAGGCGGAATGTTTCAATGCCTACGATGTAGAAGTGCACTGCACCGGTAAGGCCATACATCCGGGTTATGCACGGGGGATCATGGTAAATGCGGTGCTCATGGCCGCGTCTTTTGCCATGATGCTCCCCCGGTCTGAAAGTCCCGAGGCCACCGACGGGTATTACGGCTATTACTGCCCCATGGAAATCAAAGGAGATGTGGAACATGCTGCTCTATCCCTGATTATCCGGGACTTTGACCGCTACGGTGCTGAACGGCGTGTTGCGGCCCTGGATAGGTTTGCACAGGCTGTGGAAGCCCAGTTTCCCGGGGGGCAGGTGCTCATTACGGCGAAACCGCAGTACTACAATATGAAAGCGAAGATCGATCAGCGTCCCGAGGTGCTGGATATGCTGAAAAGGGCTGTTTCCAATACCGGGGTGGTATTCCGGTTAAAGCCAATCCGAGGCGGTACCGACGGTTCCCGGCTTACTGAGCTGGGAATCCCCACGCCGAATATCTTTACCGGCGGCCGCAACTGGCATAGCCGCACCGAATGGGTATCGGTTCCAGAGATGGCGGCTGCCTGTAAGGTGGTCATTGAACTCATACGCCTTTGGGCAATAGGATAACACTATGGAAACACTGAATTCCACATTCCGGGAACTTATTAAACAGACGGTATCAGTATCGAAATCCTCGACCGTGATTACCGAACACAATGTCTATCAGCCGAGGGCTGAGGAAGTGCTGCCCTTCCTGGATAAGGTAGTTGATACCCTCATACTTCCCGGTTCGGGCATCAGCGGCATGGAACATCTGCATGAGCTGCGGGACAAGGCAGGTTCGGGCAAGGCGTGCCTCCTCCTCCTGGAGCATTACAGCAACCTTGATCTGCCGGTTTTCTCGTATTTATTACGCAAGGAGCAGGGTGAGGACATAGACCGTGCACTGGTGGCTATCGCCGGCCTGAAGCTCAACGAGGCAAGTCCCACGGTGGCGGCCTTTACCGGGGCTTATACACGGCTCATCATTTATCCGAGCCGGTCCCGTCGCGGGCTGGACCCTGAAAAGGACAAGGTCGAGAAGATCCGCAGCATTGGGATCAACCGGGCTGCCATGAAAGCCCTGAACGAGATTAAGGTCCAGGGGAAACTGGTACTGGTATTTCCCGCAGGAACGCGGTACCGGCCCTGGGACCCGGATACCAAACGGGGGGTCCGTGAAATTGATTCCTATATTAAATCCTTTGATTACATGTGCCTGGTGGCGATCAACGGTAAAGTGCTCCATGTGCATCAGGGTGATATGATGGATGATTACGTCAGTCATGATGTGGTGCGCTTCACCGTCGGTCCGGTCTTGTCCTGCCCGGAGTTCAGGGATACTGTACGGGCAGATGCCGCGGGAATCGAAGACAAGAAACAGGTCATAGTGGATCGGATCATGGCCCGCCTTGAGGAGATACATAATGAAGCCGAAGGGGAACGGGAAAAGCTGCTGCATCCCTCCCAGGGGCTGTTTTGATACAACTAGAGCTTATCTATCAGCATCGAACACTTCCCCGAAGGAATGGGGAGGGTCTTTTTCTTTTTCCCCAGAATGTTAATAGTAAAGTAGTACAGCTTCTCACTTTCCATGTGAATCTCCCAGCCCCTGCCGCTTTTATTGGAAAGGATGGTGATCATGTTCTTTTTCAGGGACAGGTTCTCCACCCCCATGATTTCAAGACTGGGGATGATCCAGTCCACGGTCTTCCGGGGGAGGGAGATAAACAAGCCCACGATGTTTTCTATAGTCAGACAGACCGTGGAAAGGGCATCGTAGGTCAGGTATTGGGACCGGGGAAAATCCGGGTTATCCGGCCATTGGGCAGGTCCTTCCCGTAACGGCAGGTAGGCTTCCCAGAGGTTGCCCTTGTGGTGGTTCCCGTTCTGATGGCTGTTGTGGTTGTTCCCCTCAGCAGGGCCCATAGAATCCAGGACAAAGTAGAGGTGCCTGATGGCACATTCCCGGGCAAAATCCCAACGCTGGTACCGTTCCAGCCCCTTGATCACCATGAAGGTGAGGTGGGGAAACACGGAGCCTCGATAACCGCCACCATGCTCGTCAAAGGCCGGGTCGTTGACCGCCAGGGTCGGAAAAGGGTGGGGGGTGCCGAACAAGCGGGGGTCTTGCAGCTTCTCGATGATCCGCTCTGCCTTGTCGTCATTGGGAATTTCCGCCAGGAGGGGCCAGTAGCCAGCTATGGTTTTTACCAGGATATGCTGCTCATCCTTATCGATATCATAATAAAAGCCGTCATCATTGTTCCACATGAGGGTGTTGATCCGGGTCTTCAGGGAAAAGTACTGCCGTTTGTACTGAAAACTGGCTTCTTTATCGTTAAGGATATCCGCCAGGGCCGAGAGGTACAGCACATTAATGGCCATCATGGTGTTGAAGTCCATGGGATAGACCGCAGCCTCCCGCGGGGCGTTCACCATGCCTGTTGCGCTGAGGGGTACCTCGTAGAGACCGTTGGACCGTTTAAACTGGGAATCTATCCATTCAGTATACCGGTGGAGGACCGGGAGGACTTCCTTAATCCGCTTCTTGTTCGCCGATTTATGGTAGAGGTTGAATTCAGCCCAGGCAAAGAGGGGGAGCCCCAGCCCTTCAGGGTTATCCTCGTCAAACACGGGAAGCCCGCTGACCCGATCATAGGCAGACCGGATGGCTCCGTTTGGTTCCTGCCGTTCGTAAAAGATATCCAGGGTCGGATGGGCCTGATAAATCCGGTTTGAGTAGACCAGGAAAAAAGATGAAAAAATGGCGTCTGCCTGCTGAATCACCGGACTGCCGGGGTAGGAGAAATATTTCCTGCCGATCAGGGACTTGGGGAGGGATGGTTTTTCACCGGCGGCGTGTTCCATTTCAGGAATTTCAAAGGATGGATACTCCGGAGCGGGATGTTCGCTTGCCGGATCCTCAAGCAGCGAATCTTCAGGCGATAACTCCCCGATAGCGTGTTCAATTGCTACGTTTTCCAACAAAGACTCCTCAGGTACCGCAGTTTCAGAGGACATTTCAAGATCAAACCAGCATAGTTCTCCAGGAGGATTTTCAAATGAAACCATTTCACTGGGGAGATAGTCAAGCGAAAACACTTGATACTGGGCTTCGTCTGTTTCAATCGAAGGGGTTTCAGCACCCATTTCAGAGGTGGTTTCAACCACTGGAATTTCAAGTTTTTCCCCCGAAAGTTTTTCCCCGGTGCTTTTTTCATTGCTGGTATTCCAGCAATCCTGAATCCATGCCCAGGTTTTATCATATATGTCAACAAAATCCTGATCATAGAAATGAATCTTGGGGAAATCACGTTTTATCACATATACTCCTTAACGTATCCAATCAGCATCAACCTCTGAACCCTCCAAAATCAAAAGAGAACTTCTCTTAGGGATAATTGCACTAATGTTAAATCTATTATACATTCATTGTGGTAAATTTGCTAATATTTTTTTAATTATAATAGGAAGAGGTAAAGGCCGGTGTTTAAGTCCTATATTTCGCTTGAGGTCCGCATTTTACTCCTGGCAGGGGTCAAGCCCTTTTGTTCCTGTGGACTCGATTCTGCAGGGCGGTTTTCCACAGAGACCATAGCAGGGGGGAATTTTGCGTCCTGTCCGGTTTGCCGAGGGGAACCGGGGGCGCTACCCGGTCTTGATCCTCAGGCGGTCAGGAAGGCATGCCTCCTGATCCGGGGATTAGGGGGAACTATAGTGAAGGAAGCCCCCTATGAACGCAACCTGAGTACCCCGGCCATGCCCGAAGGTCATGCCCTGTCCCGGCTTTCCATACAATTAGGTCTTGATGCGGCCATAGACATCATGTTCCACCACCGGAAAAAGCGTATCCTGATTACCGAAATACGCCTTGAAGAGGATACAGGGCGGCTTATCCACGGTAAAGCCCAGGAAACCTGGATGGATTATTCCCGTGCAGGTATGCCGAGCCTGCGCTTAAGAACAGCGGCGGATTTTGAAATCGGTGAGGAAGCGGAGGTCTTTTTATCCGATTTACGAAGGCGGATCCAGTACCTGGAACTGATCCCCGGGGTACCGGTGGAAAGCCTGATCCGCTGTAACGCGTATGTGGCTATGGCCCCGTACCCAGAGATCCCGGAACAGTATGTGAAACTGCGGAATCTCAATTCCTTTAACTTTGTTACCAAGGCGGTGAACGCGGAACTCTTACGGCAAGAAGAGATTATGACCCGCGGAGACCAGGTGCTTTCTGAAAGCCGTCTCTGGAATGAGGCAAAAAACACCACCGAATCCTTCCAGATCAGAAAGGGTGATGAGAAACCCCGGCTGAGTATGGTGGAAGGACTGCCCCCCTTTATCCCCGGCTTGGATATCCTGGAAGCCCTGGATAATTTTATCGTGGAGCTTCCCGAAGGCCGGCGTAACCGTATGATGGACGAGTACGGACTTACCCAATTTCAGGCTGAATTGGTCTGTGACGAAAAAAGCCGGGCTGATTATGTTGAAAAAAGTATTAGTCTGGGAGCGGATCCCCGGGAAGCGGCCCAATGGATGGCCTCATATATCATAAAAGAATGTAAGCGCCTGGGCCTTACGGTTACCGAGAGTCCCCTCACACCCAAGCGTTTCGCGGATATTCTGGCCTTGCTGGCAGAACGGCGGATCCACGGAACCATTGCACGGCAGGTCATTACGACCGTGCTGGAGGAAGACCGGGCCCCGGAGCAGCTTATCCGGGAGCGGGGCTGGGAACAGCTTACGGACCGGAAAACCATTGAGACTATTGTCAAGTCAGTGATCGATATCAATCCTCAAGAGGTACGGCGTATCCGGGAAGGAGATGCCGGGCCTATACAGTTTCTCACCGGCTTGGTCATACGGGAAACCGGTGGGCTTGCAGAACCGACCCTGGTGAAGGATGTGCTGAAAGAGCAGCTTTCGGTTTCTCTGGTGTATGTCCTCTCCATGGGTGGGGCCATTTCAGGCCGTGTGGGAGAAGACGGGACCGTTGAAACCGGGGATGAACGGGTCCTCCGGGACCTCCTGTCCCGGCACGCCTCGGGGGACCAGGACACGGATCTTTCCAGGGTCCGGTTTGAATCAATTCAGGTGGGGCGGATCCTCTCAGAGGAGATTGTGCCTGCCGATTGGGTGGTGCTCATCGAAGCCATCGCGGACAAGCTCAATTCAGGAACCGCCAACGGTATCGTGGTGGCCCACGGTACCGATACCCTGGCCTATACGGCCCCGCTCCTGTACTGGCTCTTTGCCGACGCCGGCGCCCCCATTGTCCTGGCCGCCTCATCCACTCCGCCGGGAGCTGGTTCTGAAGCGATTCGGACCATGAAGAAGGCAGTGGCCCTGGCCTTGAGTAAGCCCAAGGGAGTCTACGTGGTTCACGGGGGCAAGGTCTTATCGCCCCTGAACTTGAAATTTGAACGGATCGGAAGCGACTGTTTTCGGAACTGGAACATGGCGGTCCCGGTGTTCTCAGGCAGTTCCCTCCTCGCAGGTCCCCTGGAGGCGGATCAGTTTGTCCTCTCCCAGCTTCTGGAAGACGCGGTCAATTCTATATGCGTCATCCGCATCTACCCCGGGCTTCGCTCAGATTATCTCACCTCCCTCATAGACAAGGGGGTCAGGAATTTCTTCCTGGAACTCTACGATACAGGCACCGCCGGCTTCCGGGAAGGCCCTTACTCCCTCAAGCGGGTGTTCACCATGGGTAAACGCCGGGGCATCCGGTTCTACTGTAGTTCCCAGCAGGAGGGGATCGTTGATTTTTCCGGATACACCACATCCCGGGAGCTATGGCGGGAAGGGGCGGTTCCTATGGGCGCCTACACCACCGAGACTGCGGTGGCCCGGTTCCTCGCCGCCAGCATCATCGCCGATAGTGAGGATGAACGGGCGGCGCTCATGGACAGTGCCGGCCCGGAATTGATAAAATAGTAAAGTCCGGGGAAACGCACCTGGAGGGAGGATTTTGTACTTATGATCGACGCACATGTACACATCGGACGGGAAAATGGCCATGAGTCGTCCCGGGAGCAGATACAGGGGCTTCTCGAAGGCTATGTGACCCAGGGGGTACGGGCGGTACGGGACGGCGGCGATGTCTTGCGCCTCGGATTGGTTGCGCGGGAGCGTGCGCCGGAACTGGGACT
>JAITNU010000179.1 GCA_031290325.1 Treponema sp.
CTGGGTTATATCTTCGATGTTGATATGCCGTTCCGCTAAAAAATTACTGACCTTGGCAATAATCCCCACCTTATCGGTCCCGACCACGGTGATAATCGCATTCATACGAACCTTCCTTAGTATAAAAAAATAAAAAAGCAAAAAAGCGGAATTCCCTCAGCCCGCTCCCACAATGGTACCGCCCCCAACCACCACGTCCCCATCGTAGAGCACCACCGCCTGCCCCGGGGTAATGGCCCGCTGGGGCTGATCAAACTCGACTCGAAGGGTATCCGCACCGGTCTGCTCGGCAATGGCCCCTTGCTCTGCCTGGAGGTAGCGGGTTTTAACCCTAACCCGGAGGGGCCGGTCCAGAGCTGTACAGGCAATCAGATTCAGGGTATCTGCGGTGAGGGCTTTGGCATAAAGCGCAGGTTCAGTACCCAGGGTAATGGTATTGTCCACAACGGATTTGGCGGCAACATACCGGGGAACCGGAAACGAAACCCCAAGCCCCCGGCGCTGGCCTATGGTATACCGGATGAGACCCTGGTGCTGTCCCACCACATGCCCCTCAGTGTCGATGATGTTTCCTGGTTCATACTGCTTACCCGTGTATTGCTCAATGAAACGGGCATAGTCGCCATCAGGAACAAAGCAGATATCCTGACTATCCTGTTTTTTTGCGTTGACAAACCCCTGGGCCAGGGCAAGTTCCCGGACCTCCTGCTTTGTCATGCTGCCCAGGGGGAACAGGGTGTGGGCCAATTGCTCCTGGGTCAGGGTGTACAGCACATAGCTCTGATCTTTTTTAAGGTCCCGGGCCTTTTTCAAGAGAAACCGGCCTCCTGCTTGTGCTATCATCCCATAGTGGCCGGTAACGATATAATCGAAATCAAGCTGCCGGGCACGGAAAAGCAGACCTTCAAATTTGATGTACCGGTTACAGTCAATACAGGGGTTCGGGGTCCCGCCCTTTTCGTAGGTCTCGATGAAATGACGGATAACCTGGTCCCGGAACGCATTGGAAAAGTTGAACACATAATGGGGGATATCCAGGTGATAGGCCACTGCACGGGCATCCTCTACATCAGCAAGGGAACAGCAGGATCGGTCTTTCGCATCCCCAATAGCATCATTGGCAAAGAGCTTCATGGTAATGCCGGCGCACTCATACCCGCCTTGCCGCATGAGCCAGGCGGCCACGGAACTATCCACCCCGCCGCTCATGGCAATCACCGCCTTAGCGTGTTTCAAGGGCTTCCATGCGGGCCGCGATATCCGCCTCACAGGAGCGCATGGCCTGGATCGTCTTGTCAATGAGCGTATCCAATTCCCAGCCCAGCATGGCCGCGCCCCGCTCAATAACGGCCCGGGAACACCCTGCTGCAAAGTTAGCGACCTTGTACTTTTTTTTGACCGATTTTACTTCCATGTCCTGAACACTTTTAGAAGGACGGATGATGGCAACTGCCCAGATAAGACCTGTGAGTTCGTCTGCGGCATAGAGCACCTTTTCCATTTCGTGTTCCGGCTTGACATCCACCGTGAGTTCATACCCGTGACTGCACACCCCGTGGATGATATCCTCCCCCACACCGGCTGCCCGTAAGAGTTCCGGCGCCTTAATACAATGGGCATCGGGAAATTGTTCAAAATCAATATCGTGCAGCAGCCCGACGATACCCCAGAATTCCCCTTCATAGCCCAATTCCCGGGCATACCATTTCATGATCCCCTCTACGGTGAGGGCATGCTGCAGATGAAAGGGGTCCTTGTTGTAGCTTGTTAAAAGCCCCCAGGCCTGTTCCCGGCTGATCGATAGTTCCATATTAAATTGCCTCCCTATTGAGCCAGCGCCACCCCCGGGAGGGGCTTAAAGGCTTTGAATGACAGGTACTTAAAGGGATGGATATCCAGCGCATTCGGAAACCAGCCCTCAATTTCATCAATATCGACGATGTTGATAGCAGGGGTATAGGAAATGGGGAGCACCGTGCCCCGGTTCAGAAGGAGTTTTTCCGCTTCCGCCAGGGTTTCCCAGCGTTTTCTCCCCTCTTCGGTCATGGATTTTTCCATCAGGCTTTCATAATCCGCATCGTTATACCGGGCATCGTTTAGATTGGAGTCCCGGCGCCACATCTGCAGGAAAGTATAGGGGTCTGCAAAATCCCCGATCCAGGTGGTAAAGCCCACCCCATAGTCGTTCTGTTTGAGGGCATCGAAGTATCGCTCATAGGGAACCACGTCGATCTTGACCGGGACCCCCAGGTTTTCCATCCAGGTTCCGGCCATAAGCCCTCCGACACGGGCGGCTTCCATAGAGGGGTTCAGCTTGATGACCAGGTTAGGCAGTCCCTCCCCCCTGGGATACCCGGCTTCGGCTAAAAGCCGCCTCGCTTCTTCCATATCGGTGGTTTCAATCCCCTCGATGGACGGGTAACCCGGCAGGGGGTAAACGAGGGTTTTTGCCGGCAGATACAGCCCCTCCCGGATTTGGTCCCAGGGCAGGGCCAGGGCGAGGGCGCGCCTGACCCGGTAGTCGTTCCAGGGCTTTTCAGCGGACCGGATAAAATAGTAGTGAGTGGCGAACATGGGCGTAACCATGATACCGCTTCGATCCGTCAGGGTGGAAAAGTTTACATCCCCTGCGATCCAGAGGGCTTCCCCGGAATTCCAGATATCCGAGGCCTCATCCGCGGTTTCGGAAAACCTGAAGACAAGCCTGCTCAGGCTCACGTCAATGGCATCCCAATAGAGGGCATTTTTAACCATGACCATACTATCCGGGGCCTGTTCCAGAATACGAAAGGCGCCATTGGAGAGGGGAGGCGTGGCAGACCAGTCCTGGACATTCAGCATAGACGGATGAATGGGGCTGAAGGAATGATGACAGAGCATGTTGGGAAAAAACGAAGCAGGAGCGGTCAGGCGTACTACCAGGGTCCGATCATCAATGGCCCTGATGCCCACCTGATTAGGATCCCGCAGCCGCCCCATCCGGTATTCCCGTGCCCCCTGGATAATATCAAAGAGGGAGGAATAGGGAGCATCCCAGGCAGGATTTAAAAGGGATATCCAGGCTGCCCGGAAGTCCTCTGCCCGAACCCGATCCCCATTCCAGTATCGTGCGCCTTCCCGAATGGTAAAGGTCCACTGTTTTTTATCCTCCGATATCTCCCATTTGACGGCCAGCGCAGGAATCGGTTCCATGGTCGAGGGATGATACGAAAAGAGACCTTCGTAGAGGGCGGTAAAAAGCTGGGCTTCACTGGCAAGATAGGCCTTCCGAAAATCAAGCTCCACGGCGCCTTTGGAAAACACCACGGTTAGTTTATCCCGAACCGCCTGCCGGGGCCGGATTTCAGCAAAATCCAAGCCCTCACCAGAGGGGTGCTCTCCTATGGGGATATGTTCCAGCGCTACCGGAACTGATTCCTGAATAACCGTGGTGTTACAGGCCCCCATCCCCAGCACCATACCGAGATACCATAGTATCATCTTACTGATTTCTTTCATTTGTTTTCTAAACTCCATATTTTAGGTGAGCGGACTAATCCCAAGCCGTTTAAACTGTTCCTCTTCTTCCTTTTGGGCGCTATAGTCATAGCGTTTCTGATTTGCCCTGAGAAACGCGTTCTTCATGGTCGCCAGTTCCGGTTTAATACCCCGTATCTTATTTCGATCATCCTGGTCAACCTGGGCCTTAAAACATTCATCCAAGGCGGACAAGGTTCTATGCAGGGATTGCATTTCCTTGATCGAGGTCTCCAGAAACCCGTTCAACTGCTCCTCTGGTACCGCTTCAAGTTTAGGCCCCCGTGCGCCCAGGGACGCCAGGGTTCTTGCCTTTTTACCCATGTCACTCCGCAGGTCCATGAAATTGACCTTATCCTTCAAGACAACTCCCCGGTTCTCGTCAGGATATTCAAGCAGATAAATAGTCGGTTCCTGCTCCTTGTTGGTTATCTGATCCCAAAGCTGCCTGAGCTTACCCCAAAAATTAACCTTCCGGTTTTGGAGCAGCAGGTCGTTTTCATCGAGTTTTACCCCTATTTCATTCAGGGTTGGCACAATGGAACTCATATCCTGAATGCCATCAAGCAAAATTGACTTATACGAAACAACCGGTTTGGCAGCCTTGGCTTTCGTATCAGGAGCTTTAAGGGCCTTAAGCACCGCCTCCCGCAGCACAGGCCCCTCTTTACTATAATCCTCACGGAGGAGTTCTTCCACGAGCTCGGTATAAAAGGGCCGTCCCGGCATGGAAACGGAAAATTGCTTCTTGATCTGAGCTATAGACGGGGGATTATCCTCAGCCATGGACATGACATTCCGGATCTCAAATTTATAGGCTTCCCGGCTAAAATCGCTCAGAATCTTTAAATAACCGAGGATGGAACCGCTTAATTTTGATAAATTGGAGGTAGTCTCGATAATGATGCTGGTACTGACGGAATCAGTCCCTCCCCGTACCTTATTGGTCAGATCCGCCACAGCACGGGTATTAATAGAGGGGGAGTCCAGCGTAAAATGCTGCCAGTCAATATAAGTTACCAGCCCCAGGATACGTTTTATCCGCTCAGGACCGAGGAATTCCATGTTGAACTGATAGAAATTTACCAGATAATCAAGCTGGGTATCATACTGAGACCATCTGATACTGATCTGATCTACCAGCTCCGTATCGGGAAAGCTGCTGGTGGCAGGGATCTCTATTTCTCCGACTTTTATCTCTTGCTTATACGGATCATCCTTGATAAGCCCCTTTTTAAGACAAAGGGTATACAAGGACAACACTGAGGATTGAAACAAACGTAATTCCTCTTTTAATTTCACCGCTTCCGACTTTTCAAGCCCTTTCCGCCTGGCGTCTATGGCTTCCGAAAGTGCATTCCGATAATCAGCAAGTTCACCCATACAAATAAGTATGCCATAAAATAATAAATAGTTCAAGCAAGTAAAGGGTTTCCTGCCTTTACTATAGTATGAAAACTACCAAGATTTTTTTTTCGCTTCCTTCATGCAGGGGGATCCGGGACTGGTTTGCTGGGGACTGGTTCCCCTTTTGCTCCTTGGCGCCTGTGGTCACGGATTTTTCACCCCGTCATACCAGCTTGAGCTGCCCCCGGTGCCGCCGGCCTGGGCTGAAATACTGGGTGCCCCCCATTGGCGGGTTGCCTGGTTCGGTCCCGAAGGAACCTGGGAAACCCTGGACACCAGCGAGGTTTCCACTATCCAGGTCTTTGAGGAATGGACGAATCCGATCATCGCCTTTCCCTATTGGCCTGAGCGGGGCATCCTGCCGGAGCTGATGCGTCCGGCAGGGGCGCTTTTTCCCTTTGATGCTGATGACAAGTGGATTCGTCTGAGCTGGCGCGGCGGGGTCGATGCGGTGGTGTACCTGGCATTGGCAGCCCCAGAGGGACAGGGCAATAAGCGGCTGCCCCACTACTTCAACTGGCCCAGGTTCCGGGAGCTACTGGAAGATCCAGGCATCCCTGAAGCAATACGGCATGATCCGTGGACCGCAGACTGGCATTCGATAGCCCTCAAGATAGTCCAATCAGGCTTTGACAGGCGGCGCATTATTCCCCTGGAACAGGAGGAATTATCGGTACCAGTGCCCCAGGGGGACCGCTGGATCGGGACATCCCCCTTCATGGAAGCGCTGAACCGCGAGGCAGGGGATAGTCTCCACCTCCAGGTTAGCTCCCAGGTTGACACCTACATATCATCCGCCGGGATGGTCCGCTGCACCCAGGGTATCTGGATATGGATAGCGTTTAAAAGTGAAGAGTAGGGGGGCAAAGGGGGCGAGAAATGATATACTATATAGAAGGAAGAAAAAATATAGATGCAATTCAATCGGAATGAATTCGTAACTGCTCTGGCGCTTGCTTTGGATTTTTTGGAAGCCAGTCTTAGAAAGAATATTACCAATCACAATAAACGGGTTGCGTTAATGGCCATCGGTTTAGGTGAGCAGGTAGGACTGTCCCCGGAAGAGCTATTCGATCTCTATGCATATTCCATGCTCCACGATAACGGGATCTCCCATCTGGTGTATAACAAAATGGCGTCCGGCCAGCTCACGAACATGGAAACCTCACAGATTCATTGTCTCCAGGGAGAGGCCAATATGAAGCCC
>JAITNU010000024.1 GCA_031290325.1 Treponema sp.
CTAAGCGAATTGATTTTGATAAGCAATTATAATGATTTATGTAATCTTGTTTCGTAGGAACTTCTATTCTGGGAGTTTAAGCGATCTGCGATAGGATATGCCGGAAGTAGAGCATGAGGATATTTTTGGCTATGCAGGTGGTATTTGAAGACATGGGTTATAGATTGCTTTTTCATTGTATACTAACAACAAAGAGACCGCCCGTATCTAAGAACGGCCTCTCCTACAAACGAATTTGCTTCACTTTCGCGATGATACCGTGTCTTTAACTACCGCCTTTATGTTCTACGCAAACCCATGCCACCGGTCACCGTACTTTTACCTGTTTATCGGGAGCGTGTAATACACAATGTAAGCAATAAAGCAAATATTGGAATCCATACGGAGGTCCTATCGTTTACTCGCGGGCAACCTTGGGAATTGAGGCAAAAAACGGTTTTAAGGTATTCATTATCCCATCTATATCACCATCGTAAATCGCATTGGTAAAATGGGCAATGAAAGAGTTCAGGTTCTGACCGGGCACATGAAGATAGTTCTTCGCCAGGGATTCCGCGAATGATGTCCGCACTTCCTCGTTGGGGTAGTCAAGCCGGAACTGGATTCCAATGGGTAATCGGTGTTTCATAGAACATACTCCACCCATGTTTTTTATTATATATCTTTCTTTTGAAAATGCAACTGAATTCGTGCGAAAAACGTAAATTTTTATGTATAGACAACTCTAGCCAAGGTAACACCATCTTGACATAAAAGCTTTATGTCACAATATTAACACCGGATAAAAAGCCATGCGCCGAAACAGCATTGACGTTTTATACTGGATATTGTCAGTGATTCTGCTTAGATGCAAAATCATCTTTTCAGGTTTGTAAAACAAACCTATTACCTTCTAATCTGCTATTTATTTAGAATAACCTTGTATTAATATATAGCACATTCGTTTTTCTTTGTCCATAGAAATAGCAAAAAAAATCAAAAAAATTTAATTCGGAATATACTTCCATGAGTATGCACTGGTCCTGTATTGCTTATTTGAAGAAACTTGCATATTATTATGGAATAATTATGATAAATATATGGCAGGAACGGTCTTCCGTTCATTTTGGCGCCGTAGACCCCTCGGATCGCCTGACTTTGGCGGCGGCCTTTGATTATTTTCAGGAAGCGGCCATAAACCATGCAGAGGACTTGGGGGTTGGCCGGGAGCGGGTATTCAAAAATGGGCAGGCGTGGATTCTTTCCCGGATATCGGTTTTTTTTGAGCGCCGGCCTAGATATGGGGAACCTATTACGGTGAGGACCTGGCCACGGGGGTGGGAACGGCTTTTTGCGGTCAGGGATTACGATATCCGGGATGAAAGGGATGTTCCTATTGTCCGGGGGAGAAGTGGCTGGCTCATCCTGGACCTGGAAAAACGCCGGCCCCTGCGGCCTCAGCCGGTGATGGATACGCTGCCCTTGAACGCGGGCCTGGACGCCCTGCCTGATGGGGCCGCTGCTCTGGAGACCTGTGATTGGCTCAACAAGACAGGGGAACGCCGGGCTGTTTATTCGGATATTGATTATAATGGCCATGTCAACAACGCCCGGTATATCCAGTGGATTCAGGATATCACTGAACCGGAGATTCTGGAAAAGGCCGATGAGATGCGGCTGGATATTAATTACCTCCATGAGACGAGGATCGGCGAGACTGTTGGATTGTGGAGCGCCCCGATATCTGGTTCCGGTGCGGCTGCCGCTATTGCTTATGAGGGGCGCCAGCAGGACCAGGCGGTTTTCCGGGCGGAATTACGGACCGGCGTAGGGCGCCCTTCTGGGGCTTCCTCGTAATAGTATGCAAACTCAAAGAGCTTATTATGATATAGACATCACCAGGGAATCGTACTGCGCCGAAATCCGGGAGATCCGGGTCTTGCAGGATACGGTTGCGGTCATGTTGGACAAAACCATCTTCTACCCTGAGGGTGGCGGCCAGAGTGGTGATCGGGGAACCATAAACGGGGTTGCCCTGGTGGATGTGCAGGAAAAAGAGGGTGAAATCCTGCATCTGGTATCTGCCCTGGATGGGGCCAGGCTGGAACTGGGACCTGCGGTACTGGTGCTGGATATGCGCCGCCGCCGGGATTTTACGGTGCTCCATACGGCCCAGCACCTTTTATCCGGGACTATACTCCGGCTCACCGGCACGCCCACGGTTTCCATGCACCTGGGGGATGAGCTTTGTACTATCGACGTGGATACCAAAGTGTTCCCCGAGGAGACCTGCATCATGGTTGAAGAAGCGGTGGCTGATGCCATTGAGGGGGATCAGCCTGTTATCATACACCACTGTCCGCCGGAAAAGGTGAGTGCCTTTCCCCTGCGGAAGGTTCCGCCCCAGGGCGAAGCGGTGATCCGTGTGGTGGAAATCCAGGGTCATGATTTTTCCCCCTGCTGCGGGACCCATCTTGCCTCAACCGGGCAGATCGGTATGCTCCGGATCCTGGGGGCGGAAAAATACAAGGGCATGACCAGGATCACCTTTATCGCAGGCCGCCGGGTGCTGCGGGACAGCCGTCTCTTGCGGCATAACGGGGAGCTTAGTTCCCGTGGGCTTAAGGTCCCGGTGGCAGAGACGGGCAAGGGGGTGCTGGCCCTGCTGGAAAAGACGAATCAGCTTGAACGAACCATCAAGGTCCTGGAAGAAGAAAACGCCGGGTTCAGGGCTGAAGCACTCCTCCGTCAGGCAGTGCCTCACCGCGGGGAACCGGCGCTCCTGGTGGAAAGCATCCCTGATGCGGGTATTGATGAGGTGATCCGTATAGGCCGGGCTGCCCAGAAATTAAGCGACGCGCTTATCGTCCTCGTGTCTCCCAGGGATGTCAAATTTGCAGCCTTCTGTTCGGTTAAAGGGGTTGATATTCGGCCTCTGCTCAAGGGGAACATGGAAGCCCAGGGCGGTCATGGCGGCGGCGGCGCATCCTTCTTTCAGGGGACCTTTCCCTCTGGAGCGGCTTTGGCGGCTTTTGTGGATGCCCTCCCATAGCAGCTCACTCAACGACCGTGGAATTCCCGGAACGGTCGAAGCTCATGCGGAATTGGGGGAGGTATTCAATACCAGTATCCACCCTGGCTTCCCCGGTGAAACGGTAGCGTACCTGCTTCATGGCAATGACCTCATCCAGAATCTGGCGGCTCATATCAATGAAGTTCATGGTGAGAAGCACCTGGCTCTCGGCAAAACCCCTGGCAGGAACCGCTAAGGCATGCCGGTTCTCCCCTTCAGCCCAGAAACGGCCTGCTCCGTAGAGTTTGTATTTCAGGGATGAAAGGGCCACGGGAAAGGCATTGGGGTTATTGATACGAAGGCTCACCTTTAAACGGGTGTTGATGAGTTCTGCCTTGCTCACCGTAATGGCGGTCAGGATCAACTCCGGCTCCCTGATGCAGGGGAACCCCCCCTGGGCCTCGGCCCATACGTCGCCGGGAGCTCCGGTTTCAAAGGTAAAGACGGGGTTCACCCTGAGCTGGACCTGGTAGGTATCCGTGGCGGTTCCCGGTTCCACCTCCCATTCAAGGCGCAGGGGCACGGTGGCAGCGGAAAAGGCGGGCACCTCAAAAGCATCCTGGTCCATGATGAGGGCGGCTTCCCCTGGGGCTTCAAGGCCGTTCACCGTATAGTGCCACCCTTGCAGGGCAACATGGGCTGCAGCGGAGCGGGGATTCCTGGTTTTCAGGAGAAAATGCAGGGTGAGACGATCAATATGCCGCGCTTCAATCCCCTCAAAGCTTAAAAACGCGGCGGGGTTTGCTTCCACGGATTTCTCCACCGCCGGGGGTGGGACCGGTGGAGGAGCCTTGGTAGCGCAGGAGACCATTATCAATAGCCACAAACAAGGGGCAACTTTACGAGCAGTCATACCTGTAAAATCGGCGTAAAACCCCTGGGCTTTAGAATCGGAATACCATGGGGGGCTTTGTATTGAATTTTTCGCTTGCAAGTGAAGGTGGTACAGGATATACTGGTCTTTGCAATTTTGATTTAAAGTATAGGAGTAACTATGAAGAAGCAGTGGTTTATGGCGGGACTCTGCCTTGTGGGGAGTCTCTTGTTTGGGCAGACGGTATCGCTGGACGAGGCGATTGTGGCGGCGGTCAGGGATATGGAGAGCAGTCTGGCCAAGGGAACCAAGGTGGCGGTGCTCAATTTCACGTCCGAGTCGCCCCGGTTTTCGGATTACGTTATCGAGGAGCTGGCGGGGGCTTTGGTAAACGGGAAAAAGCTCGTGGTGGTGGACCGGCGGGAGATTGAGCTTATCCGGCGGGAGACGAATTTTCAGCTTTCCGGAGACGTGAGCGACGATTCGGCCCAGCGGATCGGGGTGATGCTGGGGGCGCAGTCGATAGTGTCCGGGTCTCTTGTTGATACCGGGACCTGGTTTCGCTTTCGGGTGAACACGATCAGCGTGGAGACTGCCCAGCGTCAGGTTTTTACCTCGAAGAACATCAGCGGAAGCGACGGGCAGGTGGTGTTTCTGCTCACCGGCCAGCGGGTGGCCCAGCCGGTAACACCCGTAGCGCCGGTAACGCCGGCTCAGACTTCCATGCCGGCCAGTTTTGTGCGTATAGCCGGCGGGACGTTTACTATGGGCAGCCCTTCATCTGAAGTTGATAGAGATAGCGATGAAGTACAGCATCGGGTAACGATAAGCAGGCCCTTTTATATAAGTAAGTACGAAGTAACGGTGGGGGAATTCCGGCAATTTGTGAACGCCACGGGATATAAAACCATTGCGGAGACCAGTGGAGGCGGTTATGTGTTGACAGGGGGAAGCTGGCAAATCAAGGCAGACGCGAACTGGAAGAACCCGTATTTTACGCAGGATGATAATCATCCGGTTGTATTGGTAAGCTGGTACGATGCAGTGGAATACTGTAACTGGCGAAGTACGAAGGAAAGACTGACACCGGCATATACGATAGACAAGACGCGGAGTGATGGGAACAACACCAACGACGACGACAACGTGAAATGGGTGGTAACGTGGAACCGGAATGTCAACGGCTACCGGCTGCCCACTGAGGCTGAGTGGGAGTTTGCCTGCCGCGCCGGAACGACGACGCCGTTTTACACGGGGAACAACATTACCACCAACCACGCGAATTATAACGGGAACTATCCGTACAACAACAATGCGAAGGGCGTATACCGGGAGAAGACCTGGGCGGTAGGAAGCGGAACGTCGAACCCCTGGGGACTGTATGATATGAGCGGGAATGTGTGGGAGTGGTGCTGGGACTGGTATGACGATTATGGCAGCGGCGCTCAGACCGACCCAGTGGGCGCGTCCTCGGGCACGGACCGCGTGGATCGCGGCGGGAGCTGGCTCCTCAATGGCCAGAACCTGCGCTCGGCGTTTCGGGACTGCAACACTCCGTCTAACCGGGACATCGACCTCGGTTTTCGCCTAGCCCGCCCCAGTTTGTAAAGCCCGGCCCAGCAAGTCAGGCATAGTAGCTGCGGCGACATGCCCCCACCAGCCGGCAGAGGAGAATTCTGTGGGAACTGTTTACGAAGACATCATTTTGAAAAACACCGGGGATGTAATTAATGTCAAGCGCATGATTATCCCGGAACACCAAGTCCGCATCGCCGCTGTCACCGCTTTGGTAGACACCGGCGCCGGAACTATCGTCATCAGCGAAGAAATCCGCCAAAAACTGGGGCTTGCTATGTTGCGCCAGGGAACCCTCGCGGATGGCGCAGTCTATCAGGTAACAGAGCCAGTAGACATCCACTGGCAAGACCGGGAATGTACGTGCCGGGCAGTCGTAGTCCCCAACGCGGACAGCATTCTGCTCGGCGCCATCCCCCTGGAAGATATGGATCTCATCGTGGACCCCAAAGGACGAAAACTCATCGGTGCCCACGGCCGCGATGTTCTGTGTCTGTTAAAGTAGGTGGTACACACGCTTATGTGCGTTTTCGGCGCTGGTCCCGGATGGAAATATACGCAACAATTACTATGAAGAGCAGAAAAAATATCGAGAATACCACGAGAAAGAGGAGGTTGTTCTGCTGGGGCTGCACCGGTTTATCAGGGGGAAGGTCCGCAATCACCGGTCTGAGACGTGCCGCAGGTTCACTTAAAATAATACATAAGCTCAGGATGATGGAAAAGGCGATGATGATAAGCACGATGAGGGCAACCCGTCTGAGGAGGGGGCTTGATTTTCTGGAGAGGGCAAAGTACACGATGAGTACAAACAACGCTATGGGGAATAAAAGCACTATATAATTCAGCATACTTAAAGATAGTATACCATAGGGGGAAAAGCAACAGGGCGGGATTTACAGCTTGACCCGGCCCCTGAAACTCCGCGAGAGGGTGAGACGGTCTGTGTATTCCAGTTCTCCTCCCACAGGGAGGCCTGATGCAAGGCGGGTAACTTCCACTGCCAGGTCTTTGAGCATTTTCTGGATATACAGGGCCGTGGTATCTCCTTCAATGGTGGGGTTCATGGCAAGGATGACTTCCCTGATGCCACCGGTGCGGACCCGGTTCATGAGGGGGCCTATGGTGAGGTCCCCGGGGTGTATGCCTTCCAGGGGCGCGATGAGACCGCCTAAGACATGGAAGCGGCCCTGGAATTCCCGGGATTCCTCAATGACCCGCACGTCCTGGGGCCGTTCAACCACGCAGAGTATGCTGGTGTCCCGGCGGGTATCAGTACAGATGGCACAGGGATCGTCTTCGGTGAAGCTGCCGCACACGGAGCAGCGTTTGATTGCCCCATGCAGGTTGGCAAGCTCTTGCGCCAGGATCTGTGCGAAACCCGGCTCGGCGTCGAGGATATAATAGGCCAGGCGGCTGGCGCTTTTCTTCCCGATTCCCGGTAGTTTGGAGAAGAGGAGCACCAGGCGGTCTATGACATTCACAAGGTGCCGGGGAATCCCGGGGGCATCATGCCTGCAAAGGCGCCGAGTTCCCGGTTAATCGCTTCCTTGATCTTTTCCATGCCATTGGTAAAGGCCGCGGTGATAAGGTCCTGGAGCAGTTCCACATCCTCTGGATTGATCACTTCCTTTGCAATCCTGATGGATAGAAGCTCAAGACGGCCATTCATATCTATCTCTACCATGCCGCCTCCGGCAGAACCGGTGGTCGTAATCGTGCCGAGTTTTTCCTGAAACGCGCCCATTTGTTCTTGTATCTTCTGGGCGTTCTTGAGGATGTCAAAGGGATTAATATTCATCATCTACTCCGATTGTGTATGCTTGACTATGGTTCCCCGGAACACCCGGAGAACTCTTTCCACCTGGGGGATTTTTTCTTCATGGGCAGCCTTTTTAGGAGCGCCCCTGGGGACTTTCTTGGCCTTCTGCCCGTCATGATCCCGCAGCTCTGGGGTGTGTTGCGAAGCAGCGTCTGACTCCTGCACCACTGACGGTGCAGACGTATCCTGCACTGCTGGGGTGGACGGCGAAGACGCGCCCGACTCCCGTACCGCTGACGGTGCAGACGCACCTGACTCCCGTGCCACTGGGTCGGATGACGCGCCTGACTCCCGTGCGGCAAGCATACGTTTAAACCCTTCGCTCAGGGAGCCAAGGTTGTTGCGGCGTTCTGGACCCCCCTCCACAGACCGGGGTTCCACCGCAGCCGCTCCAGAAGGAGCGGTAGTATAGACCGCCTGCTGATCGGACACCGCATCAGCAGGAAGGGATTTCGGCCTTGCCACTGGTACTCCTTCCAGCAGAAGCGAACCACCCAGGGCCGCTTGAACACCGGCAATGGCGGCCCGCAGATCCTGGGGGGAAATCCATTGATCCAGGCAGCAGAGTTTTGAAATCACCATTTCAAGTTCAAAGCGTGGTGAAACAGAGTACCGTATATCCCGGTAAAGGGCCAGGAGCAGCTCCAGGGCATGTTCAAGCTGGACCGTATGCAGGCTCTGCAAAACCGTGGCGGAGAAACGGTCAGGATGGTAATCCAGCAGGGATGCTCTGGTAATGCCTGCCTTTAAAAAGAGGAGGTTATGGTAATACCCGATCAAATCAATGATGAACTGTTCAATGGCGACTCCTGCATTCAGAATATCGTCGATCACGGTAAAGGCCCGTGCAACATCCCCTGTGGCGCAGGCTTCTGCCAGGGCATTGAGATTATCCAGGCCCACGAGACCCAGTTTTTCCCGGATAAGGGCGGAACGGATATGGCCATCGGAAAAAGAGACCACCTGATCGAAGAGGGTGTACGCATCCCGCATACTGCCCGTTGATTCCCGTGCGACCCAGAACAGGGCATCATCCTCAAACCGGATCCCCAGCTCCTTACAGGTGGCTTTCAGAATCCCCGTGATGGTTTCAAGGGGGATGAGCCTGAAGGCGAACTGCTGGCAGCGGCTTTTAATGGTAGCAGGTACCTTGTGGAGTTCAGTGGTGGCAAAGATAAAGACAATATAGGGGGGAGGCTCTTCAATGGTCTTGAGGAGGGCGTTGAAGGCGCTGTTGGAGAGCATGTGGACTTCATCAATGATATAGACCTTATAGCGCCCTGCATTAGGGGGGAAGAGCACCTCATCCTTGATCTGCCGCACATCATTGACACCGGTATTGGAAGCGCCGTCAATCTCGATAATATCCATACTTGCCCCTCGTGCGATTTCCTGGCAACTGGGGCAGACCCCACAGGGGTTTGCAGTGGGACCCTGGTCACAGTTAAGGGACCGGGCCAGAATCCGGGCAGCGCTGGTCTTGCCGCAGCCCCGAGGCCCGGAGAACAGGTACGCATGGGCAATATGCCCGGTTTCGATAGAGTTTTTCAGGGTAGCGACCACAAATTCCTGACCCGCAAGTTCATCAAAGGTTTTAGGACGCCGCCGTGTAGCGGTTACTTCATAAGCCATAGGGATAGTATACTCAGAAAAGCGGGAGAAGAAAACCCGTAATTTCTTAATGTGTACCCCTTATTTTAACAGACACAGGACATCGCGGCCGTGGGCACCGATGAGTTTCCGTCCTTTGGGGTCCACGATGAGGTCCATGTCTTCCAGGGGGATGGCGCCGAGCAAGATCGCGTTGGGGACTACGACTGCCCGGCACGTACATTCCCGGTCTTGCCAGTGGATGTCTACTGGTTCTGTTACCTGATAGATTGCGCTCGCACCGTCTGCGAGGGTTCCCTGGCGCAGCCCTGTTATGACCAGTCCCAGTTTTTGGCGGATTGCTTCGCTGATGACGATAGTCCCGGCGCCAGTGTCTACCAAAGCGGTGACGGTGGCGATGCGGACTTGGTGTTCCGGGATAAGTCTGTCCCGGGCTTTGATTACATCTCCGGTGTTTTTCAAAATGATGTCTTCGTAAACGGTTCCCATAGAATCCCCTGTTTATAATATAACACAAACCATAAAACCACGGAGGATCAAAATGATGCAAGACGCTGTGAAACTCTGTGCACTCATGCTTTCTTTTTTCCTATAAATCAAATTGAGCGATAATGCTATTCCGGCATTTCATTACTGGGGAAAGACCGAGGCGTCCTACCTGCTCACTATACAGTCCACCACTCCCTCATACCCGTTATTCGTCAAAAAAATTCTCCCCAATTCCGGCTTATAGGCAGCTTCAACCGGTTGAGTACCCTCCGGCGGATCGAGGCGTATCGTGATCCCCGGTTTCGGCCCAAACCATTCCGGGGGGATAAACAGTTCCGTGGGGACCGTAATCCGGGGGTCTGTTCTGAACCGGTAGCTCAAGATTCCCGTCTTCCGATCCCAGTGTATCCTGAGCGGTGTTCCCGCTGTGGCCATGGGATAGGGACGGAGCCACCCCTTGAGTGCCCGGCCTGCGCCGCCTGAAACAATGGACAGATCCTCATCGTTCCAGCCGTCTCCTTCCTCATGGGTATTATCCGCCGTGTAGTTCCAGATGGTCGAATGGAGCAGGTTGGCGTCCACCGCGTCGTAATACAGGGATAGGGCCTCTTCGTGAAGGTGGTAGTCCCCGGTTTTAAAGGCCCGGCCCCGGTTCATGTCAAAGGGAAGACCGAATTCCCCCAGGAGGCAGGGCATGTCCCCCATGTGCTCTCCGGTCCAGGTAAGCACTTCAGTCAGGCTGCGGGTAAAATAGGCGGCCACATTTTTCCGGCCCAGGATGAGCTTCCCGCGGGAGGCCTGCTTTGGATCAGGACTCAGGGTAATCCAGGAACGGAAGGACTTGGTAAAAAGGGTAGGCCCGTCATACCAATGAAAGGCATTCACCGTCTTTGGGGCATCCTGGGATGACCAGGTGGGATGCATCCCGTTGGGGATTCCCTCAATAAAGAAGAAGGTCCGGTTGTTGAGTTCCCGGATCCGTTCGGCAAAGCGGTTCATGAAGGGCTTGAGGAAATCCTCAGTGAAACGTGCTGGTTTACCCTGATATGCTGCAAAATGATCCGGCCGCAGGAGCCGGGGAACACCCCCTTCATCGGTCCAGACCCCTGCCTGTTTCCAGGGGCAGGTAAAACCCGGTTTAAAAAGGGACAAGGCCCCTGGATTCAAGGTTTGCTGTCCCACGATCCTCCGGCCCCAGATATCCGTGGTATACTCAGGGGCCGTAACCGGGTGCCCCGAAGCAGCGCTCATGGCCTGAAAGGGACTGGGCATGGGACCTAAGGCGGCGGAGCAATTTTCCAGCATCGAAAGATCATGGTAGCCGATAAAGCCTGGATGAGGTTCGTTCATGGCTCCCCAGCCGATAATGGCGGTGCAGTCTTTGAGCCGCCTGAAACAGTGGCGCATACAGGCGAGATACCGTTCCTGGAGCCAGTCCTGGATGCTTTCCCCGTCGATGCTGAGATCCGGGGCGTAGGTATTGCCTGCGAAGAACAGGGTGAACATAGTGGCCGTGGCATAGCGATTGTAATTGGTGGACCATATCATCCGGGGAAAGGGGGCGCCTCCATGGAGAGCGCCGTAATGCTGCTGGGTCAGGGCTGCACCGCTTGGGTCCAACTGGTCCCGGTCCATGCCGAGGGTATCCAGGGTCCAGGCAGGGGCGCCGTCCCCGCCGGTCCACCGGCTCCATACATCCTGATGGGGATCAATAACAACGGAAAATCCCTTGTCCCCGGCGATGCGGAGGATTTTCCGGAGGTATGCAAGGTACGCTTCATCATAGCAGCCTGGTCCGGCATGTTCCAGGGCCTCCCAGGTGATGAGGAAACGGATAAAGGTGAAGCCCCAGCGGGAGAGCTGGTCGAAATGGGCCTCCGCTGCTTCCAGAGGAAAGGGACGGCCTACAAAGGAGACGGTCTGTGGGTCCTTAAGGGAATCCGGATGCCGGTTGGTACTTCCCGGCCGAAGGGGGTACTTGGAACTCCCCCCCAGGTTACAACCCCTGAGTATGAGGGTCCTGCCCTGCTCGTCAATAATATATCTGCCCTTAATATCCATACTGCGCTCCCAATATTTTCTCAAAACTTTACAAAATTCAGTTGAAAATATTATCAAATATAGCATACTATAAAGAATATGAAACGCTATATTTTAGTCATTTTTTTGAGTTTTATCGCCTTGACCGTATTTGCCCAGTCTGAGGAATTGGATTTTTATACCAATTTATATGACAACGCTACCACGGTCGCGGATCAGTTGGGTATCGCGAGGACGGTGGTGGACGCCGAAATTGACGATTCTGCTTCTTTTTATGCCCACGCCCTCAAGCGTATCCTGGTGGAATACCCGAATGTTACGAATCAACGGGAAAAGAATTCCGCCGATGATCTGGTCCGGCTGCTTGCAGGGGCTTTAGGGGATGCCGAGTACACGGATGCGGGACAGGATTTATGGAAGACGGTGCAGGTTTTCTCCAACCCCCTGGTAAAGGCAGATTGTATCATGGCTTTGGGTAAAGTTGGAGCCACGGACCTCTTGCCCCAGGTAGTTCAGACCCTGAAGGACATGAACACCAGTAAGCCGCAGGACAGGGAAACCCAAATCGGGAATGAACGGATCGCTTATGCGGCTATTGTTGCCCTGGAGCAGTATCAGGATCCTTCCGGTTATCTCCCGGTATTCTTCGCCGCTAACGCCTGGTACAAGCTCCGGGTACGGAACCAGGCGGCGGAATCGTATCCCAAGATTCTGGAAGACCCTGCGGAGCCTTTGACCTCTGTTCTCCAGGACCCTGAGTATCCCTACGATATGAAGTATCTGGCCCTCAGAACCATTGATGAGTCAGATATCGAGGAGGCTTCAAAGTCCGCAGTAGCGGTAAGCGCCCTGGCTGAAGGCTGGCGGGGTTCGACCAATGCTTCCCTCTTGCACATGGAACTGGTGAGGATACGGAAGCTGGCCATTGATATGATTCGCCGCTATGGTACGGAAGACGAGGTGGTATACCCGCTTTTGGAACGTTCCTACCGGGAAGGGGTGGATGAAGAGGAACAGCTCGGAGTGGTTGCCGCCTTATCGAAGATCAGCACCGAAGATGCGGCCAAGATCCTTGCGTCCTTCCTGAACAACATCAACACCAGGCTCCAGAGGGGAACTTTAACCAAGCGGGATGAACGGCTTGTACGGGCAATAATCCCCGCCCTTGGTGCGACCCAGCAAGAAGCCGGCCAGCCGGCCCTGCGTTCGGTTCTCTCTTTTGATTGGACTAATCAGGTTATAACCCTCGCCAACCAGACGTTAAAGGGAGGAGAAGGAGAATAACCCCCCGTCGAATTGCCCCCGGAATTTTTCCTGGGGTGGTTCACCCCTCCTCCTTTTTACAGGTTTTATAAAGAGAGCTGATGAGAGATTAGACGGTGAGGATATGTAATACCGCTTCCGGGGATGAGGCATGCAGAATTTCCTCCCGTTTTTCCGAGCTTTTAAAAAGCAGGCTTATTTCCGCGAGAAACTGAAGGTGGGGTCCTGTCTTTTCAACTGGTGAAAGGGTCATGATAAAAATTCGACAGGGCTGATGATCCAAGGCGTCAAAATCAACAGGCACATCGGAAACACCGATACAAGCCACCAAATCCTGAATGGACGAGCTTTTCCCATGGGGAATGGCAATACCGTGCTTCATACCAGTGGACATTTTCTCTTCCCGGTCCATAATAGCGGCAAAGGCGGCGGCTCGATCTGGTATTTTATGGGCGGCAACGAGTATATCAAGCAACTCATTAATAATGTCTTCTTTGGTGGTCCCCTTCACATGAAGGCTGATCGTTTCTTTTGAAAGTACTGTCTTAAGGTTCATATTATTTATTTTAACCTCCCCCCATTTAAAAAGTCAAGGAATTCCTCGATCTATCATGCTATGAACCGGTGCAGAGATTGATATGGTTGCATAGTCTCAAGGTGTTGGCTTGATATGAGGGCATCTTTGATATGGAAAAACAGGGAGGGATAGTATAAGAAGCGGTAAGTCCTGTACTATACTAAATATCATGGATATTATTACCCTTGGAAACGAACTCCTCCGGCAAAAGGCGGAACGGATCAAAGATATTAATGCTGACATGGCGAGCATTGCGAAGGACCTGATCGAAACCTTGCATCAGGGGAAGGGCATAGGACTTGCGGGACCTCAGGTGGGGCTTATGAAACGGATCTTCGTGATCCACGTTGAAGGTGATGTGCCGCGGGTCTTTATCAACCCCTCAATACTAGAAACATCCCAGGAAACTATAAAATATGAAGAGGGCTGTCTTTCCATCCCCAATGTATGGGCCGATGTGATCCGGTCCCGGAACGTGCGGGTCCAGGCGTGGAACGAAAAGGGCCGGCCCTTTTCCCTGGAAGTGGAGGGTATCATGGCCCGGGTGATTCAGCATGAATACGATCATCTTGAGGGGATCCTGTTTATTGACCGCCTTTCCGAGCCGAAACGGAACAAGATCCTGGCCAAAATCGAAAAGAAGCAGCGGGCTTAGGTTTATGCGGATTGTATTTGCCGGCAGCCCCGGTATCGCGGTTCCTTCGTTAGAAGCCCTGGTTGAAGCGGAACTTCAGGGGGAAGCTTATGAAATTGTTGGTATCCTGACCAACCCGGACAGTCCCCGTGCCCGGCAGAGGACCCCTGAACCTACTGCGGTGGGAGCCGCCGCGACCGTGCTTTCGGAAAAACTGCAGGAACAGGGCCGGTCCCCTATCCTTCAGCTTAAACCCCCAGCCCTTGATTCCCCGGTACAAGAGGCACTAGCCGCGTTACATCCGGATCTGCTGGTGTCCTTTGCCTACGGGCGTATCTTCGGGCCTCAAGTGCTGGCCCTTTTCCCCTGGGGAGGTATCAACATCCATCCGAGCCTCTTACCCAAGTACCGGGGCGCAACCCCCATTCCCGCGGCTATCCTGGGCGGTGACCAGGAAACCGGGATCACTATCCAGCGTCTGGACCGGGAAATGGATGCCGGCGACATCCTCGTGCAGGAGCGGTTTCCCCTGGATGGCCGGGAAACCACTGCCAGCCTGGGCGAGTTAGTGGCCCGGAAAGGTGCAGCCCTCCTCATCAGGGCGCTCCTTGCCCAGGGGCCCCTTACTGGAAGCCCCCAGTTGGGGGAGGCGACTTATTGTTCCCGCATCGCCAGGGAAGATGGCCGCATCGACTGGTCCTGGCCGGCGGTGGATATTGACGCCCGGATCCGGGCTTTTACCCCCTGGCCCCGTGCCTGGACCATTCATAGGGAACAGGAGCTGTACCTACTCGAAGGCCGGCCCTTTCATGGATCAGTGGTGGGGGAGCGGGCGGGCATGGTGCTGGGCATAGACAAAAAACAGGGTATTCTGGTACAAACAGGGGACGGGATTTTAGGGATCACCCGGCTGCAATACCGTGCTAAAAAAGCCCTGGAATGGCGGGCTTTTTTAAATGGGGTGCGGGATTTTATCCATACCCCCCTTGGCACGGCCCAGTCTGGTTCCCAGTCTCAAGAGGGATAATTGGTATGATTCCTGAAAGAACAACAGAACGAATAAATAAAGAAGACAAGGGTCAGGTACGGCGCTTCGTCTTTATGGCCATGGGGATCATGGTATTTGTCGGCATTATCGCCGTCGCGGTCTTTTTCATAGCCCTCCAGGGGGAGGAGCAAATCATGGTTCCCGAAGTCCGGGGTAAGGATTTAATCGCCGCGCTCCTGGAATTGCAGGAAAAAGAACTAAACCCCCGGATTCAACTGCGGCCCTCTCAGTCTTTCGCAGAGAAGGGCCTCATATTGGAACAGGACCCCTCGCCGGGTACCATCGTTAGGGCAGGCCGCCTCATACAGCTCGTGGTAAGTCAGGGGATGCTGATCAATACGGTGGAAAATTATACAGGCCGTACTATTGATGAGGTGAGACTAGACCTCCAGACCCTGTTTGCCTCTGCTTCTCAGGCGCTTTTGTCTTTAAAAGAACCCTTTATGTATGAATATTCCACCGAAGCCCCAGGGATCATACTCCAGCAGTCCCCTAAACCAGGGACCCCAGTATCCGGGCCTATAGCCCTGGAATTCGTGGTCAGCCGAGGTCCGGAAAATGCCATGATCCGGGTACCTGACCTCATAGGTTTATCCATAAGCGATGCGCTGGAACAGATAAGCCAATCAGGTATCAATTTTGGGTTTTCCCTGCGGCAGGCCCGGGGAGCGGAAACGCCGGAAACCGTGGTAGCCCAGAATCCCCCAGGTCAGTCCCGGGTAACTGCCGATAGCCGTGTTGCCATTACCGTTGCCTCCCCCACTTCCATCGTAGAAAAGAATGAGGTTTTTGCCCTGTTCCGGTATCCCATGCCGCGGAATCCCTATCCCCTGACGGTATGGCTGGAAGTGCAGCTTCCCTCCGGGGAACGGCATAGGCTTATCACCGTGGAGTACCCCGGTGGGGAATTCACGGTTCCCTATCGGCTTCCGATTGGTTCCATCCTCATCCTGTCTATGCTTAACCGGGAACTATACCGGGAAACGGTGAAGGTTCCTCCCCTGGACCAATTATATCAGGACTCGTTATAATGGCATGAGGAGTTACCATGCAGTATTTAGGCTTCGAGGCTTACGAGAAATCCATAAACGCTATCGGCTCATCGACCATATTTATGGCCAAAGAGGGGAATGAAACCGTTATTATCATCGCCTTGGGTGATGCGGCAGCCCGGGAAACCCTGGGATTTACGGGCACAAAGGGCGAGGATGGGAAAATCCGGGTCCCCCTGAGTCACGAAAACGCGGAGGCCCTGCGGAAACACTTCCCCTTTACCGCACCGGTACAGGGCTTGCGGAAGGACCGGAGCTTCGGAGTGGGGGATCGCCTGGGGATTGCAACCCCAGGGCATATCAGGGTTTTTGAACAGTACGATGTATTTCCCATTTTTGCCCAGCAGTCGATCCGGGAACTGAACCTGACCAACCGAACCTACGAGGATGTGCTGGACGCGGTGAGTTTTGCGGTGTTCCGTGAGGGGTTCAAACGGGGCTTCGGCGCCGATGGGGATCATCTCAAGACCGTTAAAGATGTGGAGTATGCCCTTTCCCTGGGTTTTTCCATGATCACCCTGGACTGTTCGGATCATATCAAAACCGGTGAACAGCCTGTACCCAGGCACTTTCTGGATAAATACCTGAACCAGGACTTCGCTCTTGGAGAGGGGATTACCCTGAGCTTCACTGAAGAAGAACTGAAACGAGACCTGGCCATCTACGGTGAAGCAATACAGTTCGCGGCAGATATGTATACCCGTTTCTTTAAAAACGGCACATACCAGGGGGACTTTGAAATCTCGATAGATGAAACCACCGCCCCCACCACCCCCTTACAGCACTTCTTTGTCGCCCGGGAACTCATCGACGCAGGGGTGTCCTTTGCGACCCTGGCCCCCCGTTTCTGCGGGGAGTTTCAGAAGGGCATTGATTACCGGGGGGACCTCGCCCAGTTTGAGCAGGAAATCAAGGTCCACGCGGTCATTGCCCGTCACTTTGGGTACAAACTCAGCATCCATTCAGGTTCCGATAAACTCAGCGTATTTCCCGCTATAGGCAGGGAAACCAGGGGGGTCTTCCATGTCAAAACCGCAGGTACCAACTGGCTTGAAGCTATGCGGGTGGTTGCGCTGGTGGATCCCGCCCTCTACCGGGAAACTCACCAATATGCCCTTTCCGTCTTTGAGGAAGCTACCAAATACTATCACGTTACCACTGACCTGGCAAAGATCCCCGATGTGAAGACCCTCACGGACAAGGACCTGCCCAGGCTCTTTGAAAACAACGATTCCCGGCAGCTCATCCATATCACCTACGGCCTCATCCTGAACAAAAAAAATTCTGACGGTTCATATACGTTTAAAGACCGGTTGTACCGGCTCTGGCAGGACCATGAAGCAATATATACCGAAGCCCTGGTACAGCACATCGGGAAACATATCGACCTTTTGGGGGTTAAGAAGCTTTAATTCGGCTTATAGATATTTTCAAAAAAATAATCCAAATTGTTGACAAATAGCTTAGTGTGGGCTATATTTAATACCTATAAGTATTAAGTTCTTGTAAGAGAGCTTTAAATTTTTTAAAGGAGTTTTTATGAAAAAGAACTACTTGGCTGTCATTCCGGTTCTTGTTGCATTGGTAATTGGCTGTGCATCCGAACCTACGGTTACCGATACACCGGCTGGTGTCCCTGATTGGTTTTTTAACCCGCCTATGCAAGAAGATGTGATCTTCGGAGCAGGTAGCGCTAAAATGTCGGATCTGAATATGTCGATGACCATGGCTGAGTCCCGTGCCCGGCAGTCCATTGCATTTACCTTAAATGCCAATGTCCAGGCTATGATCACTGATTACACCAGAAACGCAGGCAATACAGAGACTCAGTCAAATCTGAGTTTTGCTGAAACCGTTGGCCGGCAGTTGACCTCGGCAAAGTTGACCGGAGCCACGGTGTACAAACGGGGGCAGGGTTCGGACGGAACGGTGTTTGTGCTGGTGGCCTTAAAAAAGGCCGATGCAGCCAAGTCAGCCGCAGGCATTATTGTGACTGAGGCCGCCCGGGACGCTGAATTCAAGGCTATGGTCGCCCTCAAGATGATGGATGCTCAATTGGAGAAAACCGATATTAAACCGGAACCGGTAACACAGTAGGCTTAAGGCCGGGTATAAAGAACATGGTCTTTATACCCGTTTTTACCGGAGGGGTAAAATGGTAAAGTATGGTATTGGGGTCGTGGTGCTGTTGATGGTATGCGGGTGCACCGGTTCTCCTGCGAAAGATCCTCCGGGGGAATTTGAGCAGGCTGCCTGGAGGGAAATGGTTTTTTTTAATACCCCTTCTTTGAGGAATGAATTGATCTTTGTTGGTGTCGCGAGTATCCGTTTCAATCACCAGGAATCAGTCCAGGCTGCCCTTGAGGATGCAGCTAAAAAGGTGGCGTTTTTTTATGCAGTAGAAGGGATGCTTGAATATCGTGAAGAAAAGGGCTTGGGGTTTCTGGATTATAATGCTGAACGCAAAACCTCGTTGAATTTGGCCCAGGATTACCTCCAGTACCTTGAAGCATTAGAATACGACCCTGAAACCGATATTTTGGTAGACGAGCTGGCGGTTTTTGTCCGTACCCGCCATAGGGTTCAGAAGCTGGTGAGTCACAATCATGTGTTCTCTTCAAAAACCGGTAAGCCCCAATGGGTTGAAAATCCTCCCACGAACATCGCCGGTTTACATGCAGGGGTAGGCTATGCCAATCCGCGGCAGTATCATAAAGATACGGTAATCGCCTCTTATGAAAACGCGGTTCATACGATAATCAGAAATATTTCCAGTGATGTGCGCTCAGGGGTCGAAACACGTAAAGACTCACAGGATACCTTGAACTCCATTGATGCCAAAAGGTCTGGTACGGTCTTTGCACAGGGTAAATTGACCGGTTTTTATGTTCTGGAAATCTGGGTTGATCCTAAAAACCGTGGGGTATGGACTTTGGCTATTGCCGAAGAGGGTACGGCCATTGTCAGGGAAGTCTCGGCCGCTATAGAAGCGCAGGAAAATCCCGGCGCTGAAGCTGAGTTATAATCGTAGCATGTTCAACAGTATCCGAGGAACCATTACGGAAAAATTGAGTGACACCCTGCGACTGGTAAGCGGGGGTATTGAATGGGATATTGCCGTACCTGCCACGGATCTTACCCGCCTGCCTCCGGTGGGAACAACCGGGCGGGTGTTTACCTGGCTCTACCACAAGGAAGACCAGATGCGGCTTTTCGGCTTTGTGGATGATAGTCGGCGTACTACCTTCCTGGAACTCCTCAAGGTTGAGGGCATTGGTCCCCGGGGCGCTCTTAAAATCATGGGGGGTATAGGCCAGGAGGAATTGGAACGGGCGCTGGAAAACGAGGATATAAGCCGGCTCGAGGCGGTGCCGGGACTGGGAAAAAAGACCGCCCAGAAGATGATCCTGGCGTTAAAGGGTAAGCTTGCCCAGGTTTCAGCGGCTCCCCTGGCCTCATCTCCCTATGGGGATCTGGTGGAGGCCCTCGGGGAGATGGGCTATGATAGGCGGGCGGCTGCAGAGGCCCTTGCCAAAGCGGATGCTGTTTTGGATACCGCCATAAGCGGCATGGAACGGGAAAACCTGCTCTTTAAACAAGCCATCCGGCATTTAAGTTCACCTGTATGAAAGCTTTGGAATTACTCGCCCCCGCAGGCTCCCCCGAAGCCTTGAACGCCGCTGTGGGTGAAGGGGCTGATGCGGTATACCTGGGTCTGAAAAACTTCAACGCCCGGCTGCGGAGTGCCAATTTCGCCTATTCCCAGTTTGAGGGTGCCCTCCGCAGTCTGCACCGGATGGGGCGTAAGCTGTATGTTACGGTAAACACGGTTTTTGAACAGCGGGAGGCGGATCGGCTCTACCAGCTCCTCAAGTATGTGGCGGCCCTTGGTCCAGATGGCCTCATTGTGCAGGATTTCGGTATCATCCCCATGGTGCGGGACAACTTCCCCACCCTCAAGCTCCATGCCTCCACCCAGATGAATATCGCCTCTGCAAGGGGGGCGAATGTCCTTTCCAAATACGGCGTTTCCCGGGTTGTCCTGGCACGGGAGTTGAGCCTGGAGGAGCTTAAGGATATTCGGGCCAATACCAACATGGAACTGGAGATATTTGTCCACGGCGCCCTCTGTATAAGCGCATCAGGGCTTTGTTTGTTTTCCAGTTTCCTGGGGGGGAAGTCCGCCAATCGGGGGATGTGTACCCAGGCGTGCAGGCGGTACTACCGCCAGGACGACCGGGGCGCCTCCCCGGAGCGTGAAGCGGGAGGGTACTATTTCAGTCCTTCGGATCTGCAGCTCCTTGAACAGGTTCCGGACTTGGTCCGGGTGGGGGTCAATGCCTTTAAGATTGAGGGCAGGATGAAGAGCGCCGAATACGTGGGGACTGTGGTTTCCGCGTATCGCCTGGTTCTGGATGCCCTTGCACGGGAAGGGTCCACCGGGGAAGGGGTTCGGGAAGCTGTTACAAAGGGCCTGAGTATCCTCCGTAATGACTTTGCCCGGACTAAGACGACTTTTTATTACGATCCCGGCTCTTCGACCATTGACTGGCTTAAGGCGGATCAGAGCGGTGGAACCGGCATTCCCCTGGGTATTATTCATAAGGTGAAGGGTTCTGGTGATGCACGGCGGGGGCTTATCGTTTCCAGCAGCATGATGCCTGTTCCCGGGGATTCGGTACGGCTCCACCGTGCTGATGATTCGGACCGCAAATCCCACAAGCTGATTGCCGTGGAACCAGGTGGTTCAGGCGGTCATGACGGCGCTGATGCTTCACGGTTTTGGATCTCAATTCCCGAAGGCTTTGATGTAGGGGATGCGGTGTATCTCATCCAGACCAGGACCATGTCAAAGCGGTATGCCCCGGTGATTCCCCATAATGTTGAATCCTTCCGGCGCACACCAGGCAGGGACCAGGCGCCCCTGGTGCGCCTGCCCCCGGTACACAAGCTCAATGGGTTTCCCGAGGGCCTCTACGCTGCGACCTCCCGTATTGAGGATATGTACATACTCCAGTCGGTCCGGCCTGTGAAGGTGATGCTGGCCTATAACCGCACAATCGCCGCCCTGCTGCTAGGGGAACGGAAGCCGCCCTTTACACCGGAGGAAATCATACTGGTACTGGACCCTTATTTCCCCCAAGCCCAGGACAAGGCACTGACCGAAGAAATACCCCTACTTATCAGCCGGGGGTACCAGCGCTTTGTGGTAAACAACCCGGGACAGGTTTCCTATTTCCGTCATACCAACGCGGCCCTGATTGCAGGCCCCTATCTCTATGTGTTTAACCGCTGGGCCGCATCCTTTGTTTCCAGCCTGGGAATGGACCTTTTCATTTCCCCCCTGGAGAATAACCGGCAGAACCTGGAACGAACCGTTGATCCCGGCAGGCGTGCCTTCACCTTCATCACTGTGTTTGCCTATCCGGCGCTGTTCAGAATCCGGGCGGACCTGGGCTACGATTTTCAGCATTTCCGGGACAGCCGGGAAGAAGGGTTCACCCTGGTGACTAAGCCCGGCAGCGACTCCCAGGTCATCCCGGAGAAACCCTGCTCCCTGGTCGATAAAATACCCTTCCTCAGAGAAGCGGGGTTTCGCCGCTTTATCCTGGATGTTTCAGGCCCTCCCCTGAAAAAAGTCGATTATAAAGACCTCATGCGGGCAGCAGAAAACGCCCTCCCCTTACCCGGCACCAGCCGTTTCAACTGGAAGGACGGTTTTTACCAATCCCCTTAAAAGGGGACCGTCTCATAGGTTTCAACCCCTTCCTCCAGGGCATTTTCGGCCAAGGCAGCAGCCGGCTGCTGCTCCTCATTTTTGAGGTCTGGACGGAATTCCACATGTTCCGCCACGATGGTAATCTTGGAATGGGGCTTTCCGTCAGTCCCATTCCACCGTGCCTGCCGTAAGCGTCCTACAACCCGCACTCCCCTGCCCTTATGCCCAAGGGTATGGCACTGTTCAGCCAGCTTTGCCCAGGTTTCCACATCAAAAAAACCTACTTCATGTTCCAGCCCAGTATCCTGTTTGTAGTAACGGTTTGAGGCAAGACTAAAGGTACAGAGCTGCGTCCCTTTAGGGGTAGAACGGAGCAGCGGATCCCGAACCAAATTGCCTTCAATTAAAATAGAGTTGAGGTTGTTCATAAATCCCCTCCACACAAAATTGAATGATCCGGCGTTTTACATCTTCGCCGGTCATGGTGTGAGGCATACCCTAATCCAACGAATCACTGTATGCCACCCATGATACTTATATAAGGCCCGGTTCCTGGATTTTGCTTTAACCCGCAGGTAAGTTTTTTTATTTTTTCTGCAAAAGTTTCAGAATATCAAGTTTTATATACAGTTGCAGCGCGTTTTTTTCGTTTAAACGATTCAGATCCGCGATTTGTAACATAAGCTCTGAAGCCATCTCGTCAAGCCGCTCGGCGGTTATACTGGTTGGTTTCAGACTCCGGTTGGCAAGACGCACCCGGTTGCGAATAAGAGAATTAATATCCTCCGCCAGATTTTCTCTGGCATGCTTATTAAGCAGTTGGTTCCAGCGATCCTCAAGCGTGGTAAGATAGGTATCCAGGGTATATCCATCAGGTACCAAATCAGATTCTAAGGCATAGAACGGATCCTGCGAGTCCGCTGATATCCTGGTTGTGGCAGGGCCTGAATCTTTATGCTTAAGCGAACGCTCTATGATAAAAGTCTGGGGTTTCTTACCAAAATGCCTGAAAAAAGCATTGATCCTGACCAATAAGGGAATTGAGTACCAGAAGGGGAGGGTAATACGAATAGCCGCTAAAATCTTCTCCCGATTAATAAGCAGCACCTCCTTCATAGGACTTACCATGCCCTTATTAAATAAGCGCAGAGACTCAGGGGCCGTTTCCCGGCCAGCCGCCTCAGTATAGAGGAAGGGTAATTTCTTGTACCGCATGATAGCAGCAAGGGGGGGCATTAACTCCTTGATATAGGAGGTCAATAAACTTTCAAGCTCCTCATCATCTTTCATGGCCGGTTCACTATTGTAGTCCTTCAATATGGCGAGCCAGCGTTCCGTCAGGGCCTGCTTAACCACAGGACGGATCTCAATAATAAGGCGCGCGCTGAGGGCAAAGAACCGGTTCTTCTGCACAAACCATTGTTCATTGTTGGTTCCCCAGAAGGTGAGTAATTCAGGCAGTTTGTTGTCCTCGCTGGCCGAGGTTTTTGCCTCAAGGTAGGCTTGTAAATCCTCCCTGGAATATTGCTCCAGCAGGGGTATTCCGCTTTTATTGGTAAATTTGATAACCTCATCAATGGTATATAAATAAGGCGCTTTTTCGAAATGCCGGCTGAGGTCCTCAATAGCCGCCTCCCTATCGCTTTCTTTATCCATCTTACCCCGATAGTAGTTATTACATTGCTCAATAAGGTATGCAGCCTGGATTATGGCGATATCCTGGGCCAAGGGTTCATATTTCTCGATAATATCATGTTTTATCAAGGTACAGAAATGGAGCCAGAAAAGGTAGGAAGATTCTCCTGCCTCCTCAATGGAATCGAGAAACTCAAGGGGCTCAGTGGAAAGCTGATTAAGGACATTCCCCAGATAATTCTCCTTTCCTCTGAGTTTCGGCGACAGTCTATACCGGACATAATCCACATTATCCTGATGCTGGAGATAGCCCTTCACCTTTAACAATGCCGCCTCCAGGAGACCACGGGAGATCATAGACGCCAGCATCAGGCATGAACCGAACTTAGGTTCTGTAAAGGTAAACTTGATGATAGGAAGCAGGGATTCCTGGGGATCTGCAAAATATGCAGATAAAAGCTCGTGATCCACGTTCAGAATTCTCACATCCCCCGCCTGGAGGCTTATGCCCAGAGATTCTTCACTGGGAAAGGGATGGGTCATCGTATCAGAGGATAGATACGCATCCCGGATCATGTCCGTGTAATACTGGGATATATAAATACGGCGTTCCGGCGTATCGGTGAGCAGTTTACAGGTACCTGCTTCAGTCAGTTTTGACAGTTCATCCCAAAATTTAGTCAAATTATTCCATTCGTTTTGTTTCCCGGCATGATGTTTGACGTATGTTTTCAGGTAGTCCAAAAAGACAGGAACTTCTATATAAGGAGTATGCGTTTTATCTGCATATAATTTCAATAGCATATATAGATCTATTTCTTGAGCCATATCTTTACATAATACTACATATTATAAAAATTACAATCCGATAAAAAAATATTATAAGAGAATTGCCAAGCCAGGCCCCTGAGTTCCCGTTCAGAAAGGACTCTCATACCTCTGTTTTTGCCTATCCCCAGGCACCGGCAAAGAAGAAGACCAAGTAGCCACCATTTCCGCACTGGCGTGTCTACCTGTTTCACCACTCCCGCGTTGTTTACCAAACTAACCCCAGGACAACCTCTTTACATTACGAAGAAAGTTTAATCCTTTGAGGGGCGGAGGCGTATCGGGGGATATAGGGGAAAAGGGTGGAAATGCCCCCGGAAGAAACAGGGAGCTTGAAACATGGCATGAATTGGATTAGTATATCATGGAACACGGAAAAATCCTCCTGTGGTTTTGCGTGGGAATGGAGCGTAGCGAAATGACCTAACCGAATCCCGAGCCGCTGTAAAGCGGCGAAGTTGCCTTTTTTATTTTAAAATCCTTTTTTATTTAATTCATTAATGATATTTATATAAATGTTTGGTATGTCTATTCCTGATATTGTTCGTTTTTTATAATCAATAATTTCAGCATGCGATATTCTACCCTCTATTTCAACAATATTATTTCCCCATTTTGCCGAATTTTCACTCACCATTCCATCATTTCTCCCATTTATATTTTTTATATACCAATGTGTATGGAAAAACATTAAATCATCAAAGGAATTATGTATTGTTGTATAAAGACTTTGATAATATACTCTATCATCCATGATTACTTCTTCATTAAACTCTTTCATTTTTTCAGTTGTTAATTGATAATTTACATTAAATAAATCGGGATTAATATCACCATATAATTCACCAAAAACCTTTAAAGCATTTTTGGCAATTCTTGAATGAACTATTTTTTGTTTATATATTAAATCTGCAATTTCCGCCCCATGATGTGGCGTTGATATTGTAGTCAAACTTGCTATCTTATCTCCAAAATCATATCTCCATATAAGATAACGTGAATCTATACCTCCTTTAGAATGGGCAATAATATTTACTTTTTCTTTATTTGTTTCCAGTAGTATGTTCTCGATAGTTGCTTTTAATATTATGGCATTTGACTCATAATCACCCCAGGCATCAGTATTTCCGAAAAAGACATTTACCCCATTATCCATTAATATTTCAGGAATTCTACCCCAAAAATCAATAATGCTTTCTCTATCATGCGCGACAATTCCATGTACTAATACAATAGGATATTTTAAGGATTCTCGTTCTATTACTAATACAGTATCCCCTTTTGTTTTAATTGATGAACAATTTGTTATAGAAAATAACGATATAAATAATAGTATAGAGACATTATTAATTTTCATATTGCTGACACCGCAGGCAATATGCTTGAAGATGCCTGCCAGTTTAGCTAATCCGTTTCTTTCACTGCTATTACTGTACCAGGCTCATCTCTTATTTTTACCGTAAGCAGTCCCAGCATCGTCATTACCAGTACGGTAACCGGCATGATATAATTGAAGAAAGCCCAGGGCGCGTAGGCAAGGGTGCTTACTCCCAGGGTGGTGGCCATAAATACACCGCAGGTATTCCACGGGATAAGCGCCCCGGATACCGTACCGGAACCTTCCAGTGCGTTGCTGAGCATCTTGGGATGCAGACCCCGCTTGCGATAGCTCTGGGCGTACATGCGTCCGGGAACCACGATGGAGATGTACTGCTCCGGCATGGTGATGTTGCTGAGGATACAGGTGCCAAGGGTAAGGCCGACAAGACTGGTCGTGCCTTTTGCCAGTTTGATAAGCTGGCCGACCAGAACCTCAAGCTGGCCGGTTTTTTCCATGATGCCGCCGAAGGTCATGGCGAGGATGGTCAGCGAAATTGAGAACATCATGTTGTTCAGGCCGCCCGAAGTCAAAAGGTCATCGAGTTCTGCGACGCCGGTCTGACTCTCGAAGCCATAGTGGGCTGTGCCCAAAAGCTCGCCGAAGCTGTTGCCCTGGAATATGGCGCCGCAGAGACCGCCGGCGAAGACGCCGAGGAAGATGCCGGGGATGGCGGGCATTTTAAGGGCAATACAGCCGATAACCATGATGGGCGGGATTAAGAGGACAGGATTGATGTTAAAATTTTCCCGGAGCCCGTTGGTGATGACGTCGAGCTTGCTGGTGTCGGCGTTGCCGCCGCCAAACTGGAAGCCCAGCAGCAGGAAGATGACGACGACGATGAGGTAGGCGGGAATCGTCGATTTAAGCATGAATTTGACGTGGGTGAACACGTCTGTGCCTGCCATTGCCGGGGCAAGGTTGGTGGTATCGCTTAACGGGGACATCTTGTCGCCGAAATAGGCGCCGCTCAAAACCGCGCCGGCTGCCATTGGCAGCGGAATACCCAACCCCTGGGCCACGCCCATCAGCGCCAGTCCGATAGTACCGGCGGTGCCCCAGGAAGTTCCCGTGGCCAGGGACACGATGGAACAGACGAGGAGGGAGGCTACCAGGAAGATCGGCGGGGAGATGATTTTGAGGCCGTAGTAGATCATCGTAGGAACGACACCAGCCGTCAGCCACACGCCAATCAGAACGCCGATGACAGCCAGAATGAGGATAGCCTGCAGCGCCTGATGGATGCCGTCAAACATGGCCTTTTCGATATAGATCCAGTCGTAACCCAGCCACAATGCCATGAGCGCGGCAAAAGCCGTACCGATGATCATGGGGATGTGCGGATCCACGTGGAACACAATGATACCTACCGCCATGACGACGATAAGCACAACCAATGAGAGGAGAGCTTCCCAGATTTTGGGCGCTCTCGGTGTTCTTCGAGCCTTTTCTTGATTCAACATAGTGAGCTCCTTCCCATGCCTCCATTGTTATAGTATAAGTATAAAGAAAAATGGAAAAAACGCAATATGATGTCCTTGAAATCGACGAATTTTGGACATATATCGGAAAAATCGGAAGGTATGGCGATATTTTTTTACATCAATGAAGGTCGGATGCCTCAGCATACTTTGTGGATGACCACCAAATAAAAAAATAGTTCACCTTTTAACCACGGAGTTTCACGGAGTACCCACGGAGGGAATACAACATCTCTTTCCTCCTCCGTGTTCCTCCGTTACGAACCACACTAAGCACAGGAACAACATATTCGTCGTTTTCGTGTGCTTCGTGGGAAACTTTTCCACGACGTTTATGGCCCCGCCTGAATCTTGTCCGCGTAGGCGCTCCAGCCATTCGCGGCTTTATAGGCGTCCACACTGCCCTCCGGGACATAGATTGCCGTGAGCGCACTCCAACCGAGAATTGCATAAGAATCGAGTGACGGGGGAGTCGACCCTCTAAGGGTTACGGTGGTAAGTGAACTACAGCCGTCAAACGCGTTACCACCGATACTTTGCAGCGAGTCGGGGAAGTCTAGGGTGGTAAGCGAAGTACATTTGTAAAACGCGTAATTCGCGATAGTTTGCAGCGAGTCGGGCAAGTCTATGGTGGTAAGCGAAGTACACTGCCTAATCGCGCTGGCACCGATACTAGTCACCGAGTCGGGCAAGTCTATGGTAAGTAAACTAGTGTACATAAACGCGTAGACACCAATACTGGTCACCGAGTCGGGTAGAATAACCGATACAATCTGATATTTACTATTAG
>JAITNU010000072.1 GCA_031290325.1 Treponema sp.
TGGAAGACAGGCAATTACAATGCGATAATCGATCTTCCTTCGGGTTACCAGGGACCGGTGATATATAACCCGTACTTTTTTACCAAACCCATGTACGAACATTCGCCGGTAGTGCAGTCTCTGGACGAATGGCAGCGGGTAAGCGGGAATTTGACCATCGAACTGCAAAAGCCCGTCAATCCGGCTATAGAGATGTATTTGATGGTGCGGTAGAAAGGAGAAAACAATAAGGTGGTTTAGTATGAAATGCGCTTATATTTTTGCGGTGTCTGGCGCCAATCCAAGCAGGCGAACTTTGTACGCCAAGCATATAACAAGAATATCTTTTTTGGCGCTCTTGCTCGTGATTCCACCGGGATTGACGGCGCAGGAACAGCCGGTAAATAAAAGCGGACTGCGTTTTTCGATTGGGGCTTCGCTGGGTTTGCTGCACGGACAGGGGGAAGAAATAGTCTACATGGATGCAAAAACTGACAACAAATGGAGTCAATTGCTCTGGGACAGCAAGCCTCTTGGTTACGCGGGTGTAGACGTAGGCATTGACTGGAAAAAACCGGGAAGCCGGTGGGGATTTTTCATGGACGGGACGTTTAAGTTTGGATTTCCGGGGGCAAGCGGTGTCATGGAAGATAGGGATTGGGATGCGGTTTCTTTGTTTGAAATTGATAATCCAAAATGGCTGACAAATTATTCCGAACATGATAACAGAACCGATAGCGCGTTATTAATTGACGCGGATCTCGGTATGTCTTTTCGGTTATCTGAATCCTTTTTATTAAAAACATATCTTGTATATACTTATATGTCATTTTCCTGGACATCATCCGGCGGTTCTTTCTTGTATCCGGCTGGGGGACATTGGTTTGAAGAACCTACTGGTACTGCGGTGACATATCAACAGAGTTGGCATATCATTTCTCCGGCGCTTGCATTTTACGGAAAGTTTAATCGCTATTTTGATATAGAGCTTTCCCTCAAAGCAAGTCCTTTCATCTGGTGCGTCGCAGACGATAACCATCACATAACAAACATACACTACACCGATACCATGGAATACGGCTTCTTTATTGAGCCGGGATTGGTTTTCTCTTATACGCCCCAAGATTATTTTTCCCTGTCACTTTCTGTTTCCTAAGTCGGTATATGCTGCGCCCTTGGCCTCCGTTTTGGCTAGGTCGCCTAAAGCTCCCACGCCAAAACTTCGGCACATTTTGCAATTGCCGGTCTTTGCTGCGCAAAGCCCTTGTTCTCAACCGCTAAACGTCATATACCGCCGGAACGTTATGCGAAATTTTTTCTAAAAACGTTAATAAAACTATTGACAATTGGTCATATATAAAGGAAAATAACAAAAGGAGAAAGTTATAACTATGAATAAAAATATAGTAATTAATGAAATTATAAATTATACAAATATTTCAGAAAATAATTATATAAAAGAACAAGTTGCATTAAAACCTGAACTGGTAGGATTGAAAATATTTGATGAACCCCTCATCGGTTTTGCAGATGCCGATGATGCATATTTTAATAAATTGAAAGATAATAATATAATAGGTAATAATTTTATGTCACCTAAAGAATGGAATAATGAAGCAAGAACTATTATTTCAATATTTTTTCCTTTTACCACAAGAATTAAAAATGCAAATAAAGATAATAGAGATTGGCCTTCCCTGGAATGGCTTCATGGTAGAAGTGAGGGGCAATCATTTATTCATGAGATATGTAATTACATAAAAACATATTTGGAAAATAATGGCTATAAGACGGTTGCTCCTTGTACGGATAATAGATTTTCATCAAAGAGTTCAGTAACTATTGATAAAAAGAACGAAAAGTATTATACCAGCAATTGGTCTGAAAGGCATGTAGCTTATATTTGTGGTTTGGGTACTTTTGGACTTTCAAAAGGTCTAATAACATCAAAAGGAATAGCAGGACGTTTAGGTAGTTTAATTACAAATGGATATTTTGCACCTGATAAAAGGAATTATACTGAAATATATGAATATTGCAATTTATGTGGTAAATGTGTTAAAAATTGTCCGATTCATGCAATCACATTAGAACATGGAAAAATACATTCATTGTGTAATGAATTTTTAGATTTAACAAGGGAAAAACATAAACCGCGGTATGGATGTGGAAAATGCCAGGTAAATGTATCATGTGAAAATGGAATACCAAAAAAATAATCAACAACCTCGCCCTAAAGCTCCATCGGGTTACGTTCGGCGTAGGTCATGACTTACGCCATTCCCACCTCACTCCACCACATTTTTGCCGCCATGGAGTGCTTTTGGATAGGGTTTGGTCCTTGAGGCATTTTTTTGTCTCTAAAAGCTACACAAATGTAATTTTCCAGGCATACATTCATGGAGCTTATACATAAACAATAAAATGAACTTTTAGAAAATTGGAAAATGGGGTAGCGCACATTCGTGAAATTCGTGGTTAAATTCATCGAATACCTGTTGCGGGAACAGGCCGGATATAATATACTCGTAATCAGATGGATACCAGTGCCGCCCATAGCTTCAGATTAAAGGAATTTGAAGGTCCCCTTGACCTCCTCCTCTTTTTAATTAAGAAAAATGAGGTCAATATTTATGATATCCCGGTTGCTCAGATTACCGAACAATACCTCCAGTATTTAAGCTACGTCACCGAGCTTGACCTGGAGGATGTTACCGAATTCCATGCCCTGGCCGCGAGCCTGTTGTACATCAAGTCCCGGATGCTCCTGCCGGTGGAAATGAACCTGGATGAGGAAATCGAGGATCCCCGGCAGGAACTGGTGGACAAGCTCATTGAGTACCAGAAATTCAAAAAACTCTCGGAACTCATGGAGGAAAAGGAACGGGAAGCGGAATGGGTGATCGAGCGGAAAAAACTCCAGCGTGCCCTTCCCTTTGGGGAGGAGACCTTGTGGGAACAGATGGATGTCTGGGACCTCTTAAAAACCTTTTCCTCCCTCATGTCCAATCTTTCCAGTGAGCGGATCATTGATTTATACGAAGAGGTGTCGGTGAACGAGAAAATCACCCTCATGGTGGAACTGCTGGAATCCCGGGGGGAATGTGGCTTTACAGACCTGGTAGTCAGGGAAGGCTCGGTCATGGATATTGTCTGCGCCTTTCTCGCGATCCTTGAGGCGGTCAAGAGCCGGATGATTGTGATATTGCAGAATCGTATGTTTGGAGATATCCTCATCCGGCCGCATCCGCAGGCCCTGGGGAAAGAAATAGAGAAAATAGAGAAAAAGGAGACTGTGGAATGAAATGGTTAAAGACCCTCAGGGGTGTTTTATGTTGTATTGGTTTTGCCGGTATGGTCCTGGGTTCCTGCGCCGGTACGAAGGCGGTTAATACCGCTATGGTTGCCGATGTGGACCCCCTTCCCCTGGGTTCGGCAAACATGGAATTTGATAAGTTCTTCTCTTCCGGCCTGGAACAGAAACCGGTTTCCCTGGTGTTTGATCCCCGTTTGGACCGGGTGTACCTGGAGTTTAAGTACCAGACCGTAACCTACCGGCAGTACTGGGATAAAACAGGACGGGAGGGCTTCATTGCCGCAGTGAAGCGGTATCATGCGGATTACGAGGCCCGGAATCTCACCAACAAGCCCTCGAAATCCCGGTCCGCCTATGGAACCCTGCAGAGTACCACCGAATGGGGGCAATTCAGATTTTCCGTTTCTTCACGGGCCTCTCCCCGGATTGAACTGGGGTATCACTTCAAGCAGAATAACCCTTATTTTACCGTGCTCCAGCGGGAGGCCAAGGAGACCCATTGGGGAGGGGATAATGAAACCAGCTCCCTGCGGATTATCCTGTATTTTACCCGTATCCAGGCAGATGAACTGGCCGGCTTTTTCGACCAGGACTATCTGCTTAGTTTTCTTGATGAGCAGGGTATCTCCCTGGCATCGGGTACGGTGGCCTCTGACGAGTACAACAATTAGGGATGTTCAGCTCCTGGCTTGAAACTGTGCCCGGTACAGTCCTGCATAGAGGCCGCCCTGAACCATGAGTTCGTCATGGGTGCCTTGCTGTTGGATGCCCTCATCGTCGATGACCACGATGCGGTCCGCATTATGGATAGTGGAAAGCCGGTGGGCAATAACCAGGGTGGTGCGTCCCCGGGAAAGTTCTTCCAGAGCCTGCTGTATCCGCGTTTCCGTGGCAGTATCCAGGGCGCTGGTGGCCTCGTCCAGGATAAGAATAGGCGGATTTTTGAGAAATATCCGGGCGATACTTATCCGCTGTTTCTGGCCCCCTGAAAGTTTGATCCCCCGCTCCCCAACCACGCTGTCATACCCTGCTGGCATCTTCATAATAGTATCGTGGATCTCCGCCCGCTTTGCCGCCTCGATAAGTGCTTCCTCCGGCGCGTCGATACGTCCGTATCTGATGTTTTCCCTGATAGTACCGGCAATGAGAAACACATCCTGCTGGACAATGCCGATGTTCTGCCGCAGGGATGCAAGGGTGACATCCCGTATGTCCTGGCCGTCAATGGTGATGCGTCCTTCCCTGGTTTCATAAAACCGGGGCAGCAGATGACAGAGGGTTGTTTTACCACCCCCTGAAGGACCGACCAGGGCAATAGTCCTCCCTGCAGGAATGGAGAGATTGACGTGTTTCAGAACCTGTATGTTTTGGTTGTATGAAAAGGTTACGTCCTGGTATGCAATATCCCCCCGAACCTGAGCCAGGGTGAAGACCCCGGGTTTATCCTGGATATCCGGTGCTACCCGCATGATTTCCACAAACCGGGAGAATCCCGCCATGCCGGTGGTATACTGTTCCACGAAATTCTGGAGCCGCCGGATGGGCTGGAGAAAGGCTGCCACAAAGAGGTTACAGGTGATAAGTTCCGCCAGGCTCATCTTGTGCTCCATGATGAGAAGGCCCCCCACGGCAATGACCACCACATTGAGGATATGGAGCAAGAATTCCAGCGTGCTGTGGAAATTCGCCATGGATTTGTAATAGGTTTTCTTTGCTGCCTTAAAATGTTCATTGCCGTCCCTGAATTTGCCGGTTTCATAGTCCTCATTGGTAAAGGCCTTGGCAACCCGTGCGCCAGAGATACTGGATTCCAGGGAGGCGTTTATCTCCGCGGTTTTTTCCTTTACCTTCTTTGAGGTGGCAAGCATACGCTTCCGGGAAACAATGGTGTGGAATACCAGCAGGGGCAGGAGGATGAAGAGCACCAGGGCCATTTCCCAGCGCATGGAGAGCATGATGATAAAAGAACCTGTCAGGGTTAAAAAGGAGATGAAGAGGTCTTCCGGGCCGTGATGGGCAAGCTCGGTAACTTCAAAAAGGTCGGTGGTAACACGGGACATGATGTGACCGGTGCGGTTGTTGTCGTAGAACGAAAAGGGAAGTTCCTGGAGATGGCTGAACAGGTCCCGGCGCATATCCGCCTCGATATAGGCCCCCACGGTGTGCCCCCAGTAGGTAACAAAGTAGGAGAAGGCGGTCCGCAGGAGGTAGAGGACCATCATCAAGGCAATGATGATAAAAAAGAACAGGTACTGTCCTGTGGGCAGGAACCGTTCAAGGGTCAATTTGGTCATCACGGGAAAAGCCAGATCCACTGCCGCGATTAAGAAGGCGCAGCACATATCCGCGGCAAAGAGTTTCCTGTGGGGCCGGTAATAGGAGGCGAAGATCGCTAAGAGGGGCTTATGAAAGCCGGTTTTATGAGACATGATTTTGTAATAATACGGTCCTTGATATTTTATTCATAGTCAATATAATGGGGGTGATGTTTGACCGGTTTCGTTCGACCCTCAGCCTGGTTTCCCGGATTCCCGTTGTAGGACGCTTTTCCTTTGATGCCTCGTGGATTGATTTTTACCTCCCGGTGACCGGGCTGTTTCCTGCGTTTTTGGGAGCTTTGCTTTTCTGGGGTCTGGACAGCTCTGTCCTCCTGGTCATCATCGTGCTGGTAGTGCAATATCTGGGGTTTAATCTGTTTCATCTTGATGGACTCGTGGACACTGCGGACGCCTTTCTGGGGAATTTCAGTGCGGAAAAACGGGCCGCCATCCTGAAGGATTCCCGGATTGGCGTATACGGCCTCTTTGCAGGCATTGCAGCCTTGAGCCTCAAGGCCGCGCTCCTCCATGCCCTGCTGCCCTGGATCCCGCAGTTTCCCGCAGCGGTGCTGGCCTATCCCCTGAGCGGCCGCTTTGGTGGGGCATTGCTCCCCGCCTTGGTCAAGCCGCTGCGCGCTGAGGGCCTGGGTGCCCTGGTCCGGAACACCCGGCCCTGGCGGGCAATAGCCGGAACCCTCTTCAGCCTGCTTCTGTGGACCGCCCTGATCTGGGCGCTGTGCACTGGAGCCGCCGGGTTTAAGCCCTGTTTTTCCTGGAGTAAGGCCCCGCCCCCCCTCCTCATCTTGCAGGTGTTGCCCCTGACCGGCTTCCTCTCGGCCCTCTTTTTTGCCCGGGTCTACGGAAAACAGCTTGGGGGTTACACCGGAGACGCCTTGGGAGCAGCAATAGAGATCGGTGAAATCCTCCATCTGGCTGCGGCCTTTATCATCCTCAGTATCATCGCCCCTTTTTGAAGGTAAGTTCCGCATCCTCCGGTTTCTTTTCCACGTTTACCGTGTCCCCTTCCTTGATCTTGCCTGCGATAATGGCCTTGGCCAGGGGATTTTCCAATTCCCCCTGGATAGTCCGCTTCAGGGGCCGTGCCCCGAATAGGGGATCATAGCCCCGTTCAGCAAGAAGCTCCTTGGCATCGGCGGTGATGTTCAGCGTGATCTTCCGTTCGGTTAAGCGCTCGACAAGGCGCCTCAGTTGGATATCCACGATCTTGCCGATCTCTGCTTTGCCCAGGTGGTTGAAGATCACCGTCTCGTCAATACGGTTTAAGAATTCCGGCCGGAAGCTCTGTTTGAGGAGTTCAAGTAAAGCATCCTTGATATCCGCCGGCTGTTTTGCTTCGAGGATAAGGTCGGACCCCAGGTTACTGGTCATAATAATGATGACGTTTTTGAAGTCCACTACCCGGCCCTGGCCATCGGTCAGGCGGCCGTCATCGAGGATCTGGAGGAATACGTTGAATACCTCGGGGTGGGCCTTCTCGATCTCGTCAAAGAGGATGACGCTGTAAGGCCGCCGCCGCACCGCTTCAGTGAGCTGTCCCCCTTGCTCGTAGCCCACATACCCAGGGGGCGCCCCAATAAGGCGGCTTACCGAATGTTTTTCTCCGTACTCGCTCAGGTCTATACGGGTGAGGGCCTTTTCATCGTTAAAGAGAAAGTCCGCCAGGGTTTTGGCCAGTTCAGTTTTCCCCACCCCCGTAGGGCCCAGAAACAGGAAGGACCCCAGGGGCCGGGCCGCGTCGGAGAGGCCCGCCTTGTTCCGCCTGATGGCATCTGCCACCACGCCAACGGCCAGGTCCTGGCCCACCACGCGGTTTCCCAGTACCTGCTCCAAGTCGAGGTATTTCTGGAGTTCCCCTGAGAGCATTTTCGATATAGGAATCCCCGTCCAGGTGGATACCACTTGGGCAATATCCTCCTCACTCACCTCCTCCCGGAGCAGGGCCGTTTCCTCCTGCTTCGTCTCCATCAGGTCCGTGAGGGCCTTGAGCTTCTTCTGGGCCTCTGGAATGCGGCCATGCTTGACCTCCGCAGCCTTGGCCAGATTCCCCTCCCGTTCATACCGGGTTTCTTCGATTTTGAGTTCCTCAATACGCTGTTTTAAATCCCGGATCTGGGCTATATCCTGCTTCTCACTATCCCATCGGGCCTTCATGGCATCCCGTTCAGCCCCAAGATCGGCGATTTCCTTTTCCAGCTTTCCGAGCCGTTCTTTGGAGGCATCGTCTTCTTCCCGCTGCAGGGCCTGCTTTTCAATAGAAAGCTGCAAGAGCCGGCGTTCCAGTTTATCCAGTTCTGTGGGACGGCTGTCCAGTTCCATCTTAAGCCGGCTTGCGGCCTCGTCCACCAGGTCAATGGCCTTGTCCGGCAGAAAGCGGCTCGTAATGTACCGGTTCGAGAGGGTCGCGGCAGACACCAGGGCATCGTCCTTTATCCGCACCCCGTGGTGTACCTCGTAGCGTTCTTTAAGCCCCCGGAGTATGGCGATAGTATCCTCCACCGAAGGTTCCGCAGTATAGACCTGCTGGAAGCGTCGTTCCAGGGCAGCGTCTTTCTCAATGTACTTGCGGTACTCATCCAAAGTGGTGGCCCCAATACATCGCAGCTCCCCCCGTGCCAGGGCAGGTTTGAGGAGATTCGACGCGTCCGTGGCGCCTTCCGCAGCACCTGCCCCCACCAGGGTGTGGAGTTCATCAATGAAGAGGATAATCTTCCCATCAGAAGCCTGGATATCGTGGATTACCGCCTTGAGGCGTTCCTCAAATTCCCCCCGGAACTTCGCCCCGGCCACCAGGGCACCCAGGTCCAAGGCGAGGAGCTTCTTGCCCTTAAGCCCTTCAGGTACGTCCCCGGCCACAATACGTCGGGCAAGCCCCTCGGCAATGGCGGTCTTCCCCACCCCTGGCTCACCGATGAGGACCGGGTTATTCTTGGTCCGCCGGGACAGCACCTGCATCACCCGGCGGATCTCCTCATCCCGGCCTATCACCGGATCGAGCTTCTCCTGCCGCGCCAGGGCGGTGAGGTCCCGGCAATACTTATCCAGCACCTGGTATTTGTCCTCGGGGTTCTGGTCGGTGATCCGGGTGTTCCCCCGGACCTGCTTCAGCGCCCCGAGAATGGCGTTCTTGGTAACCCCTGCTTTTTTCAGAAGCTCCGCCGTCTTCCCCTCCCCAGCGGCAATCGCAATGAGGATGTGTTCCGTAGAAACATACTCGTCTTTGAGAGAAGCGGCCTCGGTTTCGGCTTTGGCAAGGATCTTGGAGGCTGCAGAAGAAAAATAAAGCTGCGCCGCTTCCCCGTAAATTTTGGGAGTCGCCGTGGTCAGGGCCTCCACCCCCTGGGTAATGTGGGCAATATCCGCCCCGATCCGTTCAATGATAGGGGTAACAATGCCGTCCTGCTGCCGCAGCAGGGCCAACAAGATATGTTCAATCTCCACCTGGGAATGATCCGCTTTTTGGGCAATAGCGGAGGCTTCATTGAGCGACTCCTGGGCTTTGATGGTTAGTTTTTCGTAATCCATACCTATAAGATAAAAAAAGGAGAAACCAGGGGCAAGGTATCAATCCCTATTGGAATACTTTCCTGTATATGGAGTGTAATGGTATGAATATCAGAGAAATTATGTCAGAACTGGTATTACCAAAAAATACCGTGATGCAGAAGGGCTTCTTGTAAAGCAGCCGATGCCGGGCTATAGTTCTTTCATAATGGGAAAAGCAAAAGCTGCGACAAAGTCTGACGGGAAAAACGCCGGGGAAGGGCAATCCCCTAATGAAAAAAATGAAAAAAATCCCCCCGAGGAGCAAGTAGCGGGCATCCTCCATCCTGAAACCCCTTTGGTGGAAGATGAGCGGGACTTTTCCCTGCGGCCCCGGACCCTCAGGGAATTTGTGGGCCAGACCGCGATGAAGGACAATCTGGCGGTTTTTATTGCTGCAGCCAAAGGACGGCAGGAAAGCCTGGATCACCTGTTCCTGACCGGACCACCGGGGCTGGGAAAGACCACTTTAGCCCAGGTAGTGGCCCATGAACTGGAGACGGATTTCAAGGTAACCTCTGCGCCGGCCCTGGATAAGCCCAAGGACCTGGCGGGGATTCTCACCACGGTAACGGAAAAGACGGTGTTCTTCATTGATGAGATACACCGGCTCAAACCTACGATTGAAGAAATGCTGTACATTGCCATGGAAGACTATGAGCTTGACTGGATCATCGGGCAAGGCCCCAGCGCCCGGACCATCAGGATTCCGATCCCTTCTTTTACCCTGGTAGGGGCTACCACCAAGGCGGGGAATGTCTCAAGCCCCCTGGTGAGCCGCTTTGGTATAACCTGCCGTTTTTCCTTTTATGAACAGCCTGAGATAGAAGCCATTATCCGGCGTTCTGCAGGGATACTGAAGATTGCTATTGAGGATGACGCCGCCGCCCTCCTGGGGGTTTCTGCCCGTGGGACCCCGCGGGTGGCGAACCGGCTTTTAAGGCGTATGCGGGACTTTGCCCAGGTCCTGGGGGCAGCTTCCATTACCCGGCAGGTCGTGGAAGAGGGGCTTAAGCGGCTTGAAATCGATGCGCTGGGTCTTGAAAAACACGACCGGGAGATACTCCGCATCATCATTGAGCGGTACCACGGCGGCCCTGTGGGGGCTGAGACCCTGGCCATCTCGGTGGGGGAAGTGGTGGATACCCTGGAGGACTACTACGAGCCATACCTCATCCAGTCAGGGCTGCTACAGCGCACCTCCCGCGGCAGGCTGGTAACTGATCTGGCATACAAACATCTGGGCCTTGCCAGGAGCCAGAGTGATACTCATGAAGCGAACGGATTTCTCTTTTAAGCTGCCTGAGCAGCTCATCGCCCAGTTTCCCCCGGAGCAGCGGGGACAAAGCCGGCTCATGGTACTGGACCGGACGAGCCGCAGGCACCATTGGGTTAGGGACTTACCTGAACTGCTGGAACCAGGTTCCCTTTTGGTGTTCAACAATTCCCGGGTACGGAAGGCCCGGATCCGGGGGGTCTCAAGGGCAAGCGGCGCCTCAGTTGAATTGCTCCTGGTAACAAAGCTGGATGAGTGGACCTGGAAAGCCCTGGTACCCCGCGCCCGGCGGCGGCGGTCCGGGAGCAGGTATCTCTTTGAAGGGGGAATCGAAGGGGAAATTACCGAAGAAGCAGGGTCCTTCAGAATGATCCGGTTTGACCATCCCGTTGGTGATGAATGGCTTGAGGTACATGGCCATATCCCCCTGCCACCCTATATCAAACGGCGGGACCTTCCTGCAGACAGTGAACGGTATCAGACGGTGTATGCCGCATCCCCCGGCTCTGCTGCGGCGCCCACCGCAGGCTTGCACTTTACCCATGAACTCCTTTCCCAATTGGCAGAGCGGGGCATAGAAACGGCCTTTATCACCCTCCAGGTGGGGCTTGGCACCTTTCTCCCGGTGCGGACCGAGCACATCGAGGATCATGCCATGCATGAGGAAGTCTTCAGCATTGACGAACCCACGGCCCGCCGGATTGAGCAGGCCAAGGCCGAAGGCCGAAAGCTCATTGCCGTGGGGACCACCAGCGTCCGTACCTTAGAATCCGCCTGGCACGGGGAGGCACTGGTACGCGGAACAGGGACCACCTCCATCTTTATATACCCTGGCTATACTTTTAAGGTGATAGACGGCATCTTTACCAACTTCCACACCCCGGAATCCACCCTGCTCATGCTGGTCTCTGCCTTTGCAGGCCGGGAATACATCTTAGCGAGCTATACCGAAGCGATCAGGGAAGGGTACCGGTTCTTCAGCTACGGGGATGCGATGCTGCTCTTGTGAGTTATAGCCCTAATCATAAAAAAGACACACCCCATAGACCTGTTCAGCGCCTCCTCCTTTGAGGGCCGCGGCGCAGGCATCCATAGTAGACCCGGTGGTGAACACATCGTCAAACAGGACCACTTCCCGGGGGACCTTTTTGGTACAGCGAATCCGGCCCAGGAGATTGGTTTTCCGGTTTTCCCCGCTCAGTTCCTTCTGGCTTTGTGAGGGAAGCCGTTTAAGACAGCGGTATAGGGGAAGGCTCCCTTCCTGCGGTGATGTGCGTTCAAGCAGCCGTGCCAGGTATTCAATCTGATCCCAGCCGGTCTGTTTTATCTTTCCTGGCCTTGGCGGAACCGGTATCCAGACAGGGTTTCTCAGGAGCGAGGCAGGGAACAGGGAAAGCCCCTGGATGAGTTTTTCCTGAAAGAAATTGCCCAAAGCCCGGTGCTTGCCGAATTTATAGGCCCTGAGCAGGGTTCGATACGCCCCGGTATAGGGAAAGAGGGTCATTACCCGGTCAAAATGATATGTCCGTTCCCGGCAGCTTAGGCAGCGCCCCTGTTCAGAAATGAGGGGACGTCCGCATAGAGCACAGCGGGCCTCCCGATCTATAACAAAGCCGGGCATACAATCCCGGCATAAGCCATACCAGGCTTCCTCTGAGTCAAGGAGCATCCTGCCGCAGCTTGCGCAGCCGGAAGGAAACAGGTATTCCCTGAGCAGCGCGGGGAGGTGTACACAATGGTTCATACTTGCTATACGGAGTTGAAACGTGGTTTTGCATGGGGGTATCATTGCCATCAATTTTGTGATAGGAATATACCTATGCTGAACATCGCGCAAATAAGGAATGGAATCGTCATCGATCACATTAAAGCCGGACAGGGTATCAAGATTTTCAACTGGCTTGGACTTGACAAGCTCCCCCACACGGTGGCCTTTGTGGTAAACGCCTGCTCCAACCGTATGGGCCGGAAGGATATCATCAAAATCGACAATACCATCACCATTAACCTCGACATTCTCGGTATCATCGACCCGAATATCACGGTGAATATCATTGAAAGGGAACAGATAAGCGAGAAGATCCACCTGAAACTCCCCCAGCGGGTGGAGGATGTCCTCATCTGTAAAAATCCCCGGTGCATTACTTCCACGGAAAAGTATATCCCCCATATTTTTTACCTGGAAAACCAGGAACTGCGGACCTACCGCTGCGAATACTGCGACGAAATCCGCTTTGCCGGAGATTTCCGGTAAGTTGCTACTTCTCCGGGGGCGACCTGGATCCGGCTTCAAAGCCCTCAAATCTTTTTTATCTTTTTTCTTGACAAAAAATGCTGCTTCGTATATACTATATTTAGTATCTGTGGAATGACCTGCAAGCAATCGTCGTCCACACCGTCCGTTGGGCGGGGAATATACATCCAGTCCGATAGGACGCAAGGTTTTCCCATGAAGGTCACCGCATCTAAGTTGAGGTGTTATATTTTTGTGTCTCGCCCTCCCCCTATGTATATTTTATTACAGGTGTTTTGTTTTTTTTAGACTGTTTGATAACCATAATATGTGGCTTTATCAAATTTGAGCGACTCTTATGACCGTTGTCGTAATAAGACTTTCCCTGATGCTGTTCAATCGTACTATCAATATCCTGTCAAAGGAAAGCGTTGGACGGCTCGCGGATGATGTCTCCAAAGCGTAAAGGAGTTTTTATGGAACAAGGTACTCGTAAAGGCAGTATTTTACTAAAAATAGTGGGATTATCGTCACTCTTTGTGTTCGTGTCTATTTTGGTTCTTGCGCTGTTTTCGATTTCACAAATGAGAACCATGAGCCTTGAAACCGCTGTAACCATGGTTGAAAAGAAAATCCAGGGCGATATGAATTCCCTGCGCTACATGATAAAAGACCAATACGGCGTGTTGCGTTTGAGCAACGGTCATCTACTTGACGAGCGGGGACAGATGCTCGATGAACGCTATGACGTGATCGATGCGTTCTCAAAAGACTTACGGGTTGTAGCCACTATTTTTATACGGGACGGCAATGACTATCGCCGCATCACGACCAGTATCATAGACGATTCCGGCAAGCGGGCTGTGGGAACCTTTCTTGGTTCCAGTAGCGCCGCCTTCGCGCCGGTGAACAGCGGCAGAGAATACACCGGAAACGCGGTGATTCTCAATAAGCAATATATTACCGGATACGCGCCGATATTTACCCCGAACAGCACTGAAATAATCGGCATTTTGTTTGTCGGCGTTGAAATGTCATCGGTGTATGACATCATAAATACCAGAACTGGCCAGAATATTACCTATATCCTCATGATTTCTCTGCTTATTTTATTGATTTCCGTGGGGTTAAGTGTAGTGATTTTCAAAGTAACGCTCATCCATCCGATTACTGAAATGGTAGGAGCGGCAAAAGCCCTGGCTGATTTGCGCTTTAATATCGAAATAACGAGAAACCAGAATGACGAAATCGGGGATATGCAACAGGCGCTCTGTATCATTAAGGATAACTTACAGAGTACCATGAATGATATCAATACTGAACTGATCGGCAAACAGGCGAATATCACGACGAATCTGAGAGGCGCCATCAAAGACTCGTCCAATAGCCTTAATGTTATTACCCAGTGTATAGATTCGGTGCAGGAGCAGACCGGGGTTCAGATGGGTTCGGTAGAAGAAACCGCAACTTCGGTGCAAGAAATCATCAAAAATATTGATTCTCTTGAAACTGCGGTTGAGACCCAGGGTCAGAGCATTACCAGTTCAGCGGAATCAATCGAACATCTGGTGAGGGATATTGATTCGGTGCGAACCATTGTGGAGCAGGCCCATCAAACCACGGGCAAGCTCAGTAGCTCCTCTGAAGCAGGGCGGAAAATGCTGAGTCTGCTTTCTGAAGAACTCAGCCATATCGCCGAGCAGTCGGCTTTTCTTGAGGAGACCAACGCGACGCTGGTCAACATCGCGGCTCAGACGAACATTCTGGCGATGAACGCGGCCATTGAGGCGGCGCACGCAGGCGAGGCAGGCAGGGGTTTTGCGGTGGTCGCCGGTGAAGTTCGTAAGCTGGCCGAATCGTCGAATAAGGAATCCGCGTCCATCTCGAATGAAATCAAGGCTATGCGAACCGGCATCGAGAAGATACGGGAAGTGGCGGCCCAGACCGTTAATACCCTGCAAAGTATGTTTACCGAAGTAACCGACATGGGTGTGTCATTTACGACCGT
>JAITNU010000078.1 GCA_031290325.1 Treponema sp.
AGGTACCACGCGCCGTTGTCAAACAGGAGCTGATACGGGCGGACGCGCCTGCTCCGGTAGTCCTCGTCCCACGCGCCCTGGTACTCAAAGGTGATGATGCGGTTTTCCCGCAGGCCGTGGATGATCACTTCCCAGACTTCAGGGGAAACCGGCGCGGACGCGACCTGCGGAACCACAACACGGCTTTCATACCACGGCGTTTCCTCGGGCTTGCACACTCCCTCTCGCAGAGACGCGACTAACGGCATGGTGATGAGATCAAGGAGTTCCCGCGCACACTCATAGAGCGGCGTGTCGCGGTAGAGGGAGAGCAGGGTCTTTGCCATACCAAGCGCCAGCATGTCTTTGTCTCCGGCAAACCCAGCAGGTAATCGAAAGGTTTTTTCCGTGTAATAATAGCCATTGCGCTGATGGTCATACTCAATCGGCGCGTTAAGCTGTGCGCGCATGAAATCAATATCGCGGCTGATAGTCGAGGGACTGGTCTCATATTCCTGCGCGAGTTGGCGAGTGTTCGGGTATGCCCCCGACGCGATCCGGCGGTCAATGAAGTAGATGCGGGAAAGCGCGGTTTTGGGCGTTTCTTTTCTGGTGTTCATAGCCTTAGTATACACATACCACTCTGTCATGTAATGATATAGCAAAGTTGCGGAAAGCGTTTAGCCGGGATGAACTGGAGCGGCTGGAGCAGGACCATCTGATAGACACTGATACTCAGGGAGCAAGAGACAAAACGTGGGAAATAGGGTATAATAGCAGTATCAATAACCAGATGGAGGTTTGTATGAGTTTAGTGTATACAGAAATCACGCTGAAAAATGCCCGTGATGTGGGTAATGCTCTCACGAGGCTTATCAAAAACTCGGAAGTCCGGCAGACTACGATCAAGGCAATGGTGGACACAGGCCCATGGACGCTGGTGATTAATGAGCGGATCCGTGCGGAACTTGGGCTGGAGATACTGAATACCGCCATGTCCGAAGTAGCCGGTGGTGCGACGGAACCCTGCGGTATTACAGAGCCGGTTGCGATCCACTGGCAAGACCGCTATACCGCCTGTACAGCCTTCCCCATGAAAAAGACGTATTACTCGGAGCGCTTGCCCTTGAGGGCATGGACTTGACCATCAATCCCCTGCGTGAGGAAGTGGTGGGTGCTCATGGCGACCAGCCTCTGCGCCTGGTGAAGTAGCCCGGCGCAGGACGGGGCCGCTGATTATCACCGAATTCAGGGTGCCCCCAGGTAATCGCGTACTGGTGGGGACCAGATCCCGTAGTTTCCGCCAGCGCCCTGGTCAGCTCCACCGGCGGATCAAAATCAGGAAAGCCCTGGGAAAGATTGATAGCCCCATGTTCCATAGCAACATCCTGCGTATCACCGACTCCCCGAATCCCTCTGTCCGTCTATTCGTATCCGGCATCTTCCTCAGTGGCTCATCTTTTTTGCGAAAAAATTTCCCACCCCCTGGACCAGAGAAACCAGGAGGATGAGGATGATCACCGTCACAATAGTGATGTCCGTTTGGTAGCGCTGATACCCATAGCGAATGGCAAAGTCCCCGAGACCGCCGCCGCCCACGGCTCCGGCCATGGCGGTAAGTCCCACCAGGCTTATGAGGGTGATGGTAACGCCCCGAATGATGCCGGGGACGCTTTCTTTAAGGTACACCCGGAAGATGATGCCCAGGGGGCCGGTTCCTATGGATAAGGCGGCTTCAACAGAACCGCCGTCGATTTCTGCCAGGGCGCTTTCCATCTGACGGGTAAAGAAGGGGGCAGTGCCGAAGATGAGGGGTGGAATGGCCCCCCGTACCCCAATGGCGGTGCCGGCGATGAGCCTGGTCAGGGGGATGAGCAGGGCAATGAGGATGATAAAGGGAACAGAGCGGAAAAAGTTGATGATCTTGTCCAGCACCGTCCAGAGAACCATATTTTCCAGGATCCCCCCTTTCCGGCTTATGGTGAGGATCACCGCAAAGATGATGCCGAATACAAAGGAGATGCTCCCGGTAACGAGGATCATGTAGATGGTTTGCCAGAGACTGATGAGGAGTTCTGGAATCCGATCCATCACATGGGGCATGAGCGCCCGCGCCAGTTCAGCCATGTTTCAGTTCCTCCACCCGTACCCCCCGTTCAACAAACCAGTGCACGGTATGCTCCACTGCGGTCTTTTCACCTTCAAGGATGATGATGAGGCCCCCCAGGGGCGTTTCCTGAATGATATCAAGATCGCCGAAAATGATGTTGAGCTGTACGTTGAAGAGCATCGAAGCAGTGGAAATCAGGGGGTCTACGGTATTATGCCCGGTATAACTAAAGTGACACAAGGTCTGATTGGGTTTGAGCCTGACCAGGGGCGAATCTGTAGCCAGCAGCTCGTGGATCTTATTAAGATGGGATGTGGTAGCGATAAAGTCCTTGGTGATCCGAGCCTGGGGATTTGAGAAAATATCAAACACCGAACCGGCTTCAACGATGATACCCTTATCCATGACCGCCGCATGGCGGCAGATCGACTTTATCACCTGCATCTCGTGGGTAATGATCACAATAGTAAGGCCCAGTTTCTCGTTCAGCTTCTTAAGCAGGGCCAGGATTGACTGGGTCGTCTGGGGGTCCAGGGCGCTGGTGGCCTCGTCGCAGAGCAAAACCGCAGGGTTCGATGCCAAGGCCCGTGCTATGCCGACCCGCTGTTTCTGGCCCCCTGAGAGCTGGGACGGATAGGCGGTTTCCTTGTCCTCAAGGCCCACCAGTTCAAGGAGTTCCTGTACCCGTTTTGCAACCGCTTCCCTGGAAAGGCCAGCGTATTTCAGGGGAAAACTGATGTTGCTTCCCACGGTCCGGGAACGGAAGAGGTTGAAGTGCTGGAAGATCATGCCGATCTTTTTACGGGCCAGCCGCAGTTCCGTTTCGGTGAGGCGTGTCAGGTCCTGATCATGCACCAGTATCTGCCCTGAGTCGGGCCGTTCCAGGAGGTTGATGCACCGTACCAGGGTACTCTTTCCTGCGCCGGAAAAGCCGATCACCCCGAAGATATCCCCTGCTTCTATGGTAAGGGAAACATCATGGACCGCATGGATTTCCCGGTCGGTTCTGAAGGTCTTTGATACACCGGTGAGCTTTATCATTATTTACAGCAGCAACCCCCGATACGGTGTTCTTCTTTTAATGCATCCGGTAATCTCATCAGTATGGCTCCTATAACAGGGGGATCCTGACAAACCATACTACCAGGCCGGCAGGGCAGTACCCTTTAAGGGCGGCTCATCGGTTATGACCTTGGCGACTGTTTCGGTCTGGAAAGCGGCAACCACCTTTTGGTAAACCGGATTGTCCTTATCTTTGGTCCGGGCCACCAGGAGGTTGATATACGGCTTATCCCCCTCTTGGTCAATAGGCTTAATGTAGATGGCATCCTGTGCGGGCACACCGCCGCCGTCAACCACAAAGTTTGAGTTCACCACTGCCGCCGCGACCTGGGGGTCATCCAGGGTGCGCCAGGTTTGGGAGGCGTCTACCTCCACGACCTGGATGTTCTTGGGATTGGAAACAATATCCTGTATCGTAGGAACATTCCCCTTGGAAGGATCCAGGGTGAAAACCCCTGCAGCCTCAAGTACCTTGAGGGCACGGCCCCCATTAGTGGCGTCATTCATGATGACCACCGTATCCCCGTCTTGCAGTTCATCGAGGCTCTTGATCTTATGGGAATAGACCCCCAAAAAGAAGATCACCGTATTGCCAATCGCGGTAAGCTCATATTTCTGGTTTTTGATCTCATTCTGCAGAAAAGCATCATGCTGGAATGAGTTCAGGTCGATGTCCCCATCGAAGAGCGCCCGGTTGGGCACCGCATAGTCGCTGAAATTAACCAGTTCCACCTTGATCCCTTCTTGTTCCAGGGCCTTGGCCTTCCAGGCGGGCCTTAATTCCTCCCCCATGAGGCCGATTTTAACCACTGTTTGCTGAGTTCCAGCACCCTCTTTTTTAGCCCCTGCAAACACCGCAGCAAGCCCCAAAACAAGGGCCACCGTAACCATTAATCCTTTTTTCATGTCTCACTCCTTAACGATCTAATATTCCCATCGGAATAGTAAGACTATGTATAAAAAACAATATTTTGTCAAGGGGAAAAACAGCTCAAAATTCCGGGATTTTCACCCTGTACAAGAACCACCTGTCAAATCTCAAGGGCGCATTTACGAAAGCAAGCGTCTGAAATATACCAGTATGGGAAGGTTTATTCATAGCTATTATTTCATGATAATGACACTGCTCATCAAACCCGTCGAAGGTGTCAAAGAGATAGAGCTTTCTGTCGGGAAAGGCGATGTTAAGGCGTTTGGCAAAGTCCCCTTTGAACACCCCCAGTTCCGCAACAGCTCCTTCTATGTTTCTTTCCCGGATTTCCTCGGTAATAAGACGCAAAGACGAGTGACGGACATGGTCGATTCGCTTCATCAACCCTATGCAAAGACGGATGCCAAGAAGGTAAAGGAGGTAGGATTTTAACTGAATAGTGGGAATTTTCGCGCTATACCTTCAAGGTAAAGCACGGCAGCATCCGCTTTCCTTTAAAATCCTCATCTGTCGTTTGGGCTTGCAGGTCCTGGATCTCCACCCCGGGGAAAGCGCTGAGGTGAAAATGACGGGCATTGACGCGGAACCAGAGCGTCCCCCCGGGGGTGAGCAGCTTGAGGCACTGGGAGATGAGTTCCTGGTGATCCCGTTGTATATCCAAGGTGGTGATCATCTTTTTTGAATTGGAAAAACGAGGAGGATCGAGGATGATGAGGTCCCAGGAAAGCCGGGCCTGGGCTGCTTCGGACAGGAAGCGGAGTACCTCCGCCCTGATAAGTCTGAAAGGTGGAAGGTTCCCGTGAGCATGGACCGCCTCAGGAGTACGGGCCTCAAGGTGATTAAGCGCAAAGTTGACCGCAGCCCAGTCCAGGTAGGTGTTGGAGAGGTCCACTGAATCAACTTCTGTAGCTCCACCGGCGGCGGCGTACACTGAAAACGTGGCAGTATAACAGAAGAGGTTGAGGACTTTTTTGCCCCCTGCTTCGGCGCGGATCAAGGTCCGCATCCTGCGGGCGTCGAGAAACAGTCCTGTATCAAGGTAGTCTGAAAGGTTCACCCGAAAGACAAGCCCCCCTTCATGGACGTCCTGGGTGAAATGCCGGTCCCGGAGTTTATCGTACTGGGCTACACCCCGCTGCCGTTTCCGCTGTTTGAGGAACACCTGGGTTATGGGGATTTCCAGGGCGGCAGCAGCAGCCTCGGTCATGGCATGAAGCCAATGCTGTTCCTCAGTCTCGTCTTTTTCATAGGGTCGTTCGTACAAGGCACCGGAAACGCCTTCCCCATAGCGGTCAAGGACCAGGGGAATCTCCGGGATGTCCCGGTCATAGAGGCGAAACGCGTCGGTTCCGATACGCCTGGCCCATTTTTTCAAGTGTCTGAACCGTTTGGTGAGGCGGTTGTAAAGCATCTCTGCCTGGGCTGGGGTTTTGTCCCTGTCATGACAAGGGGCGCTCATCGTGTTGGTGATCTCATCGCTGCCCAAACTTAGTGTAACATCACCTGCCCGCCGGTAACGGGGACTGCCTGACCGGTTTCATACTCCTGCTCGATGATGTAGTAGATGGCCCGCATCACATCGGCGCCGATGCAGCCCCGTTTCATGGGGACCTTGGCTTCATAATAGGCTTTTACATCGGCAACATGCCTGGCTCCAGGTACTTTGCCGGCTCTGAGGTACTGGATGAACAGGCCCTTTTCCGGGTCTGACCAAAGGGGGCCGTCTAAGAAGTTGCCGGGGCAGACCGCATTCACCTTGATGTTGTACTCCACCAGTTCCAGGGCAAAACTCTCGACCAGGCCTAAACTGCCGAATTTCCCCCCTGAATAGGCGCTGTTTTTGTTTGATCCCTCAAGGCCCGATTTGGAATTGATCTGGATGATGTCGGTCTTCCAGGCACGGGCGGTCCGGTGCTGCCGCCGGAACAGCAGGGCTGCGTATTTTGATACCAGGAAGAACCCCGTGTAATTGACATCGGTAACGAACTTAAAATCATCGAGGTTCTGTTCCAGAACGCTTCCGGCCTTGAGCACACCGGCGTTGCTGATACAAATATCCAAACCCCCGACTGTTTTCACCACCGATTCAAAGAGCTGCTGAACCGATGCGTCGTTGGAAACATTCACCTGCACGGGAATCGCCGCGGTCCGCTTGCAGGCGGTATTGATGGCCTGGGCCTGTTGTTCCGCCCCTTGCAGGTTGAGATCAGCGATAAAAACCAAGGCCCCGGAGGTGGCCAGGCTCCGGACTATTTCTTGTCCGATACCCTGGGCCCCGCCGGTTACCAGGGCTATCTTGTTCTTTACCACATCGGCCCGTTGAGCCGTGTTTATCCCCGGGATGTACTTATAGTTCATTATCGAGGTATGGGGCACTTTTTCTTCAAAAAGAGCGGCGTTTTTATCGTTCATTCGTTTTCTGGCAGCATCAAAATCCCGATCTATCCAATACAAGGCAAGGACCGTATCGCGGTTCTTTACCGCCACGCAAGAAGGCTGTTTCCTTATGGCTCCAGTTTGAACTGCCGCTTCAACCCCGCCAGGGGCTTTTTCGAATTCCCACGCAGTGTAGGCTTCCCGGAATATCTTCGCGGCGATATCCTCATTAATGCTTGTATCTTCCCGCAATGCAGGGCCAATATCGACCGTAAACGCCTCCGGTGGTACTGTTTCCGCTTGGAGGAGGCTTGACATAACAACCCAGGGACCTCCTGAGGTATTGATCCACAGTCCCCTGATAATACTCGCAATGCCTGGGTACTCAACTGATTCCATACTGATTACTTCCTTTTTTTGTTCGTTATACTCCCAGCCGGTTCCTCCGCATCAAATCCAGGGTAGTCTGCACCGTAACGGGGTGATACCCTTTCAGGGGCAGAATCCGTTCATGGATGGCATCAATGATCCAGTCTCCCTGAGGGAAGTAGAGCTGTTCCATTTCCGCCGCCGGGGTTATCCAGTTTCGGCTTCCGACCACCGTAACCGGGGCATCCAGGTA
>JAITNU010000062.1 GCA_031290325.1 Treponema sp.
CCCGAGCAACACCGTGCACATCAGCACGATTGCCGCATACTCGACAGACCACCATAGTCTACTCGAATGTTTTTGCATACAAATCTCCTTACTAAAGAAATTGTTTATTTTTACAGGCATTGCCTGCAATTGCACATTTCAGGAACCATATAGTTCCTACACCCCAATAAGCAAGCAACTTTCAAAGCCGACGTTTTGAAAGCACTTCATAAGAAAAAAGATTACCCTCCCCCCAGAGTAACCATCCAGAGTATATAATAATTTTTACTAAACCATATCGCAACCAATAACGGTAATGTGTTATACCATATAAATTTACATGTAAGTGTGTGTGTGTGTGTGTGGGGGGGGGGGGGGGGGGGTATAAAATTACCCGAGGCAAAAATGTAAAGTAAACCCCCAATACGCGGAAAAAGCGTTATTTGCTCTCTATAGGCATATAGGTCTTTAGTTTTCAATTCCCCACTCCCTCTTTTAAACTTCTCTCTTAAACTTCTTGTTTGAAAATACCACCTTTCCAAATGAAAAACAAGAATCAACCCTTACCAAAACTGACAATAAAACACCCGTTTTTGCTTTTCGGCATTTTTTACAAGCTACGAAACCTCAACGCTTATAGTATGATATGCTTATTCTGTATTAGTTTGAGTTCCTTTTAATAATGTAACACCTTTGATTTTTTTTATCAAGCATTTTGAAAAAAAATTTGCATTTTTATTTATTTTTTTGTAACTACGAGACCGGAATGGCGAAAAAGAATAAAATAATGTTGTATTTTTCTTTGATAGCTATGGGGGCGAGGGAAGCCGAAATGTTGACAGAAGGCCGGAATCAGCGCCGCCACAGGCGGCTTTTCCCCATAGACAAAAAATCAGAGCGGTATATACTCTAAATGTGGGCAATAAAACGAAAATCATTGAACGCTTAGATAGGTTGATTGACGGTATGGATAAACTTGTTGACGCGATACCGAAACCGTCCGGCCGTCTACAGCGAGTGATTGAAATACTCATCACAGTTGCAACAGTTGCCGGTGTACTAAGCGCAATAGACATTGTTAAGAATTGGCTAGGAGGCTAAATTGTGGCTATTAGGATCATTGTAACCATAGTTCTTTTCGGTATCGCAATCGCGTTGTTTTGTGTACGTCAATATATAAAAAAGCACGGCTTGTGAGGCCACACCGCCTGCGGATGCGTGGGGGAAGCCGAAACGTTGACCGCATGGAAAGGGGAAGTTCAGTCTCAAACCTCATTTCTCCCTATTCACGCCTCCATCCTCACCAGTATACTTAATTCGTGTTTGGGGATATTTTTTCAGCCTTTAAGCGCATTAAAACCTATGCCTTAGTCGGTGAAAGCGGGACAGGAAAAAGTTTCCGGGCAAAACTCGTGGCCCAGAAATACCATATTGATTTTATCATCGACGACGGGATTTTGATCCGGGATAATCGCATCCTGGCAGGTCATTCGGCAAAAAAGGCAAAGAGTTTTCTCGCTGCGGTAAAGGTCGCCCTCTTCGATGAAAAAGCCCAGCGGGATGAAGTGGCCCAAAAACTACAGGGAAAAAAATCAAAAAAGATCCTCATCCTGGGAACTTCGGAAAAAATGGTGAATAAGATAGCCGCCAGATTGCAGCTCCCTCCTCCAGGGAAGATCATCAAGATCGAGGATATCGCCTCCCAGGACGATATTGAAAAGGCCCTGAGAACCCGGCGTATCGAAGGGAAGCACGTTATTCCGGTCCCCTCTATCGAGGTTAAACGGAGCTACCCCAATATCTTTTACGATGCCATAAGGATCTTCAAAGGGAAAAATATCCCGCTGCCCCTGGGACCAACGCCCCAGGTCCATGAAAAGTCCGTGGTACGCCCTGAATATTCCCGGCCGGGGAAGGTGATTATCTCCGAAACCGCCTTGAGCCAGATGCTTATCCACTGTGTGGATGAGTACAACCCCGATATTAGGATAAAAAAAATAGGGGTCAAAGATACTGATATGGGCTACCGGCTGATCATTACCATTGATGTAGCCTATGGAACCCAGCTCGAAGGCAATATCCATGAGCTGCAACAATACATCATCAATGATATTGAGCGGTATACGGGTATTCTCATTGAAACCGTGAATATCATTATAGATAAAATAACACAATGACGACATTATAAAAGAGCGACACTTGGTATCAGGGAGGATGTTTTGAAAAAGTATTTCGTCACTTTGATGTTCACCATAGTCATGCTTTTTTCCGTTTTCCCCCAGGATCGTACCCCGCCGGCCATGATCTCGGTAAAAAGCCCGTACTACGAGGTGCTTTTCGACGGGGGAAGCGCCGATGCGGCGCTCCTCTCCCGTGAAATGGAAGGCCGTTTTGAGGCCTATAAGCGGCTGTTCCATTTTAATCCCCAGGATTTAACGGTTCCCTTTAAAGTAAGGGCCTATCGCAATAAGCAGGACTATGATGCCTATGTTGCGGCACGCTTAGGCGGAACCAGACCGGGGGTGGTCTATCTGCACTATAATCAGCCGGAACGGCGAGAACTGGTCATACACCGGGGCAGTCCTGATGAAGCGACTATGCTGCCCCATCAGGCTTTTATCCAATACTTCCGGGGGTTTATTCCCTATCCTCCCTCGTGGATGCGGGAAGGATTCGCCATCTATTTTAATACCCTCACCTTTAATCCCGCTTCCCCCGGCACGGCATTGGCTTATAAAGAAAATCTGACCTGGCTTGATACGGTAAAAGGCCTGGGAAATAAGGCCCCTGCCCTGCAAGCGGTATTACTCGCGGATCGAGACGGGATTCCTGATCCCAAAAATTTTCCCGGCATCTCCTGGTCCCTGATTTCGTTTTTTTTAAACAGCGGAAAAGAAGATTATTTCAGAATCCTGATTGAAAGTTTTATGCTCCTCTCCCGTTCTGCCTCGGCTATGGGTAATGCCGAGGCTGTGGCGAATCATATTGCCCGGTGGATCGATTTGGATACCCTGGCCCAGGATTATAAGGCTTACATGGCATCCCGGAAGACCTTTGCACAGCTCCTGGATGAGGGGCAAAAGGCATACATCGCCAAGGATACCCCCACGGCGGAACTGGCATTTCTGAATGCCTTGGGTCTCGAAGCTGACCATTTTGAGCCGTATTACTATCTGGGGCTTTTAGCCTTTGAAGGGAAAGAGTACGAGCTGGCCGAGCACTATTACCGTTCCGCCCTGCAATACGGCGCCGACCAGGCCCTGGTCTCCTATGCCTTGGGTCTCAACGCGGTTGAAGCAGGCCGTAATGCCGACGCCATAGGCTTTCTGGAAAAGGCCAAAGTCCTTGCACCCGCACGGTACACCCAACTGGTGGATAGAATTATTCAGCAGCTCAGATAAGGAGGGGCATAGGGATTTCCCGGTTCAAGGCCCCTTGACCAGCCGCGTCCTATGCCCTATTGTTTACTACAAAACTTATTCAGGAGCTCTTATGGTACCGGTTCATACTGTACATCCTTTTACTGCCTCCGATGCGGCCCCTGTTCTATCCGCCATACCGTCCCGTTCTGAAACGGTCCTGGAAAACACCTGGGACCTCTCCAAGCTCTTTCCCAGCGATGAGGCCTGGAACGAGGGGCTTGCTGCCTACGAAAAAATGATAGACCAGGTTCCGGGATTTCGGGGTACCCTGGGAAACTCCCCGGACTGTCTTGCAGATTACCTGGATTTTTCCCGGGATTTCGGGCTTTTAGGGGAGCGGCTCAACTATTACAGCGATCTCAGGCTGACCGAGGATGAAGGGGACAACGGGGGGCGGACCATGAACGGTCGCTTCATGATGATTGCGGCCAAGGCCGGGGCTGCCGAGTCCTGGGCGGCTCCTGAGCTTCAGGCCATCCCTGACCCTCAGATGGAACAGTTCCTCCGCCACCCCCGTTTGCAGGAATACCGGATCTACCTTAAAAAGCTCCTCCGGTATAAACCCCACATTCTCAGCGACCAGGAGGAACGGCTCCTCGCCCTCCATGCCGAGGGGGAAGGTATCCCCAATGACGCTTTTTCCGTGCTTACCAACGTGGATATGGATTTCGGTTTTATTGAGACCCCCCAGGGGAAACAGCCCCTCTCTCAATCAACCTGGTCCGTCTTCATGGAAGATCCCGACCGGGAGCTTCGGCGCCAGGCGTACCAGGGCTTTTACCGTGTCTTTGACGCCCACAAGACCACCCTGGCGGCCTTGTATGGCGGGCAGGTTAAACAGGATGTGATCCAGGCCCGGATCCGGCGCTTCTCCTCGGCGCGGGAGGCGGCCCTGTTCCCCGACGATGTGCCCGAATCGGTCTATGACAACCTGGTATCCACCATCGGGCAGCACCTCGGCCCCCTCCACCGGTATTACGCCCTGCGGAAACGGGTTCTGGGGCTTTCCGAATTACGCCACTACGATGTGTATGTGCCTATTGTACCTAAGGCGCTCACCCGGACCACCTGGAACGAAGCGGTGGATCTGGTATCACGAGCCCTGGCCCCCCTGGGAGAGGAGTATGGGGGAACCCTCAGAGCAGGGCTGCTTGGCCGCTGGGCAGACCGGTATGAAAACAAGGGGAAGCGCTCAGGGGCCTTTTCCGCCGGGAGCTATACCGGAGACCCCTACATCCTCATGAACTACAAGGAAGACAGTATCCGGGATGTGTTTACTATGGCCCATGAAGGGGGCCACTCCATGCACTCCTGGTATTCCGCCCGGTCCAACCCCTTTCTGCACTACGGGTATACGATATTCGAAGCCGAGGTTGCCAGTACCTTTAACGAAGAACTCCTCTTTCGCTACCTGAAAGATCATGCCCACACCAGGGAACTGCGGATCTACATCATCAATAAACATGTGGACGATCTCCTGGCGACCCTGTACCGCCAGACTATGTTCGCCGAATTTGAACAGCGCACCCATACCCTTGAGGAAGGGGGTACGCCCCTGACCGTGGAGCTGCTCCGCGGTGAATACCGGAAGCTCCTGGAAAAATACTTTGGTCCTGATCTGGTATTTGAGGATACGAGCGATCTTGAGGGCCTGCGGATACCCCACTTCTACCGGGCCTTTTATGTGTATAAATATGCAACCGGTATTTCAGCGTCCCTGGCCTTGGCCGAACAGGTGCTTTCAGGCGGTGAGCAAGCGCGGGCAGATTACTTTGCCTTCCTCAAGTCCGGAGGTTCCCGTTTCCCCATAGCATCCCTGAAACTCGCCGGTGTTGATATGTCTACTCCTGAGCCAGTGGAAGCGGCCTGTAAGGTCTTTACTGGCCTGGTGGAGGCCCTGGAAGCGGAATTGGGGGAAACAGCGCCTCGTTGAGGGCACGGATCTATGGCCCCTTTTTTTACCATACACCATGCCGACCCCTCCTGTAACGCCCGGACCGGGGTCCTGACCTTACCCCACGGTCCGGTTGCAACCCCGGTATTCATGCCCGTGGGGACCAACGGAACGGTCAAGGCCCTCACCGTAGATGATCTGACGGAAATCGGTTTTCAGATAATCCTCTCAAACACCTATCACCTGTATCTGCGGCCCGGCACCGAGGTGATGAGCGCCGCCGGAAGCCTCCATGAGTTTATGCGGTGGAAGGCTAATATCCTCACTGATTCCGGTGGGTATCAGGTGTTTTCCCTGGCCCCCTTCAGAAAGATAAGCGATGAGGGGGTACGCTTCCGCTCCCATATTGACGGCTCCTACCACGTACTCAGCCCCGCAAAGGTGGTGGAGATCCAGACTATCCTGAACAGCGATATCCAGATGCAGCTCGACTGGTGCACCGGCTGGGGAGCCTCCTATAAAGAAGCGGTCAAGGCCCTGGGGATTACGAGTTTATGGCTTGACCAGGCGAAACAGGCCTGGGACGCGGCAAAGGCCCAGGGTTACGGGGGCGCCCTCTTTTCCATTGTCCAGGGCAATTTCTTCAAGGACCTGCGGGAACAGAGCGCCGAAACCGTGTGTGCCGCCGACACGCCGGGCATTGCCATCGGGGGGCTCTCAGTGGGAGAGCCGGAGTATGCCTTCCAGGAGTATCTCGCCTATACCGCTGCCCTGCTGCCCCGGGAAAAGCCCCGCTATGTCATGGGTATCGGGACGCCCCAGTACATCCTCGCGGCCATAGAACAGGGCATTGATATGTTCGACTGCGTCCTGCCCACCCGTGCGGGCAGAATCGGACATGTTTTTACCCGCCACGGGGTCATTGCCCTCAAAAAAGACGCGAACCGTCTCGATTTTAGGCCGATAGATGAAACATGCAGGTGTAAGGTCTGCCGGGAGTACAGCCGGGCCTATCTGCGGCATCTCTTTAAGACCCAGGAGATCCTCTGTTCGATGCTGGTAAGTTATCATAACCTCTACTTTATGCACGAACTGGTACAGGGTGCCCGGAACGCCATAGCGGAGAATCGCTTTTTATCGTTTAAAGCTGATGTTTTACGGTGTTACACCGAGGGAGAAGGAGGGTGAAATTGTTGCTCTGCTTGTTTTTATGGCTCTTTGTTAGTGGTACTGGAACTTTTGCTGCGGAAGAGCCATCGGCTCAGAAGAAGAAGGACGCAGTGGTCTCCACCAAATCCGAAGAGGAACAGCGGCTTGATACTATCCATTACGGCACGGAAATGGAGATAGCCGCCTTAATCCAGACCCTGAAAAGCGAAAATACCGATTACCTTGATGATGAACTCATCACCCTGATGCAAAGCACCCGGAACCGGACTATCCTTTCCGGGGTATTCTCCTTTTTTGGGGATCGTGACAAGGCAGGACTTGAGGCGCGGGCCATCCAGGCCATTGAAGGGCGGGATGAAGAGGCCAATGATACGGTCCTTGGGGCCATTAATTACCTGGGGAAAGTTAAAGCCGCCGCCGCCATACCTGCCATTGAAGCCCTCCTTGACACTGAGGAACGGCGCTTCATGGGCGCCGCGTTCAGGGCCTTGGGCCGGGTCTCCGGAGGTCAGGCGGGCGTGGCAACCTACCTCCTGGATTATTATACCAACCGGAATCCAGGGGATGAACACCGGGGGGAAATCATCACCGCCCTGGGGGAGACCGGTTCCAATGAGGGAGTTACGTTCCTTGCGGATATTATTGTCAACAAGGAAGAGCGGGCGGTCCTGCGTATGGCAGCCCTGGCTGCTCTGTCCAAAATCGGCGATGGACTTGACGCGATCCTCCAGGCCGTTTCCGCAGAGGACCCCAATGTGCGTGCCTCTGCAATAGCCGCCCTGGGACCTTTTTCAGGCAAACAAGTCGATGATACTATCCTGGAAAGTTTCCGGGATTCCTTTTACCGTACCCGCATCGGCGCTGCAGAGGCCGCGGGAAAGCGGAAACTCACCAGCGCCATTCCGTATCTGCGTTTTCGTGCTGAAAACGATGAGGTTCCCACCGTCAAGGACGCGGCCATCCGTGCCTTGGGCGCCATAGAAACCAACGAAGCCATCGGGGTCCTTGAAAGCCTCTTTACGAACCGCAAACATCCCGACCGGGTCCGCTTGCTTGCCGCGGAAATGCTCATCACCAACGATGCCGGCGCATACGCAGACACGGTGATCATTGAGTTAGATGAAGCCAAGGGCAAGAATCAAACTGCCCTGTACAACGGCTTTCTCAAAGTGCTCGGTTCAGCGAAAACCAGGACCATCGAAGACCTCGCCCGTCGTTTTTTTACCTCCGGCGGTCTTATCGAAAAATCCTATGCCCTGGACATGACAGCGAACAACGAATTCCGTTCCCTTGCCCCTGAGGTCCGGGCCTTGATCCAGGACAAAAACAGCAGTCTTACACGGAAGGCTAAAAATACCCTGCAAAAACTGGGCTTACCGGAGGAATGACCGTGAACCTTATAATGCAAAAAACAGAAAAAATATGCAGTATGTATTGACATTAAATTTTTGTTGGAATATATTTTTTGAGAGTGATAAATTCTCGAATTTATCGTATTTTATTGTTATATAGACACCATATACGGTAGGATGTTATTAATAAAATACACTATATATAGCGCATTGTAGAGAATTGACGACAGTTATATTTATAGGAGGGCATCTATAGGATATAGATATATTATGAACTTTTGTTTGTTTACAACCAAGCATGTTTTGACAAAGAGCGGCTAATCCGTTCCTTGGAATTGACACGTTTCGGCGTGGAATTTTGAGTTTAGGACTGTACTCAAATTTATAAACACGATGGTGTTTATAAATGTTGAAAAATAAATCGGTAATTTTTATATAACTATTATTTAGGGGAAAATTTATGGCAATCAGTTTGAGTAAAGGACAGAAAATTGACCTTACAAAGGGCAATGCAGGTCTTTCGAAGATTTGCGTGGGTCTTGGCTGGGATACCAACAAGTATGACGGTGGAGCAGACTTTGACCTTGACGCATCGGCATTTCTGTTGGGGGCCAACGATAAGGTTACTAAGGATGAGGACTTTGTCTTCTACAAAGCAAAACTCCACCCAAGCGGCTCTGTTGAATGTGGTCCAGATAACCAAACCGGCGAAGGCGAGGGGGACGATGAGCATATTGACGTTGATCTTTCCAAAGTCCCCGCAGTTTATCAGAAAGTAGCCTTTGTCGCTACAATCTATGACGCCGAAGCCCGTAAGCAAAATTTTGGCCAGGTGAGCAATGCCTATATACGCATTGTGAATACAGCCAACGAGGTGGAGATCATGCGCTATGACCTGGCGGAGGAATTCTCTATAGAGACGGCAGTTATTGTGGCTGAACTTTTCAGGGAAGGCTCCGAATGGAAGTTCCAGACCATAGGCAACGGACTTAAAGGCGGACTCATGGCGGTGTGTTCAAAATTCGGTATTGATGCGAATTAGTAATTATGACTCTTGGCTAGTATCTCATAAAAGAAGATGCTGGTCAAAAGTCTGGGAGATCATAAAATGGCAGTGAGTTTAGCAAAAGGTCAAAAAGTTGACCTTACAAAAGGAAATCCCGGCTTGTCAAAGATCATGGTAGGACTAGGCTGGGATGTCAACAAGTTCAGCGGAGCGGCCTTTGACCTTGACGCGGCAGTATTCCTTCTGGGCAGCGGCGGAAAGGTTTTGAAAGAAACCGACTTTGTATTCTACAACCATATAAAGCATGACAGCGGCTCGGTGGAACACATGGGGGATAACCGTACCGGTGCAGGAAAAGGTGATGACGAACAGATAAAGATTGACCTTTCCAGGATACCAGCGGAATATGAACGGATTTCCTTTACCGTGAGTATCCATGGTGCGGAAGAAGCCAAACACAACTTTGGCCAGGTAAGTAATGCCTTCATTCGTATTGTTAATGAAGCGAATGGAACGGAACTTATGCGTTACGATTTAAGCGAGGATTTTTCCACAGAAACGGCGGTCATGGTGGCGGAAATGTACCGCAACAGCGGCGAGTGGAAGTTCATGGCTGTGGGAATTGGGATGCAGGGCGGGCTTGTATCGCTGTGCAAAAACTTTGGCGTTCAGGTTTGAATTACCTGTAAGAGGAGGATGCTATGTCGATTAACCTTGAAAAAGGCCAGCGGATCAGTTTGGAAAAAGATGGCGGTGGTATACTACAAAAAGTTGTTGTTGGGCTTGGCTGGGATGTGGCTGACGGAGGGCCTGATATTGATTGTGACGCTTCGGCTATTTTATGCGGGAGCAACGGTAAGATCACCGACAAGAAAGATATCGTTTTTTACAACAACAAGAATCACCCGAGCGGAAGTGTGTATTCCACCGGAGACAACCTCACGGGTGAAGGCGAGGGGGACGATGAACAACTCATTGTTGACCTTGCAAAAGTGCCCGCAAAGTACGAGAAAATCGTGTTTGTGGTCACCATCTACGAAGCAAGCAAGCGGAAACAGGATTTTGGCCAAATCAATAATGCCTTTATCCGTATTGTTGACGGCGGCACCAGCAAAGAGATCATGAAGTACAGCCTTTCGGAGAAATATCCGGGCAAGACCGCCATGATTTTTGGAGAACTCTATCGTAAAGACGGAGGCTGGAAATTCACCGCCATCGGGCAGGCTACGGAAGACGGTGCAATTTCGGAAATGGCTTCAAGGTTTATGTAGGAGGAAAACGATGGCGGTCGAACTTACAAAAGGGACTAAAATTAGTCTTACAAAACCGGACAAGCGTAAAGGTCTTGGGGAAATCGTTGTCAATCTAAAATGGAACCAGGGCAGCCCAAAGAAAAAAGGCTTTTTCGCTGCTCTCATTTCAGACCAAAAGGGCGGCGGAGGTATTGATCTTGACCTTGGCTGTTTGTTTGAACTTACAGATGGATCAAAAGGCGCTGTTCAGGCCTTGGGGAACTCCTTTGGGAATTTAAACGAGGCCCCTTTTGTATCCCTGGATGGTGATGACAGAACAGGAGAATCCGCAGAAGGTGAAACGCTGCGTATTAATGGTAACATGATTGCCAATATTAAACGGATTCTTGTCTACACCTTTATTTACGAAGGCGCCGCGAATTGGCAGCAGACAGACGGGATTGTTACCATAAAATATCCCGGCAATGAGGATATTGTTGTCCGTCTGGACGAGTACGGTTCCAATCTAAGCATGTGCGGTCTGGTGTTCTTTGAAAACCAGAAAAACGAGACTTTCTCGGTTGAAAAACAGGTCAAGTTCTTCAATGGGCACGAGGCGCTGGATCGTGCGTTTGGCTGGGGAATGCAATGGGTTTCCGGAAAAAAAGATTAGGATCGTAATATGGTTAACCTGGAGAAGGGGCAGAAAGTAAAATTACAGGATGCTCTTAATCCTGCACAGTTGTTCTCGCTGGAAATAGGCATAAAAGGAAGCGCGGTGTACGATTTTAGTTGCTTCGGCCTTGACAGCAATGGACGCTCACGGGATGAGTATTTTATTTTTTTTAATAATCTAAACTGCCCCGATAACGCGGTTGTTCTTAAGGGCGCTACTAATCCGGCTGTCTTTGATATTAATCTTTCAGATCTTTCTCCGGATATTATAAAGTTGGGTTTTACTGCTACTATTGATGGTGATTCAACCATGGGGCAAATCTCTCAATGTACTATTGCCATCAGGCAGAATAATGCGGTATGTTTTCAGATGCAGATGTCCGGCAGCGATTTTAGAAATCAAAAAGCCATTATCACGGTTGAAATTTATAAGAAGGATGTGTGGCGCCTTTCGGCAGTAGGCAATGGGTTTGACGGTGGTTTAAGCGAACTGCTCAAGTTTTACGGCCTTGAGGAAGGGGAAGATGACGACAACGGCCCGCCCCCGCATCCGGAACCTGTTCCCCGACAGCAGTCAACGCCGCCGCAGGCCGGTCAGACTATGCAGGAAATGTATCAACTGCCAAATGGAAGTACCGCATACAAATATGATGGTGAAGAATTCATGAAAAGCGCGGATGATTGGGTATAAACAAGGGGGTTAAAATGACGAGAAGTTTACAATTTATTGCTGCCGTTTTTTTGGCGCTTTTGTTTGTGGCCTGCACAGGTTCCGGTAAATCGAAATATCTGTCCCTGGGGGATTACTTCCCGGTACCGCCTGGAATTCTCACCGTTGACGGCAGGGATCCGGGCAGTGCGTACAAGCCGCTTCCCATTGCCGATATTTATTGGTCCCAAACCAATTCGGAGAGGGG
>JAITNU010000068.1 GCA_031290325.1 Treponema sp.
GGTATCATCGATCCCGCTAAGGTAACCCGCTCCGCGTTGCAGAACGCGGCCTCGATTGCCAGCCTCCTGCTCACCACGGAATGTGCCATCACGGACATTCCTGAGAAGAAGGAAGCGCCGGCTATGCCCGGCGGTGGCGGCATGGGCGGTATGGGTGGCATGGACTACTAAACGTTGTTAGAGTGAAAGAAAAGGCCGCCGTGAGGCGGTCTTTTCTTAGTGCGCCCAGCATGAGCAGTAACTAGCAGCCATCCGGGGTACTCGCACGGCACCCCGGTACAATCAAGCGTCTCTATCGGCACGCGATCAAAGTCCTTAAAGGTAAACGCCGCAACCCTGGCCTGTCGCCCTACGCTCGCCTTTTTCAGGAAAGCTGGGTTGTTGTCCCACCCGGCCCGAACACCTCGGAGTTGCTCTTATGGCCGGAACTTTCGCTGTTATCGCAAGACAGGCCGGGCTGCAATCCGTTATGCCTGCCTGCTGGTGGCCTTTCGTCGTTTAGCTTTTTTTGTCCGGGTTTTCTTCATATATCTTGTAAAGAGATATAAGCATACAATAACCACTCCTATGGATAAAATAACTAATGGATACATAAAATTATACTTTTTAAGCCCAGTGATATTTATTATGCCTGTTTGTAATAATAAAGCAAATGTATTCCAGCAGACATGTAATATAAGACCGTATAACAATGAGTTTGTATAGAAACAAAATATGCCGGCGGCAAGACCCATGAGAAATGTGACCAATGAATACGCTCCAACAAGTATTATATGTAAACCATAAAAGAGTAACGCCTGATAGAATATCGCCAAACGGGGCGTTAAGGTATAGCATCGTCTGATCTCATCGAAAAAAATACCCCTCAATAAAAGTTCTTCGACAAATGGTCCGAACAAACAAGCAATAAAAACATAACGAATCCGGGGTATTATATTTTTTAAATCAAGCGGAGGAAGGATTTGAGGCGTGAGAGATACAGAACCAGCGATGATGAGGAATAATAGCATGAAAAGTATTGTTAGCGCAATAAGCAATTTGCCTCTTGTGTTTACTGCGCCGGCTGTTTTCATTCTGGATATGTGCCCCTTTATGGCGGCTTTCTTATAAAAAGCAAGCGGCACAATAAGCAAAGAACTTGCGTTCAAAAGAAGAATAGTTGATTTCACTATTTCCGAATGTTTCAGGTACGATAATACCGCGCTTTTTTCTATATATAAATCAATTGGCTGAAAAGTTGTATAAAAAATTTTTGATATCGGCGGTACATTGACTTCTTCCAGTGTATATAAAAGTAAAAGCAGTATACCCATAAGATGCTCACATAGTATCACCGTTATAAAGACCATACATAATGTAAGTCTTCTTTTTTTTATCGCCGGATCAATAATACTGTTCATAATCATCCTTATTTTTGTTGTTCAGAATATACCACAAAAGAGAACACAGAGAAAGCCCCCGTGTTCTTCGTGTCCTCTGTTGGAAATAATCATTAAAGAGAAAGTAAGCGCCGTCGCCCTGGCAATAGGCCCTGGTCCACTTGACACTATACAAAAAACTGCATAACTGCATATATATACATTTCCATAGGAGGATTCTGTGAACAAGAAGTTGATCTTAGTAGTTTTAGGGCTTTCCCTGCTTGGTATGGGGTTAAGCGCCAGCGGAAGAACCGCCGCGACACCTGCCGCGACAGGCTCAACCATGAACATTGTGGTCGGCCCTGAGCCGAACTCGATTGATCCAGGGCTTAACAACGCGGTAGATGCCTTTATATACATTTCCCATGCGTATGAAGGCCTATACCGCTTTGCTGACAACGGCAGCGGAGAAGGTAAGCTCGCGCCCGGGCAGGCGGAAAGCTATACAAAAACAGTGAACGCTGACGGCACGGTTACCTATGTGTTCAAACTCCGCCCAAACTTGAAATGGTCGGATGGTAAGAGCTTGGTTGCGCAGGAATTTGTGTACTCATGGAGCAGAGTAGTTGATTCGTCTAACGGCTCTCCCTATGACTATTTCTTTGATATGGTGGTCAATGCCGCTGAGATCACCCTGGGAAAGAAGAATAAGAGCGAGCTTGGCATGAGAGCCATTGATGACCGTACCCTTGAGATCATTCTCACTTATGACTGCCCCTACTTCATGGATGTAGTGGCAGCATCGCTCACCGGTTCCCCACTTCGCGCGGATCTGGTTGAGGGCAAGGATCAGTGGACATTCAGCCCTTCAACCTATATCGGCAATGGGCCTTACCGCATGAAAGAGTGGGTACACAACAGCTACATCCTGCTTGAGAAAAACCCCTACTACTACGCGCCGGTTCCCGGCCCTGAAACGCTCAAGTTCATGCTGATGGACAATGACAACGCTATACTCGCTGGTTTCAGAAATGGGGAGATAGATTTCATTGAGTCCTTCCCGGTTGACGAGGTACCCGGACTTATCGCGTCTGGAGAAATGCATATTGTCAATTACCTTGGCACCTATTACATCTCGCTCAATGCGTCAAAGGCTCCCTTTGATAACGCGCTCGTGCGAAAGGCATTTTCCCTGGCTATAGACCGCAACTTCATTGTGAATCAGATCACCCGCAGTGGAGAAAAAGCCGCGGACGGTTTTGTTCCAGGCGGCGTTTCGGATGCGGCTGGCGCTGGCAGTGATTTCCGTAAAACCAGGGGCGGCTATTACAGTACCAGGCCGGAGGATTACGAAAAGAATGTGGCTGAAGCAAAACGCCTGCTTGCCGAGGCCGGCTATCCCAATGGCCGGAACTTTCCGGTCGTTGAGTACATCTATAATACCAGCGATGCTCATAGGGCCATTGGCGAAGCGCTTCAGGATATGTGGCATACCCAATTGGGGGTGAACATTACCCTGAGCAATCAGGACTGGGCCGTGTTTCTGGATACCCGCGATAATGGCGACTATCTCATAGCCCGGAACGGATGGATTGGTAACAGCGATCCCATCTCCTTCCTTGACTTGTTTATCTCAAGCAGTCCCAACAACGATTCCCAGTACCACAATCCCCGCTATGACGCAATCATTGCGCAGGCGCGCTCGACCTCTGTTCCCGCGGAACGCATGCGATTCATGCACCAGGCGGAAGACCTCTTTATCGGAGAAGATAGTGTGGTCGCGCCGGTCTACTTCTATACAAACAAGTACATGATGAATCCCGCCTTGACTGGTATGTACTACACACCTACCGGCCTTTTCTACTTTGATCATGTGAGGCCGGTTTCCCCGTAATTCTTTCCCATGACCACTCCCCATGCTCGCCGTGTTTGTGGTAGCATGGGGCATGGGAAAAGTTCCTGCGGACACTCGTCCGAATCCCGAGGCCTTTCGGGGACTCGCGGCTTATCAACAAACACTTAAGCGGAAAAACACTCCGGCGGCGGATGACGCACCGGAGCTCGCCAAAAAAACGCAGAGCCTGGCCGACCTGTTCAGCAGCAAGTTCCGTAAAACGCCGGAAACGCCGCCCCAGACCCCGGAACCGGAAGAACAGCCGGCCCAGGAGCCTGAGTCCAAGTACCGGCGGGTCGCCAAGCTCCTCATCCTGATTGGCCCTGAGGAGGCGTCGAAGATACTGGCGAACCTTGAGCCGCGCCATGTGGAGCTTATCGCGCAGGAAATCGCCACAATCCACGGCGTTACCGCCGAAGACGCGGCGTCAGTGGTGATGGAGTTCCGTTCTTTGCTCTCAAAAACCTTTGGTTATGGGGCGTCAAGCGCGGGCGG
>JAITNU010000075.1 GCA_031290325.1 Treponema sp.
GCCCGGAAAATCGCCACAGAAGTGTTATTTATTGACGGCGGTGTGGTCGCCGAAAAGGGGCCGCCCCAAAACTTGTTCGATGCCCCCGCCACGCCCCGGTTAAAAGATTTTCTCAATCATACTTTATACGCAGAATCTTATTTGTAAAATATGGGATATAATCCTATGGTAATGTTATTAAAAAAATACCTTTTTTTATTAAATAAGCACAAAAAGACTGATAATTTTTTTACCATGCTCTGTTCCCCCCTGGATAAGCTCTTTACATGCCATGCTCTTTTCATTAGTATATAAAAAACTATGATAAGGAGGATTAATATGTCACGAACATGCGATATTTGTGGAAAACATACCATGACCGGTAATTCGGTAAGCCATGCTAAGAACCATACCCGCCGTACCTGGAGACCGAACCTTGTGAAGGTAAAGACCCTGGTGCAGGGGACCACCGTTACCCTTAAGATTTGCGCCCGCTGTCTCAAGAGTGATATTATCACCAAGAAGGTGTAACTTGATTCTATGCTGCTTTACAGTTCCAATTCCAGCCCATCATAGGCTGGTTCCATGGAAATCTCAGGCATTCCCTGCCTAAAGGTTTGGCAGTGTTTTTTAATTTCCTGGTGGGAATGTTCATGGCAGATATGGGTAAGGAACACTTTTCGGGCTTTCATTTTGACGGCAGCGCTCAGGGCTTCGTCAAAGGTGAAATGGGTGCCATGAGCCCGGACCCGCAGGCCGCCGATGATGAGTATGCCAGGCCGGTGTATCAGATGAAAGCAGGTGTCAGAGATCCTATTGGTATCGGTGATGTAGAGGGCCGTATCCCCGGGGGTCTCCCTTATTTCCCAGCCCAGGATATGGAGCATACCATGCTGTACCGGTATGGGGGTAAAGGTAAGCGCACCGATTCGTACTGGTTTGCGGGTAACTCGCGGAATGATCCGGGGCTTACCTCCGCCCTTTTGGGTATGTTTGAAAACATAGGAGAAACGTTCCCGGAGTTCTTCCAGGGTATCATAGCTCCCGTAAATTGGTATGGGCCGTTCGTAGCAGAGGGGCCGCAGATCGTCCAGCCCGTGAACATGGTCCGCATGGGCATGGGTCAGGAACACCGCATCCAGGTGCGTGATGCCCGCCCGAATCGCCTGGAGCCGGAATTCCGGCCCTGTATCAATCACCACCCGCTCCCCGGCATTCCCTTTGACATAGAGGGATGCCCGCATACGGGTATCATGGGGGTCTTTAGAAGCGCATACCCTGCATGTACAGCTCATCACCGGAATACCGTGGGAAGTACCAGACCCAAGAATAGTCAGTTTCATAAGAAGCAGTATACTGTTTTATTGCCGCCGGTGATATTATTAAAACATAAGGAAAAGGAATTAATCGTATGTATAAAGATTTAGCCCACATCAGAGAAAAATCCGCGTTCATTATCGATATGGATGGGGTTATCTACCATGGAAACAGCTTGTTGCAAGGCGCCCAGGAATTCGTGGAGTGGCTTTCAGCAAACAACAAGGCATTTCTGTTTTTAACCAATTCCAGTGAACGGTCCCCGCTGGAACTTTCCCAAAAGCTGGCCCGGCTGGGTGTCATGGTGGACCCGGAACATTTCTATACCAGCGCCCTGGCCACCGCCGCGTTTCTGGCATCCCAGAACCCCGGCGGCTCGGTCTATGTGATAGGCGAACCAGGGTTGATCCAGGCCCTCTACGATGCGGGGTTCACCATGAACAACGTAAATCCCGATTATGTGGTGGTTGGTGAAGGCAGGGGCTATAGTCTTGAAACCCTGGAACGGGCGGTCAAGCTGGTGAATGCCGGCGGCCGGCTCATCGGCACCAACCCCGACCTCACCGGTCCGGTGGAAGGGGGCATTGTGCCGGCCTGCGGGGCCCTGGTTGCCCCCATCGAATTGGCCACTGACACCAAGGCCTATTTTGTGGGCAAACCCAATCCCCTGATAATGCGCCATGGACTCAGGCGGCTGAACACCCGGCGGGAAGATACCGCCATCATCGGGGACCGGATGGATACAGACATTGTCGCAGGGGTGGAATCAGAAATCGAAACTATCCTGGTCCTTTCCGGGGTTACCAGCCTCCAGGACATCCCCCGCTTCCCCTACCGGCCCAGACACATCCTGGAAGGGGTATTCGAGATTCCCGATAGTCCCTTAAATCAGTGATTCAAGGATATTTTGTCTTTTGAGGGACTTAATATAGAGACTGTATTGCTTATCCGATATGGCAATATGGGTTAAAAGCCATTCTTTTAGATACTTGGCATAGGTATGAGGAACCACCGTATGACCTGCCTCAAATTCTTTTACCTGCTGCAGGACCTGCCGAATAAAGGCTTCATGTTCCTTTTTATGGTCTGCGAACTTAGGGTACTGTATCTTTTCCAGGATCTGTTCTTCCACCACAAAATGGGTCTTTGCATACTCTGCCGCCTCCTGGACCGCTTCCAGAAGATACTGTTTTGCCGTATCACCGCCCCTGAGACAGCCCTCGTAGAGATCATTGGTCATTTTGATAAATGTCCGGTGCTGATCGTCCAGAATCGGGATATCAACCGTATATCGTTCATCCCATTTAATTATATCATCATTTGTCATCGCATATTCCTCTATCCATAAGTATTATGCTTTTGCCCGTAAAAAAGCAATTACTTTGCCGCCGCCGCCCGTGAAAGCCGGTCGTTGATCGCACTCCCAAGTCCCTCCTCAGGCGCCTGTTCCCCTCGTATGGCGGAACAGCCGGACTTGTCCAGTTCGTGGAGCAGATCGAAGAAGTTGGCCGCCGCCTCGGTCATGTTCCCGGTTTCAGAAAGGGTCCGTATCCAGGGGGCATCCCCAGGCTTACTGGCCCTATACCAGGCATCACGGGATTTCCCGTCAAAGAAAAGGTAGCCCTCTGATTCGCCATAGGGCAGGACAATCATTTCCTCTCTATGGTGAAGGGTGAGGACGGTCCTGGGGGCGTAATGGCTTTTGAGCTGTCCAGGGGAACAGGGGTCCGAGAGCTGCAAGGATTCGGTATGAACCGCTCCTATGACCGCCTCAATACATTCCCGGGACGTGCCCCCGGGACGGAGGATCCGGGGCCGGCAAGAGGAAAGATCCAGCACCGTGGATTCCACGCCGATACCGGTACGGCCCCCATCGAGGATCATGGCAATCCGGTCTCCCAGTTGTTCCTGCACATGCTCCGCACGGGTGGGGGAAAGACAGCCGAAGCGATTGGCACTGGGAGCAGCTATGGCGCCAGAGGAGCGGCGGATGAGTTGTTGCGCTGCCGGATGATCCGGGAAACGGACCGCCACCGTGGGGAGTCCGGCGGTGGCAAGGTCCGGGATACTAGGCTGTTTGGGGAGGATCAGGGTCAGGGGGCCTGGCCACAAGCGTTGTATGAGGGCATCGACATGTTCCCGTGCCGCCTGGTCCAGAGCTGCCAGATCCGCTACCCTTTCAAGGGCGTCTATACCGGCGATGTGGACGATCAGGGGATCGAAACGAGGCCGTTCCTTGACCTCAAATATTCGTGCCAGGGCAGCACCATTAAAGGCATCCGCACCAAGGCCGTACACCGTTTCTGTGGGAAAGGCAACCAGTAGCCCCTTCATAAGCGCCTTTGCAGCCGCGCTTATAGCCTCATCAGAAAGTGAGCGGATCTCCGCCTGGTGGGTGAACTCATACATAATGCTCACCAGTATACCACCGATTTCCGATACTTTAAACATAGCTTAAGCCTAGACCGGCTGGGTCGAGCCTAAGTTCCAGGACTATACTGAAGGATTGAATATGCGAGAGTCGGGGCTCCTGACAAAATCAGCAGGCCGTTCCCGCCGAACCTCCGGTTCGGGGCGGGAACGAGGCGTGCCTTTTTTGGCTTCGCCTGTTAATATCCCAGCTGCCCCCGGACCCCCGCTGGGAGCACCATTCTTGTTTCTTGTTTGCGTACTCTTCATACTCTTCCAGCAAAGCGCCATGGCGGCCGAACCCCTTCGTGCCCTCGAATCTTCCCGGTATCGTGCCTTGCTCCGTGTCCTTACAGAACGCCAGATCCCCTTTGAAGAACGCCCCCTTTTTACTCACTACGGCGCTTTCGGTTCCTCCGTGCATATAACGCTCCCCCCAACCCAATGGACCGAACAGTCCCCAGGAATTTTTGTCCTGGCCATTCCCCTCATCGGTTCTGAAACCGGGAAGGGTTTGGACGCTTCTGAAGACCTGCTGCCCTTTAGTTTCGAGACCGCCCTTGCATTCGTCGAAACGATCCGTACCCAGGGTTCCCCCCTGCATATCCAGGTCGCCTTTCTCGGGGATGAAGGTTCGCAGGTGCCAGAGGAGTTGCGGAATACTTCCCATGCTGGGCTGGCAGAGTTGTGCGCTACCTTGGAGAACCCGGAAAACACGGTGTTATGGTACCTGGACATGCCCACTGCCCCTGAAAAGCTCCTCATCCATCATGGGGCAGCCCGTACCATCACGGCCCTCAATGTCTTACAGCCTATCGGTGATTTCCATAACATCCCCTATTCCTTTGCAGTCCCGTACAATGGACTCTACCTGTCCGGCCTGGTACACGGGCCAGAGGTCCTGCGCCTCGCCCGGGGAATCAACGCCCTGTACCTGACTGGTTCGGGAACAGGCCAGGTTCAGGCCGAAGCCCTGGGGGAGGCGCTTGTGGCCTATACCGCAGGGCTGAGGATCACAACGGAAAACCTTGATTATCACTATTCGATTTTTGATTTCCGGGGTAAGTACGTCTTTATTTCTGAACTCCTCACGGTCCTGGCCCTGCTCCTGATCGCCGCCGTTTGTTTACTTGCCTTTCTGAGCTATTCTGCCCTGCACCACCGTATCCTGGTCATTCACTGGCGCATTTTCTTTCACCGCTCATGGGTACTCCTGGTCTTTCTTGGTATCCTGGTGCTTACCCTGGAACTAGCGAGGTTCCTCATGCTGGTCTTTCCCCCTATAGAAGGGGATTTTTATCAGGTCCTCTTCCAACTGGTTATTGCCCTGCTGCTCTTTTATCTGCTTGCACCCCTGGTAGATACTATCCGCATATCGGGAAAGACGCATTTCTATGGGAACGCGGCGATTATCCTCATTACCCTGGGGACCCTCATTGCGGCGTGTATCAACATCACCTTCATACCCCTCTTTATCGGGGCCTTGCTGTTTACCTTTCTGGGATCAGCCCTACCCATTCCGGTTCTGGTATACTGCTGTGTGCTGCTGCCTTTTCTGCACGGGCTGTATTCGGTTCTGCCCATTGTAGCTGCTGGAGGCAGACAACTGGCAGGCATCATCCTTTCCCGGGATACCCTGGTTTCCCTCTATATCGCGGTCATCCTGCTTCCCTTTATCCTGATTATCAAACGGGGTACAGCCCTGCTGCTGGGACGAAAACCGAGGTCTCCCCTGTTCCGCCGCATCCTCCTCCCGCTGGTCCTCTTGATTGCTGCCCTGGGGGGCTTTGTTTTCTATGTCTGGGATGTATCGGCAGTTCCCCGTGCCGGTCCGGTACGGCGCACTATTATTGAAAATCCTGAAATCCTCAGCATCAAAAGCAGGGTCAGTACGTTTCTGGAAAGACGGAGCATCACCATCAGCATTGCCGCCCGTGGCAGCCCGGTCCGCTTTGATATGTACCTTGATACTGATGAGGGGGAAGCGCAGCCGGTTTATTCCGCCCCCATGCCCTTTGAACTCAGGCAGGACTCGGTTGCCTTCATCCTCGGTGAAGGGCCCCCCAATCCCTTTACCACCGAAATTGTCCTGCCCCTGGAATTTTCCGGTTCCCTCCGGGTAGAAGCCCTGTACGCAGCCTGGGACCCCACCGTTGATACCCTGCCGCCTCCTGACAGCGAAGATTATGTCCTCCAGGTGATCCGGCGTATGCCAATTCAGAGAGAGTAGGAAGCTATTCATCTTCCTACTACCAAGCTTACCAGCCTAGCTCCATGACTACCCCTTCGGTAAAGGTATATAAATCTCCCAGGGGCGCTGTGAAGGAAACGGTCTTTCCCTGGGGAATGAGCTGGACGCCAGGGAGACGCTCAAGAGGAATGCCGTTGCGGTTGTAGAGGGCCAGGGTCCCTTCCCCAGGAACGGAGAGGCTCAGATTAACGGTATAGCCCTGGGAAATGGTGGTAAACAGGGCCATAAGGTCCGGGTCAGCCTGTTCCAGGCCAGCGCTCATGGTGAGGGAAAGGCGGTATTTGCCGTTTTCCTGGACCAGGGATGCCCGCTGTCCGGTGGCATCCAGGAAGCGGAGCAACGCCTCGGGGTTGGAAAAGGCTAGTTTTACCTGGTTGTAAAGGTCCTTGCCATCGTCTTTCGAGGAAAAGGAAACCATACTCATGCCTGCTATCCTATTCACCGTACGCTCAAAGTCCGCTTTCCCCACTGGTACGGTAAGCCAGCGCTCATTGCCGTCCAGTTTTCCCAGGGATTCGAGGAGCCGGGAAATCCGGTATTCAAGGGTGATGGTCCCGGAACCATTGGCATTAAGGGAAATGTTGGCATGTACCCCGATGCAGGAACTCAGGATGAGGATACTGATGAGGATACCAGATTTTTTTACATTTTTTAAGAAGTGCTGTGTGTTCATGGCTATTCCTTTATAAGTGTAGATTGCGCTCGATTAAAAAGCAACTAAAACTCTTCCGAATGGATACTCATGTCCTGAATACGAACCGGCGTCTCCGTTTCTATCATGGCAAAGGCTTTCTGTAACACCGATTCACCGAAACTTCTGGAATTCGATACCAAGGCCCCGCCGATTTGTGCAAACTTCAGAGAATCCTGGAGATCCACCTCCGCAGCGCTGAGATGAAAACGGCGCTGTAGTTTTTCCTTTATCGACCGGACAACACGGCGTTTTTCCTTTATATTGTCCACATCGGGGATCTCAAAAATCAACTGAATCATGGAAACTATCATCTGTTATATACCTCTCTATACCTCAACCGTCCCCGCTTCTTCCAGTTCGGTATCTGCCGGTTCGGTTTCTGCGGGTTCAGCAGGAGTGGGATGCGTCTTCATATTTTCGATGATACGCCGGATAGCGTCTTTATGGGCCTCCGAGAGTTTTTCCTCCTCCAGTAAGGCTTCCAGGGCCTCGGTATCGGTAAAGCCTTCGGTAACGGCAGTCTCAAGCTCGGTGATACCCTCCTCGCTTTCAGCATCGGCAATGAGGAGGAGCCGACCAATGGTATAGTGGAGGGATGACTTCGTAGGCTCCTTGCTGTTTGGGGGAAGCTCGGTGAGGACTTTCCGGTACTCTTCCAGGGCGCGGGCGTAAAACTCCGCCTCTTCCAACACCAGGGCATATTCATAACGCACTGCAGGATCATTATTGGCTTCAAGCCATTGGGCATAACTGTCTGCCGCTTCCGGTTTATGCAGGATACGCCGGGTACGGGCAAAAAGGAGGAGCACATCCTTGTTTTCCAATAAGGCAAACTGATACTTGGATAAGACCATTTCGGCCTGGTCGTATTTTTCCATAGCATACAACACCAGGGCGTAATTATACCCGTCATCCGCGCTTTCAGGTACCAAGGCCAATACGCGGTTGTACAAAGCCTCGGCAGCGCTTAAATCCCCGGTTTTAATCCGGGTATAAGCCGCCGCCTTGAGGGCCATCACATTATCAGGATCACGGGCCAGAATCGTATCGAAATACCGGGCCGCCTCTGTATATCGTTTGGTTTCAAAGGCGATTCTGCCTAAGTTGTACTCCGAGGCTACCTTTGTTTTATCCGCAAGTCTGGCCTTGTTAAGCCATGTTTCCGCCTCTCCATATTTTCCCAGCTCAAAATAGGCCATCCCGATGGTATAGTACTCCTCTGCAGAGGTGGCGCCGGAGAAGCCTACGCAGGAGCTGCCGGAGAGGAGACAATAACCGATGATAAGGGGAAAAAACCGTTTCATAGCTTGATGTTGAGTACCGTATCCTCTATCTCCCTGAGCTGCGCCCGGTACAGGCGGGCGATATTGGCCCCGTAGTCGGCGATAAGCTGGAGGATATTCCGGGGCTGATCCAGAGCGTCCTTCCCATTGATCCGGTCCCCGGCATCCCCTAAGCCCGGCATGATGTAGGCCGCTTCGTTCAGGACCGGGTCCATCCAGAGGGTAAAGACCTGACAGTGCTCAAGGGCGCGAACTGCCCGGAGCGCCCCCTTGAGGGCGGCAATCACGTTGAAGAATCGGATAGACCGGGGTTTAATGCCCTCTGCCAGGAGGTAATGGACCACCGTTACGAGGCTGCCGCCAGTGGCGTTCATGGGGTCCGCGAAGATCAGGTCCTTATCATGGAGCATTTCCAGGTTAAAATAGGAGCGATCCAGGTCCAGGATATACTCCATATCATCCTCATGCCTGGTATCGTCCCGCCGGATTTTGAACAGGGCAAAGGGGGT
>JAITNU010000120.1 GCA_031290325.1 Treponema sp.
CCTACTGTCCGATGTGTACCAACCATTATTTACTGGCGGGCCTTATGCCACGCTTAGTGGGATGGCGGGCTTTAGAGCCGGATCCGCCGGGCATGAACCCCTCCTTTCTGCCCGTAGATGCTGATACAGGTCTCGGCAGCGCTATCGAACTGCTCCCCTTGATACAGAAAAACAATATCCACCTGTTGATGAGCATCCCGCTTCTTCAGGAAACGGTCTAGGGCAGTGGACTCGGAACCGGACCGGGGTAAGGCCAGAATCAGGATGCCCAGGTCTTCGGGAGACGGGGGAAACTCCTCCGGGGCGCGAATGGAAAGCGCCGCAGGATAGGCCAGGGCCGCTGCCAGCTCCGCCTGGGTTCCTCCCTTCAGGTCCCCGCCGGTGTACCCAATGGTGATATCCATGTTCCGGTCCCTGTACTCCAGGGCCGCAGCCAGGGCGTTTTTGCAGAGCAGGTCTACGCCGTGCCTGCCCGCTTCCGTAGTATACAGGGCAGGATCCCGCTGGGTATCAACCATGATGAGCAGCCGGGAATGGGGCGGTGGCTCCGGTTCCCCTTCCCGTACAAACAGGTCCCCTGCGTGGCCGTAGAGTTTCCAGTTGATCCGCCGGGGATCATCCCCGGGAATATAGGGCCGGTGATCGATGAGGTTGTCGGTCCGCAGGTAGTTCACCGCCCGGCGCTGTTCGCTGCCCCCGGACCGGATGGTAACGGGAATGGCGGTTTCCGCTGCCTTCGGAACCCCTAAGAGCCGGGGGCTTTGGTCCTGGGGAATACGGAAGGCCCGCCTGAAAAGCCCCAGGGCATCGAAGATCGCCACCTCATCAGCGCTACTGTAATAGGCCCCCCGTTCTGGTACGGCAAAGGAGCTTATGCCCTTGGTGAGAAAATCAGGATCGAAGAGGTGGTGAATGAGCCGTCCGTCTTTGGTGAAGAGCCGCACCTCATAGCGAATAAGGATGCCCGGTAAGCGGAAGAACCTTTTCGATGCCCAGTCAGGGCCTGATGAACAGAAGAGCATTCCCTCGGTTCCAACGCTCACCTCTTTGGTTAGGATCCTCGTGGATAGGGAATGGGCCTTCTTGCGGTGTATCAGGGAAAGGACCTGAACCGCTGCAAAACAGTACACCAGCACTGCCAGCAAGACGGCGCCTATGAGGATGAGGGCAAGCTCGTTCCGTATGTACCCTGCGGCAAAGGCCAGGAGGGCGAGGAGGAGGATGAAGACCCCCATGCTTCGCATGAAGGGGTCAAACGGTTTTGATGCCATCGATTCGCGCAAGGCACAGCTCCCGAATGAGTGTCACTCCCTGGGTGCGGGGGTCCCGCAGCTTGAGGCGATGGGCCAGTACCGGGGCCACCAGGGCGGCGATATCCTCATCAGTCACAAAGGTTCTTCCCCGTACCAGGGCCATGGCTTTAACGGCATCCAAGAGGTGCAGTCCTGCGCGGGGAGAGGCCCCCAGGAGCAGGCCCCGGTGAATCCGGGTGTCCCTGACTATATCGGCAATGGCTTCTTTCAGCGCCTGATGGCAGAAGGTTTCCGCCGCAGCCTGCTGGGCGGCGACAAAATCAGCTACTGACAGGACCGGTTCCAGGTGCTGCAGCCCGGTTTCCGCTGGATTATCCTCCAGAATGGAGAGTTCTGCTGCCCGGTCGGGGTATCCCAGGGAAAGACGCATCATGAAACGGTCAAGCTGGGCTGCCGGCAAGGGGAAAGTCCCCTCACTTTCAATGGGGTTTTCCGTGGCAATGACAAAAAATGGCGCCGGCGGGTAGTGGGTTGTTGAACCAATGGTAACCTGTCCTTCGGCCATGACTTCCAGCAGGGCTGACTGTACCTTTGGAGTGGTACGGTTGATTTCATCTGCCAAGACAATATTGGCCAGTACCGGACCGGGCACAAAGCGGAAGGAGCGGGTTTCAGGATCAAACACATCGACCCCGGTAATATCGTAGGGGAGTAGATCCGGGGTAAACTGGATACGCTTAAAAATGAGGGGACTGCCGTCTTCAGCGGCAATGAGCCGGGCAAAGGTCTTGGCCACAGTAGTCTTCCCCAGGCCTGGATTATCCTCAATAAGCACATGCCCCCCTGCGAGGATTGCCGCGGTGAGGATCTCCAGGAATTCCTGTTTCCCCCGTATTATTCGGGCGGCTCCATTGATAAGGGCTTCCGCCGCCTGTTCAGGTTTCATAGTAGGTAAGCATAGCATGATAAAAAGGATGCGTATAGACTACTGTCAAAGGGTTATTTCGGTTTGTATACCCGGCGCCGCCATTTTTGCCTGAAGAGGGTTTCCTGTGCAGAGACAATCTTATCTGACAGACAGATGATCCAGCCCTCGGGGTACTGAGGCGGGTGGAGCAGGGTATAAGGCCACATGTGGGTGCGGATCAGGGAATACTCCTTGTCCGAAATGCCGAAAAACCGGCGGGCGTTTTCCGCCGCAGTAACAGGGTGGGTCCATCCGTGCAATGACCACATGTTTTCAGGTACATGCCAGTCGTACAAAAAAAAGTCATGCAGCACCGCGGCACGGACCAGGCTTTCCAGGTCTACATTACGGAACAATTCCCCGATGGTAAAACTTAACGCTGCAACAGCAATGCTGTGTTCATAGACGGTAACGGTGCCGTGCTGTATAAATTGCTTACATTCGGCAAATTTTTCGCTCCCTGCAATCAGATTCACCGATTTTTCAAAGAGCGTAGTATTTTTCATAACAAACCGGAAGTTTTATTAGGTATGCCGGCGGCGTTGTTCCTGATGTGTTTTCTGAAAGTAAAAGCCACATCCATCACAAAGATCAGGACAAGAAAAACATCAGCCTTGACCAGGATGCCGGTGTCCAGAAAAAGCATGAGCCGTTTAGCTATTTCCCAGTAAAAATACACCAGCCCCAGGGTTGCGAGGCCAAAAAAAAGGGATGTGGTCAAGGCAACGCGCTTTTTAAAATTACACCAATATGTGAAAGGATAGGTATCGTAATCCCAGCCCTTGGTATTGAATAGCTTTTCCAAAAGCAGCGCCGCAAGGTACTCTACGACGGTACAGAGTACGGTGCCCACCACAAAAACCAGCAAGGGCCGGGTCTTGAGCATTTCCGCTGCCCCATACACCACAAAGGCGCCCACACCATGCACCGGTACCCAGGGCCCTTTGAAAAAGCCCTTGCTCACGAACCTTTTGCGTACCGAGGATTCCATAATGGTTTCACCTATCCAGCCGGAAAAGGCAAAAAAGAAAAAGGCAAAAACAAGCTGTTCCGGCCCCATATCAAACATAGGTTAATTCCTTGTCCTGTGGCACCGTTTCACTAACCTGCGTACCGGTGACTGCGCTTGGGTTATCAGGGAAATAGCGGGCGTTCATGATCAGCATCTGCAGGCGGTTTTCGATATTCGCGAAGCTGGTGTCAGGGTCATAGTCCAGGGGCAGGATCTGTATGCCAGGGTACTCCTCTTTGATGCGTTTGATGACACCCCGTCCACAGACATGGTTGGGAAGACATCCGAAGGGCTGCAGAATAATGAAGGAGCGTACCCCCGTTGCGGCGTGGTGCAATATATCCCCAACCATCAAAAAGCCCTCTCCTGACTGGATGCTGTGGTGGATGATGGGATCACTTATTTTGGCCATCTGGGGCAGACGCAGGCACGGCTCGTAGAGGGGGTGCTGTTTTGCAACATGTTCCATGATGCTGATGGTTATATCAAAATAGTAGTCGCCGCAAAACGCATACAGGGTATCCATCAGGGAATGGCGCACATGGAAGTCTTTGATTTTAGAAACGGTGTGCAGCAGCATCAGGTTGCGGTATATGTCGTACATACGCGGCAGTGCTACTTCCATGTTGTTTTTTTCCAGGTATTCTTCAATATAAAAATTGGAACCTGGATGAAACGTTAAAAAGTATTCGCCGGTGATAAAAACCAGAGGTTTGCGGTTTGTTCTATCGTAACGCACCGCACAGAGTGCGCTCATGGCTTTCTTGTATGCACCGTAGGCACCTGGAAAATCGCCGTGCTGCATTCCCTCGGTAATCGAATCAATGCTTTCATTATAGACCCGGTCTGTTTCACCCTTGGTAAGCTCGTAGGGGCGGATCTTGTGGCGCAGGTCGTCCAGAATATCAGCCATCACCAGGCACCACACCGAGCGGGCATAGGAGAGTTTGCTGAAGCGGAAGCCTGGATGCAGCTTTTTGGTATCCGCAAAATCACTGGTCAGAATAGGTACGTTGGGATAGCCCGCCTCATCCAGGGCTTTGCGGGTCAGGACCATGTAGTTGGTGAGCCGGCAGTCGCACTGGGTTTTGCCTGCACTCACAATCACCTGCTCCGGGTCGTAGCGCCCGCTTTTCAAGGCCGCCAGGGCCTCACCGATTATCATCTGTGCGGGAAAACAACTGTCGTTATGCACATACTTTTTACCCAGCAGCATCGCGTCCCTGCCGCCCAGGGCAAGACTCTCTGCCCTCACGCCGTCTCTGCGAAGGGTAGCGGTCATGATCTTACAAAAGGCAGGGCTTACATTCGGCGCCAGCACAATTTTAGTTTTCCGGTGGGCCTTGGTGAATTTTACCGGGTAGGGATCGCCCTGGGCCTTGACCTTCAGTACGCCTCCGTCCCGTTCGCGTCGGGCGCTAACCGTCTCGATAAAGGAACGCACCCGGATCCGCAGCGGCCCGGCCACGTCACTTTCGTCCAGTTTGAGGATCAACGGTGATTTCCCTGCAATTTCCTCCAGGAGCCGCGTTACTTCGTCGGTGTACAGGGCGTCATGGCCGCAGCCAAAGCTGAAAATCTCCACATATTCCAGGGCCGGATGCTGCGCCGTGATAATGGCCCCGGCAAGGAGGCGTGCGTGGTTGCTGTTGGTGATGTCCACCCTGGTTTTGGAAAGGTCCACATCCTGCACTCCCGGAAGGGAATCTACGGTGAGTACCGGAATGTTCACGCTGGTAAAATAGGAAGATAAGCGGTGATTGACCAGTTCATCATACTGATAATGCCTGCCTGCAATGACCACTGCAAATTTCCCCTCTTTTTCTACCTGGGACATGATGGCCCTGCCCCGGCTGACCATCTGATCGTTGAAGGAGGCCAGGACCTGGTCCCCCTGGGCAATGGCCTTCCGGGTGGTGTTCTCTGGAATGTTAAAAGTCTCCCGCATGTAGCGGCAGAGCTGATAATCCCGGTCCCGCTGTTTGAACCAGTGAAAAATCGGCGTGTCCAGGGGCGTGTTCCAGCGGCGCTCAGGGTCGTCGGAATACTTCACCACCAGGGGGTAGCCCTTCAGCACCGGGCAGGTGTAGGTGCTCAGGGGTTCGGGGTTTTCCGAAGGCAGATGGCTGAAGATGGGCAGGAAAATGCGGTCAACCCCTCGTTCTACCAAATCCTGGATGTGGCCGTGTACCAGTTTTGCCGGAAAGCATACCGTGTCAGAGGCCACAAATTGGAGACCCTTTTCAAAAAGCTCCCGTGAACTGGAACGGGACGTTTTGGTCTTAAACCCCAGGGCATGAAAAAAGGTGGTGTAAAAGGGCATGGTGCGCCAGAAGTCCAGGGCCCGTGGCAGTCCTATCGTACATTTTTGATCAGCCCAGAGCGGGGTAAAAGGATAATCCTTAAAAAGGAGGGTTTCTCGAACCTTGATGAGGTCAGGCACCGCTTCCATACGGGAGGTGATTTGTTTCAGCTCTTCCCGCAATGCCGGGTCCGCCAGGCTGCCCAGGATTTCGCCCCGTTCACAGCGGTTACCGGTGATCCAGGTGGTACCATTGGAAAAGGTGACCAAAGTGCGGTTGCAGTTATTGGTGCAGAAGGTACATTTTACGTTTGATTCCTGGGTGTACTCAAAGTCTTCCAGGGTTTCAAACCCAATAAAGCGGGACCGGTCAGTGGAACCGTGGGGGGATGTGTAGCCCTTTTCGTGGATATACTTTTTGGCCAGCAGTGCTATGCCTATGGCTCCCATCTCGCCAGGGTAGGGCGCCCGCACCACGGGCCTATTCAGGTATTGTTCCAGAGCGCGCAGGACCGCGTCGTTTTTGAAAGTACCGCCCTGGACCATAATCTTGCTGCCCAGGCCGGAAAAGTTTGATATCCGCACCACCTTGGTAAACACGTTTTCGATGATGGAGCGGCAGAGGCCTGCCATGAGATCGTCCGCTTGTTTCCCGTTTTTTTGCTCGGTAATGATAGTACTGTTCATAAAAACCGTGCAGCGGCTCCCCAGTTCCGCCGGGTTTTTAGCGTTAAAAGCAGCCTGGGCGATGTTGTGCACCGGAATGTTCAGGGTTGCGGCGAAATTTTCCAGAAAGGAGCCGCAGCCAGAGGAGCAGGCTTCATTCAGGGTGATGTTGGTCACAATACCGTGGCTGATAGTGATGGCCTTCATGTCCTGGCCGCCTATGTCCAGGATAAAGCTCACGTCTTGCAGGTATTTTTGTGCTGCTGCCGCATGGGCCACGGTTTCCACGGTGTGGTAATCGGCGCCAAGAGCCTTGTCAAACAGCAGTTCCCCGTAGCCCGTGGTACCCAGGGCGAGGATTTCCAATCCGATTCCTTCGTTATCATATTTTTTCTTCAAATCCAGCAAGCCCTGCTTTATCACCAGCAGCGGCTCACCCTGGTTGTTTGAATAGAAGGTATCCACCAGGTTTTCATCCTCGTCCAGGAGCACGAATTTGGTGGTGGTAGAACCGGCGTCTATCCCCATATATACCCTGAACACATCCCCCGGTTTGGCGCCATGACAAGGCGGATCCGGCAGCCTGTGGCGGGCCTTAAATTCGGCCCGTTCAGCAGGAGTGACAAAATACCGCCTCACCTTTGAGGTCTGGGCGTTTTCCAGGGTTTCCTGGAACTGCAAAAGGGAGGTAATGGCCTCATGCAGCCTGAAAGGGCCTTGTTCTGTATCCCCGCTCTGGGCAAACATCTCGTCCACCGAAAGGGCCGCACCATAGGCAATCAGGGTTTCGGGGTTTTCCGGGCGGATGATATCCGCTTCTTTCAGGTTGAGCCGCTCGGCAAAGACCCTAATCAAGGTCGGGTTAAAGGTCAGGGGCCCGCCTTCAAAGATAATAGGGGGCTTGAGCTCCAGCCCCTGGGCTAGGCCGCCTATGGTTTGCTTTGCAATGGCATGAAAGGAGGAAAGGGCAATGTCCCGCCGAAGCCCGCCCTGATTCAGGAGGGGCTGGATGTCGGTCTTGGCAAAGACCCCGCAGCGGCCCGAAATATCATAGATCGCAGTACCCTGGGCAGCCAGGGCCTCAAATTCCTCCACTGGCGTGCGGAGCAGGGCGGCAACCTCGTCAATAAAGGCGCCGGTACCTCCTGCACAGCTTCCGTTCATACGCATATCCGAGGCCACCAGGCGGCCCGATCCTTCATCATAGTAAAAAAAGGCGATTTTTGCATCCTGGCCACCCAGCTCTATGGCAACCCGCGCCTGGGGGTAAAAGGTCCGCACCGCAATGGCATTGGCCACCACTTCCTGGATAAAGTGGGCGTTTATGGCGCTGGCTATGGGCTTGCCCCCGGAACCGCAGACAGCGGCCTCAAACACCGCGCCGGGAAACCGGGCAAAAACCTCAGACAAGAGGTCACAAACCGTTTCTGCCTGGTATGCGTTGTGCCTTTGGTAGCGAGAAAAAAGTAGCTTTTTGTGTTCTGTCTCCATCACGACGATTTTGACCGTGGTGGAACCGACGTCAATTCCAAGTCTTAGAGATACATCATTCATAAACGGCTAAACTAACTCTTTGTTGAAGAATCATACAAGGTATAATAAACAAGTTGACTACAAAAGTCAAGGGAGGGCAAATTTTTGTAAGGTAACGCAGAAGCATCCGCTCTGGTTTCGCTTCAGAATTTGAAAAATTTTATTTCCCCCTTGACACTTTTGCGTATATTCGCTAAACTGATTTCACTATGTTCAAGACTCCGCGAGGTTTATCCCGTCCGCCGCAAAATTCCCAGCTATCACCATAGTGTACACAATTTCCATGTTCGGATATGGATTTTGATGATTAAATGTCATACATGACGTACAAACCAATGAAATACAAAAATAAAGAACAGTTATTTTTTTCATATTCAGTTACTGGGTAATGAGTTCTGGCTCAATATCTTCTTCGGAAACCTCAAGGGCTATCGAATAGTTCACGTACTTTAGCAGAAATTCAGTGCGATCCTTCACATCCAGTTTTTCAAACAGAACCTTGACGTGCTTTTTCAGGGTGATTAACGCCATACCACATTCACCGCCAATCTTTTCGTATTTCTCTCCCCTGAGGATGCCCTGTAAAATCTGCATATCCCGCCGGGTGAACTGGTCGAGAGGAAACCTGAGTACTTCCTTCTGGGGTTCTTTTATTTCCGGTATGGCTGATGTTTTTTGTAGATTTCTGATTTTCAATAGTTCCGGCAGAAAGAGCAAGATTCCAATGCCTAAGAGAAACAATGTAGCGAATATATATATCAAACTGGATGCCACATATTCTATACCAAACCGGTATTGACTCCCAAGGGCCACCAAAAAAACAAGCGTTATTATAAAATTTTTTAGTTTTTTATATGTTTTAAAAAATTCGATTTTATATAAAAAAGCATAAGATAATAAAGCCATCAAAAGTCCAATAATCTTACCGCCTTCAACCAAATTACCTACTCCATAGAGAAAACAGAATACTGCATACACTACAAAATTCAGAGGATTAAAAATGAGCAGGTATAAAAAAGCTACCATAGCAACTATATTTATCATTATACAAAACCAGAAAGGAAGTATTTCCTTTTCCTTTATACTCTGGTTGATCGTAATAATAAAATTAGCACTTAAAATGAAAAGAATAAAACAAAGCCCAATGGCGGCAACGAACCGCCAAAGGTCTTTTTGACTCAAAGCCACGGAATAACCTCTTCTCCTTCAGGCAGGATGCTGTCCAGTATTTCGCAGGGGAAGGCGTTTATCCCACTAATAAGCTGTACCTTCAACTCCTCGGCATTCCAGGAACAGTCGTTCAGAGGATTATACACACCGCGTAGGGCATCTTCTTCTTTACTACGCTTATAACCCTGGACCATGATAAGGGCCAGTTTGTTCATGCCATGGGTGATGACCGCCGGATTCCCGCCCTTGAAGGACGCGATGAGGCGAAGCCGCGCAAAGATGCTTTCATTATCCCCCGGTGTATGTCCGCCAATACTACTGCCACCCCGGATTTCGGTCATGTATACAGCAAGATGGGCAAGGGCGGTACGCTCAGGCTCATCACAGCCTGCGGCAAAGGGAAGGGCCGCGATTAACTGTGCCGTCTTGTTCCGCTCAAAGGCTATTCTTTCCGTTTCTGTAAACCGGAAGGTTTCTGCTATACAAGTACAGAGGGTATCCCAATGATCCGTCCAACCCACAGGGGAAGAACCAGTGCGGACACGCCGGTGCCGAAGACGCGATATATCCGTCCAACCCGCAGGAGAAGAACCCCGCACAACCCGACATTCTGAAAATGAACCAATACGCTTCATAAAAACCTCCTAAAATCATCATTAAGTATTACTCATGTTACGAAACATGTCAATAAATTTTGATATTTTTGTGATTAGCAAGTGAAAATTTCGCCCTTTTGTTCACAAGTGAAAATTTCGCATGATTGTCAATTTAGGCTTTTTTATCACCCTTGTTGTTGCCAAACTCTCCAGGATGCGATTTTTTTAAAACTAGTACAGCATTTTTTAAATAAAGGGGTTGAAAAAGAAGCCGGGAAACAGTATATTAGAAAAAGACCATAGTTCAGGGAGAAAATAATGGCACGAGCCCAAGCAGTACCGATAGTG
>JAITNU010000150.1 GCA_031290325.1 Treponema sp.
TGGACCGGCTCTACAAGGATGAGGTCCGCCGCCTGGGCTGCCTGCTGGGGGTTGACAATGAGGTAGTCCGCCGTCACCCCTTCCCCGGGCCTGGTCTTGCGGTGCGGATCATCGGGGAAGTTACCAAAGAGAAGTGCGACATCCTCCGGGAAGCAGATGCCCTTTACCTGGAAGAACTCAAAAAGCGGGGCCGCTACGACGATATCTGGCAAGCCTTCGCGGTACTCCTCCCCATCCGCTCCGTAGGGGTCGCCGGGGACGTCCGTAAGTACGGCTGGGTTCTCGCGCTGCGTGCCATTATCAGCGCCGACGGCATGACCGCCGATGTGTACCCCTTCCCCATGAAGGAACTCCTGGAAATCGCCACCCTCATCACGAACACCGTCACAGACATAGGCCGGGTTACCTACGATATTTCCTCCAATCCGCCGGCAACGATTGAGTGGGAGTAGGGGAGATCAAAAAAGGCCGGTTTACACCGGCCCTGCCCCTTGAGGCATATCGGAACTATAGTGATTTGGGAGGGGAACTATAGCACCGACATCTTCAATATCGGTATGGATGGGCTAATTCTTAACCCTCCTTACTCGCTTTCGGAAATCGTCAGGTCAACGGTGAGGGCCACCTTATAGGTCTTCCCCTTTTGCACGGTCAGGGGCCTGGTAACCGAATAATCGCTCATCCTGAAGGTAACCTGGTGGGTGCCCGGTTCAACCGCGTAGGGCTTTAAGGTATTTACCACCAGTTCATTATCAAAATAAATACGGGCATCTGCGGGAGCCTCAAAAAAGACCAGCGGGGTAGGGTCCTGTAATTCTATGGTAATATCCAGGATCTTACCCCGTTCTATTAAGAAGCGCCGGCTTTCGTTACGGTAATCATCGGAAAGGACGATGAGATGATGTTCCCCTTCCCTTAAAAACTGTTCTTCACCAGGATGCTCAATGACCACATCATCAATCAGAATGGTAACGGGCTTTCCCTGAAGCTGTTCAGGGTACCGGCAGGCAATGCGTACTACCCCCTCGTTGCTCAGAATCGGTTTGACATTCAACTGAAAGGACATGGATTCGATCTCTTCGTTTAATCCCTTAATAACCGGCATGAGCCTGAAGAGGATGGGAAAGGAGGATGGAGGGATGATATCCGTGGGAACGGAAACGTAGGGCGTCGTTTTAAGTCCATGGGCAGGCCGCAGGGGCAGTTGGTAAATCGTCTGAATCTTATTCGGTATCGGCTCAAAACTGATTTGCCGTCCCAGGACATCGGCGATGCCAAAATCCGGTATGTGGTCCAGATCCGCATACAGGGCAATAGCCAGACTTCCCCGATACGCGAGGTAGGTCTGGGGAACGGTTAACTCAAGCTCGACTCCCCTGAAAAAACGGACTTCCTTATCCAGGGTGATGAGGGTCGAGCTGACATAGGAAAGTGGAATAGACACGCCTGCAGGATTATCCTGAGCAATGATCAGATTTCCCGTTATCAGGGCACGTACCGTTTCGGCCTGTATTTGAAAATTGAAAAAAAATAAGCATACCAGTACACCGTACCTGGTTTTCATCACCGGATACCTTCTTTAAATAAATATTTTCCCGGATCCTGGGCCTTACCGTTCTGGCGTAACTCAAAATGCAGATGCGGTCCGGTAGACTGTCCAGTAGACCCAACCCTACCTATAACACTACCGGATTCTACGGCGCTTCGCAAGACCGTCTCTATTTTGGACAGATGCCCATAGAGACTCACCCAGTTCTCCCCGTGCCGGATGATAACATATTTTCCGTAAATAGTGTCTTCCCCGACTTCAGTAACCACCCCGGCGCGGACGGCAAACACTTCGGTTCCTGCAGGGGCAGCCAAATCCAGCCCCTGATGAACCCTGAAGGCGCCGGTAACCGGGTTGACCCGGGGGCCAAAGGTGCTGGTCAGCCTGAAGCTTTGCAGGGGGTACCGGAAACCAGTATGGAGGAAAAAGGTCCGTTCTGTGGGGGTAAAATCAGCGCCGGGGATGAACCAGAAGGTTTCTTTACCCCCCTGCAGGGTAAGGGTGATGCTACTCCCCGCTTCGGTGCTTCTGGTTGCGGCAAGGAGGCGTTCCAAATCGGAGTCAGGGTGGCCGGGGATGAAGATGCCCGGGGCCGAGGGGAGCAGCAGGGTACCGGCGGTTTCCAGGGAACTGAGATGGGCAAGCCGGTTCAAGGTAGCCAGGGTCGAATAGGGAATATTGCACCGCGCCGCGAGACTCAGCAAGGTATCGGTTTTCAGGGGGGTATAGGCATAGATGGTGAGGGCCTCGGCAAGAACATCGGGGCTTTCCCCGGTTCGTTCTAAGTTGAAAACCCGCTGCCGGGCCAGTTCCACATCAGAACTGTACTGTTTAAAGCCAATATCCCGGAGATCCAGCCGGGAAATAACAGGAAACCCCGTCCCCGTATTTTCCGCTGCCAAGCGGCAGAGCAGACTAAGTATCAGAACCATAGCAGAGGCTATTTTTTTCATACTTTTTTATCCTGATACACCAAAATACCAAAAAATAAAAAAGGCAAGGGAAATCCCTTGCCTTAGTAAAAAGGTAAAACCGTCCTTTTAAGCCTGCTTAATGGCTTCTGAAGGGCAAGCATCCGCACAAGTACCGCAATCCTTACATTTTGCAGGATCGATCCAGCGGGCGTCTTCCTTTTCGGAGATCGCCTCCTCAGGACATTCGCTATCGCAGGTACCGCAATTAACGCAATCATCTTTAGCAATCGTATATGCCATATAATACCTCTCTTAAAAATTTATGGTATTATTAAAGTTACTATAGGGAGCAATAAATTGCAAGTACCAAGGGGCATAAATTTTTAAATATCGAAAAGAGCAAAATTTAGCAGATTTAATGAAATATCTAGTTGACATAAGTCCGGGATTTTGTTATTTTTTGATTATTGTCGATATGATCTGAGATGAATGCCCTTGTAGCTCAGTCGGTAGAGTACATCCATGGTAAGGATGTGGTCAACGGTTCGATTCCGTTCGAGGGCTTGGTGTTTTCCTAGAGAGAACCCTGGGAGGATGTATGGCGAGTAAGAAAACGGCAGTGGAACTCATTGCCCTGCAATGTACTGAGTGTAAGCGAAAAAATTATACGACCAAGAAAAACCGGCGGAACACGCAGGAGAAGCTTGAGTTTAAGAAGTACTGTCCCTTTGACCGGAAGCATACGGTGCATAAGGAAACTAAGGTAAAATAAGGTGGCGCCTCAAGTAGGGTGTCAATTTTAGGCCAGTAGCTCTAATGGTAGAGCGTCGGTCTCCAAAACCGAATGTTGTGGGTTCGAGTCCTACCTGGCCTGGGATGTGAGGGTAGTATGGAGAAGGTGGTTCAATTCGTCAAGGAATCCTACGGTGAGCTGAAGAAGGTGATATGGCCCAGCCGGGAGGATGTTATCGGCTCGGTCAAGGTGGTGATTGTATCCACCATCATTATTGCTGTGGTGTTGGGTTTGGTGGATGTGGTGCTGCTCCTGGGGGTGCAGGTCCTCTTTTAATAGTTTGCAGGTGAAGGAAAGTTATGGCGACAGGCTGGTATGTCCTCAATACCTATGCGGGGTATGAACATAAAATTGAAAAAATTATACGCTTGATGACCGAATCCGGGGAACTTGATAAGAATACGGTGCGGGATATCAAGGTACCCTGCGAAGAGGTGGTGGAGGTTAAGGACGGGAAGAAGCGGACCATGACCAAAAAATTCCTGCCTGGCTATATTTTGGTGGAGATGGACCTGCCTGAGCTTGAGTGGAAGCTCCCGTGTTCAAAAATCAAGAAGATCCAGGGGGTTGCAGGCTTTGTGGGCACCCCTGCGGACCGGCGGCCCCACCCCTTGAGCGGGGACGAGGCCCGGGCCATTCTGCAGAAATCCGGGGAAATCAAGGGAGAACGCCCTGTGCGGACCCGGCAGTCTTTTGCCTCCGGGGAGCAGGTGAAGATCATTGACGGTCCCTTTGAGTCCTTTACGGGCATTATCGAAGAGGTGAACCAGGAGAAGAACAAGCTCAAAGTTATGGTAGGTATCTTTGGCCGGAACACACCGGTAGAGGTTGACCTCCTCCAGGTGGAAAAGCTGTAGCGCAAAACTTCCTGGGTATCGCGTTACATGAGGCGCTATCGGGGGGTCTGGGGGGCCAATGGCCCCGCGGTAAGTATTAGATGGGAGTTTCCGGTATGCCGGAGACGTTACCCCGGCACGATGCCGGGTATACCACACAAGGAGAATCAGTATGGCAAAGAAGAAGATTGCCACCCTTATCAAGCTGCAATGTCCTGCGGGCAAGGCGACGCCTGCTCCGCCGGTTGGGCCTGCCCTGGGTCCTCATGGGGTAAGTGCCCCGCAGTTTGTGCAGCAGTTCAATGAACGGACGAAGAGTATGGAAGTGGGGCTTGTGGTCCCGGTGCTTATCACCGTGTATACGGACAAGTCCTTTACGTTTATCCTCAAGACGCCGCCTGCGGCAGTGCTGATTAAGAAGGCTATTGGAATTGAGCATGGGTCCGGTGAACCCCACAAGACCAAGGTGGGGACCCTGTCGCAGGGGAAGCTCGAGGAGATCGCTCGGCTCAAGCTCCCTGACCTCTCGGCCAACGATGTGGCGGGGGCCATGAAGATCGTTGCGGGAACTGCCCGTTCTATGGGTGTTGAGGTGGAAAAATGAGGCATGGTAAGCAGTACGTTGAACGCCTCAAACAATACGACCGGACCGTGTCCTACGATTTGGCGGCGGCGCTGGACCTGGTGAAGCGCCTGTCTTTTGCGAAGTTTGATGAGACCGTGGATGTTTCCGTGAAGCTGAAGCTGAAAAAAAGCCAGTCTGTGCGGGACACGGTGGTTCTGCCTCATCAGTTCCGGGAAGAAAAGCGGATTCTGGTGTTCTGCAAGGCGGAAAAAGAAAAGGAAGCCCAGGAGGCAGGGGCTGCGTTTGTAGGTGCCGAGGACCTCATCGAGAAGGTGAAGGGAGGCTGGCTTGATTTTGATGTGGCAGTGGCAACCCCTGATCTGATGAAGGATGTGGGGAAGCTGGGGATGATCCTGGGGCGGCGGGGCCTCATGCCCAATCCCAAGACGGGGACTGTTACCTTTGACCTGAAAACCGCCATTGCGGAACTGCGCAAGGGCCGGACCGAGTTCCGTGCGGATAAGACGGGAGTGGTCCACCTGGCGGTGGGAAAGGTTTCCATGACGGTGGACGGAATAGCCGAAAATGTGCGGGCAGTGATAGCGGAGATCAAGCGAAAGCGGCCTGCAGACGCGAAGGGAGCGTTCATGCAAACGGTTTCAGTGGCCTCCACCATGGGACCGGGGGTGTGGGTTTCCCTGAAGGATGAGGAGTAAGGCATGATTGTAGCCAAAACACTACAGGAAGGGAAGGTCGCGGCTGTCGATACGCTACAGGCGGCCTTTGGTACCAGTGCGGATTTTATCTTCGCCGATTACCGGGGCATGACCGTGGAGCAGTTGACTGCCTTGCGCAAGCAGTTGCGGGCTAAGGACGCACGGTTCCGGGTGGTGAAAAACACCTCTGCGCGGCTGGCTTTTGAGCGCCGCGCTGCACCGGATGTATCAGGGTATCTGACCGGTCCGACAGCCATTGCCATTGCGCCCAAGGATGCCAACGAGGTTGCCAAGCTGCTCTTTCAGTGTGCCCGGGAAACACCGGCGTTAAAGGTGAAGGGCGGTTTAGTGGGGGACACGGTGTACAACGCCGCCCAGGTGGAAGCCTTTTCCAGGCTGCCTGCTAAGGGAGAACTGATAGCCATGCTGCTGTCGGTGATGAACGGCCCGGCGCGGAACCTGGCGGCGGCGCTCAACGATATTCCCGCCCGGCTGGTACGCACCATCAAAGCGGTGGGGGACCAGAAGGCGGCTGAAGCGGAGGGAACCACGCCGGCGTGAGGAGGCTGATGCACCATCAGGCTTCGGATGCTGTCGTTCCTGTTGGTTTGAGATACCGGGGAAGTCCCGGAAGCGCCCGTATGGGTGCGTAGTTTGTATAGTATGAGGAGAAGATAATATGGCAGCCCTGACAACAGATCAGATTTTAGAGGCGATTTCGTCCATGACGGTTCTGGAGGTTTCCGAACTGGTGAAGGCTATGGAGGAAAAATTTGGGGTATCTGCAGCAGCGCCGGTGGCGGTGGCCGCGGTAGGCGGACCTGCAGCGGCGCCTGCGGAAGCAGTGGAAGAGCAGACGGAATTCACGGTGGTACTCAAGGCGTATGATGATACGAAGAAGATCGCGGTGATCAAAGAAGTGCGGGCGGTTACGGGCCTGGGACTTAAGGAGGCGAAGGACCTGGTTGAGGGAGCGCCTAAGCCGTTGAAGGAGAATATCTCCAAGGAAGAGGCTGGGAAAATCAAGGATCAGGTAACCGCTGCAGGCGGTACGGTGGTGATTCAGTAAGGGCAGCACCCTGACCGCGTGTTTTCTCACAGCATCCGTGAGGCCGGGGGCTTGACGGATGCGGCTTCCGGTTTTGAGCCGGGGCTTTTTTGTAATATTAATGGTACGTCAAGCGGAGGAATGAATGGGAGCGGCGGCAGCGAAACGGCGGTATATTGGGAAAGCGATTCAGGATGTGATGGAGCTTCCTGATTTAATCGACATTCAGCTCTGTTCTTATGAGCGTTTTCTACAGCGGGAACGGCTGCGGAACCATGAAGTTCCCAGGGCGCAGGGCCTTGAAGAAGTGTTTAGGACCACCTTTCCCATCGAAAGTCCCAACGGGGATATGGTGTTGGAATATGAGTATTACACCCTGGACGAGGAGCACATCACACTTTCGGAGCAGGATTGCAAGCAGAAAGGGTTGACCTACGCGGTATCCCTCAAGGCGCGGATCAACCTCATCTTCCAGCAGACCGGAGAGATTCGCCAGAAGGACATCTACATGGGGGATATTCCCATCATGAGTGAGCGGGGAACGTTTATTATCAACGGGGCAGAACGGGTGGTGGTGTCCCAGATTCACCGGTCGCCAGGGGTTATCTTTAGTCACGAGAAGGGGATATTCGCGTCCCGCATCATTCCCTACCGGGGTTCCTGGCTGGAATTCGAGATTGACCAGAAGAAAGAGCTGGTTTACGCCAAGATTGACCGGAAGAAACGGATCCTGGGGACGATTTTCCTGCGGGCCTTGGGGTATGCGAGCCGGGAGGATATCATCCGTGCGTTCTACACCGTAGAAACCCTGGCAGTAATCGACGACCGGGAAACCCGGGAGCGCTTCTCGGGCCGGGTACTTGCCGCGGCAGTGTGGATTGCCACCGGGGAGGGGGACGAGGGGACGCGCAAGAAGCTCTACCGGGCGGGGGAAAAGCTCCATCCCCACAACGTGGACGAACTCCTGGTCAATGGGATTGCCACCGTGGATGTGATTAATTTTGAGGACCCCGAGTCCCTCAATTCCTCTATGCTCCTTAACTGTTTTGAGCGGGAAGAAATCAAGTTTATGAAGGATGACCCCACCCGGGACGAACCGTCCCGGGAGGATGCCCTTTCAGCAGTGTATTCGGTGCTCATGCCTGGGGAGTCCATCACGGTGGATGCAGCGGAGAAGGACCTGTTGGGGATGTTCTTCACCCCCCGGCGCTACGACCTGGGGAAGGTGGGGCGCTACAAGCTCAACAAGAAGTTCGATTTCAAGCCAGCGCTGGAGGAGTTCACCCTCACACGGCAGGATATCATTGCCACCATGAAGTTCCTCATCAAGGTGTATGTGGGGGACGAGAATATTGATGACATAGACCACTTGGGAAACCGGCGGGTGCGTTCTGTAGGGGAACTCATGGCCAATACCATGAAGACTGCTTTCAGCCGCATGGAACGGATTGCCAAGGAACGGATGAGTCTCAAGGAGACGGACACTATCAAGCCCCAGGATTTGATTTCGATTAAGCCTGTAGTAGCGGCCATCAAGGAGTTCTTCGGGTCCAGTCAGCTCTCCCAGTTCATGGACCAGGTGAACCCCCTGGCAGAACTGACCCACAAGCGCCGGCTCAACGCCCTGGGTCCCGGGGGGCTTTCCCGAGACCGGGCAGGCTTTGAGGTGCGGGATGTGCACTACACCCATTACGGCAGGATGTGCCCCATTGAGACCCCTGAAGGGCCGAATATCGGCCTCATCGTGTCCCTGGCCAACTACACCCGGGTGAATGAATACGGATTCCTAGAGGCCCCTTACCGCCGGGTACGCCAGGGAGTGGCGACCGGGGACATTGAGTGGCTTTCGGCTATGGAAGAGGACCGGTACTACATTGCCCAGGCATCGGCAAAGCTCAACGATGACGGTTCCTTTGCAGATGAGCAGGTATCCTGTCGCCGGCAGGGGGATTATACAACCCGGGGACCAGAAGACCTCCAGTACATGGACGTGTCGCCCAAACAGATCATTTCGGTTTCCGCCTCTCTCATCCCCTTTCTGGAACACGACGACGCCAACCGGGCGCTCATGGGTTCTAACATGCAGCGTCAGGCAGTGCCCCTGGTGTTTCCTGAAGCCCCCCGGGTGGGGACCGGGATGGAATGGAAGTGCGCCTATGATTCAGGGGTACTGGTCAAGGCTCGCCGGGGTGGGACTGTAACACGGGTAACGTCTCAAGAGATCGTCATCCAGCCTGCTGAGGACACACCGGTCCGGGTGCGGACCATTGGGGGCACGAATAGAGATGGCGCGGATATGTACCGCCTGGTGAAGTACCAGCGGAC
>JAITNU010000180.1 GCA_031290325.1 Treponema sp.
CTCTGGTTTTCCACACGCGAAAAGACGAATCTCATCCACGGTGGATGATTAAAATATAGACGAATCTGAACAGGGGTGTCAATGCCTTTTTCAACAATTCCAAATTCCTCATGAGCCTCACCGCCCCTGCATCTTCTTGGTATTGCTTCTTTTCAAGCGGGTAAGCCCCTTTCGCTCACTTTCCTCGCTCTTCCGAGTCGCGCACAGCCGTATCGGTTTGTATTCCCCTTTTCACGGATTAGAAGAGTCCCACACGGACAAAGATGGGGATGGTTACTAGTAAGGCGATCATACAGGCGGCAAAGTACACGATACCGTAGCGTGCGAGGTGGGATGGCAGCCACACGCGGTCTTTCGCGATTGCGCCGGCCATCAGCGCCCACATGTTTTGATACAACAGGAAGAATGAATTGCCCGCCATGACGTAGATGAGTATCCATACCAATGGGCTGATATGATACGCTTCGAATACCGAGGGAAGTATGGGCGTTAAAATTGCCATGGTGGGGATTGTCAGCGCGATGTCGATGAAGCGCCACGCGAATACTATGATTGTCACGATGAGCATGAATATCCATGGATTCCGGGCTATGGGTGCGAGAGCCGGCACTACGATGCCTGAAATCCATGTTGAGATACCGGTGAAGCCGAAAATCGAACTGAGGCTTAACGCCATTCCGATGAAAATGGCCAAGTCCCAGCTTATGCCGGAGCTGAACTCAGATGCGCTCATCACTCCCGTGATATAGAAGCATATAACGGCGAGCATACATACCGCCGCATCGGGAATGCCGTGAATGCTTTTTGTAAGGAACAATACGAACACGCCAATGAGTATGCACGCCGCCGCTTTTTCTTCCCGACTTACAGGTGTTCTGCGCTCCGCTTTCAGTTTGTCGATTGCGTCTTTGGGAAGTTTTTCTTTGGGGCGCAGTACGAAGTAGCCCAGTATGACGAGCAGCACGGTTACTAGCTCCATGGGCAGGAAGGCTACGCTGAACCATGATGAAAATGTGACAAGCCCGGACATGGCAGGGACTGCATTGAACAACCCCTGTATGATTGGCCCCCATAGCGAGCCTGTAAGCCAGCCCGAACCGGGCATCAGCGCCATTGCGAAGGCAGTTAAGAGTATCAACGAATTGCCGCGCGATTTCTTTTCCAATGCGAAGAGTTCGCAGCACTGAACGGCGATGGGCATAACAATGGCAACACGCACCGTTATGGACGGGGTGAGTATGCTAAGTACGACGCCTATCAGTACCCACGCGAGAAGTATGGAAGGATACGTCGGTTTGAACAATTTGATGATGCCAAGGGCGACACGTTTTCCAAGCCCTGTTTTTTGCAACACGAAGCCGAAAAACAACGCGGGCACCAGGGTCCAGAGCGCACTCTGCGTAAAGCCCGAAAAGACGACAGACGGAGGCAGCCCCAGCACCAGCAAAAAGAACGCGAGAAAAAACGCTCCCATGGAAAAGGTAAGACGCAACGGTTTGAATATCCATATCCCTATGGTAACAAGGATGCCGCCGAGTACGTTCTGCGCTTGCGCCGACAATTCAGGCGAGAATGGTTTTAACGCGATAACCAACAACGCCAGAACGGCGAATAACGTGCCGCCAATCTTATCAACATGTTTCTTCATACACTTGGGCGATACTAGATTTGAACTAGTGACTTCTACCGTGTGAAGGTAGCACTCTCCCACTGAGTTAATCGCCCAGAAACCATCAATATATCTATATTACTCTTTTGCTCTGATTATGTCAACAAACTTTTTCATTTTTTCTCTTTTTTTCAAGCCCTAATCTCCCACAAGCTCCCCCAGGGGATAATAATGCTTGAGTATCTGGACGGTCTTAAACCCCGCTTGAGCCATACCTGCGGCGCCGCTTTGGTCCATGCCGACCCCATGGCCCCAGCCTGCGCCCTGAAAGATGAAATATTCCGGTTTACCGTCCCGCCCCAGCTTGGCACGGATGGTAAACAGGTTACTGCGAAGTCCCCCAAGACGGGATCTGATGCGGTCGCCCTTGACCCGCAAACTACCCTTAGTGCCCTTTATCTCCACCTCATTGATCCGCCCTGAAATACCCCGGCCCCGGCTTATCACCTGCAAAACCTCCCCAATGTCCCCCTGATCCACAATACGGCTGCGTATATCCTCGGGGCTTACCCACTTTTCCCAGCGGTAAGCCTGGGAAGAATGGAGGTTCACCACCGATGAATAAGATACAGGTCTTGCCTGAATCCATCGAACCAGCTCATCAGGAGGAAGCCAGGTTGTTCTTGGGGAAAGGTACTTATCCGGTACCGCCGCCATAAAGGAATCGTACCCCCACACCGCACTGCTGTCTTCACTGTACCCTCCGTGATTGGCAGAGTAATAGGCTTGCAAGGGCTGGCCCCCTGCTTTTAGATACATGCCCCTGGTAGCGTCCACCGCAGCAGTCGTTGTCCGCGCCTCCCCACCGGCCCCCCGATAGGCAGCGGAAAGAACCGAACCATAGAGGTCAAAGCCCTTTTCCTCGTAACGCCCCAGGAAGGCCAGCGTATAGGAACGGGCGGCAATAGCCTGGGCTTTTAAGGCTTCAAAGGGCCAGTACGAGGGCATTTCAGCAGGAATGACCCCATAGAGGTATTCTTCGATATTGAGACTGTTCACCAGGGTGATGCCCCCTTTCTCAGGCCGGAATTCCAGGCTACCCCGGTAAGAGCGTTCCTCAGTGGCCGAAGCGGCAACGAGGGAGGTGTTTTCCGGTTCCTGATACGCAAGAACCACCGGTTTGTCCGAGATGATGATGGTTCCCCCTGGATTCTGAATACGGATATTCCCATTCTGCATATCTGCCCACAATGCTTCCCACGCTCCTCCCGCAAACAGCCGCTGCCCATCAACAGAACGGAGGGTATACGTTCCCCCGGTTTTCACGGCTATTGAACCCTGCTCTTCTGCAAGTCCTACCCGTACCACAGCCAGACCCGCCCCTTCCGTACCCAGGGCTTTCACCCGTGGTGGGTTGGCGCTTATACTCCGCCGTGCCAAAGCCCGGTTCCCATCGACCCCTGGGAGTACACCGAGACGCCTGCGGAGTTCAGTCAAGCCCTGGGCGATCTTCATATTACCAGGAAAGGCATCTGCGGCCCGGGTGAAATAATCGTAGGCTTCTTTATCCCGTTTTTGGGTGAGCAGCACCTCAGCCAGCGGAGCCAACGCGAAGTTAAGCCCCGGATCCTGCCGGAGTGCGGTCTTGAAACAGGTTTCCGCTTCTGCCGGAGAAGCAGAGGCCACCAGTTCCCCCAGCATGAACCACCCCACTGGCCGGAAGTTTTCAGCAACCAGACTTTTTCGCAGCACCTCAACCGCCTTTTCCCGGTTCCCCCTATCACGGTGGACCATCGCCTCGTAAAACAGGCTTTCACCCGTTTCATTGGCCAAGGGAAGGAGGGCTGCGGCCCGTTCATAGTTTCCCGCAAGACAGAGGGTAATAAAAAGCTCCATACTGATTTCAGGCTCATCAGGTTTCGCCTGGTGTATATCCTCAAGCAGCAAAGCGGCGCGGTTCAAAGCGCCACTTTCCCGGTAAAGGGGAACCAGTTGTTTTTTGATACCCAGATTTCCCGGTTCCATCTGGAGGAGCCGCTCAAAATCGGTGATACTCCCTTCAAGATTGCCCCGGTAATATACCGTTACCGCTTGTTCTATATCAGCAGGCGATGGGCCAGGTGGAAGGGACTTCACCGATGAACTGGAGGACGGTACCGTGACCTGCGACGACACCACCGGGGCCGGTGGACTTGAGGGCCCAGACAAAACCGAAGGAGCCGGCGGGATTGAAGGCCTGGGCGAAACCGAAGGCGCCGATGAAACGTCAGGCGCCGGTGGGATTGAAGGCCTGGGTGAAACCGAAGGCACCGGCAAAACCGGAGGGGCATCTGGCCGTGAGGGCCTGGCTGAAATTGAAGACGATGGCTCAGTTCCAGAGGGTCCCATAACCGAAGATGACGGCGGGCTTGGCGGAGCGGGCGGACTTGGCGGCTCAGGCGGACTTGAAGGTATAGATGAAACCGGGGGAATCTCTGGACTTGATGATTCCGGTGAAGCAGAAGGCGGCGGACTTGCCGGTTCACCCGAATCTGCCGGTGAAGCCGGAGCTTCAGGAGCTGCCTCATTAGTCTCAGCAGGTACAGGCAGAGGACTTAACGGAACGGAAGGCGCTCCGCTAGCACAGGACAAGAAAATGAGGGCCAAGCACAATACAAGGGGCATATTTTATTATAAGAGAAAAACGGCCCCGGCGTCCATACGTGAACCGCAATCCAGGTCTCAAGTTTCGGCGCCCATTATTCCCGAAATTTCACTTTTTTTTATTTTTTTTCGTATTTCTATAGACAAAGAAAAATAAATGTGCTATATATTAACATAAGGTTATTTCAAGTAACCTGCGTTATTTGGATAACGCCATAATTTATGGAGGGTGGAAGCTCCAAGTTATGATACCGGGAGTGATAGTA
>JAITNU010000184.1 GCA_031290325.1 Treponema sp.
ACACAGATACTACAGAGTCTTGAGCGGATAGAAGGAATTACCGGCCAGGTACGGGGTAGCGTGGGAAACATTAAGACAGAAGTGGATAAATCCAGTGTTGTTTCAAAACAATTGTCCACGAGTATGACTACGATAGAGCGGCAAATCAACGACTGTGCGGAACAGGTTTCCACCTCATCCCGTTTAGCCTGTACTTCGATAGCGCATAATACCGAAGGGCTCGACGCCCTCGGCATGGCAATTAAACAGATTACGATTAGAGAGTAGTACAGCCCTTTTTAAATACGCACCTCCAGTCATCGACTGATATGGGTCCCTCCGTAAGGGTTGCGCTTTCTTGATATATGGTGCAAATGCTTTGAACCGTTGAATTCCTCTAGCCCGCGCTGTACCGCTGGGTTGGTAAACTCCATTGGCCCAGTTCCCGTCCGCTTTCACAAGCGACTTGATACGCATGTGCATCGGTAAATGTTCGTGGCCATCACCTGCATCAAAATCTACCGTAACCGCCGGTGTGCCGGGATACCCCGCCCGTTCCCGGGGTTACCCCGGTTTGGGTATAGGGACCATGTATTGGTAAAGCTGATATCATAGGCGGAAACGGGGTTTGGGGCATGGGTCCCCGCCTCCAATCTGCACGAGCTGAAAACCGGGACTACGCCCCGATCCGTTTTCCCAGGGATTCTGCATGAGGGGCATTCAAAATAATCTCGCTCCAGTTGACCAGCATCCCCTCTTTTTCCATGGCTCTCATGAGATTTGCCAGGGCCCTGGTGGTAAAAGGACCGGTCTTTCTGAGAAAGGCGGCGCTTTTCTTACCCACCAGGCTACTGCTCAGTATCTTGGGAAGCGCTTCGGGCATCTTGCCACCAAAGAGGGATATTGCTTCGGCGTTTACCACGATATATTCATACCCCGGCAGGCGGAGGCCGTCTTCGGTCCAGGCGTCAATAACATCAACCCGGTGGCCCATGGATTCCATGCCCTTTTGCAGGGACTTTACATAATCAGGGATACCCTTTCTGCTGGCTGGCACACTGACGATTGCTATTCTCAAACCCTTCCTCCCTAGGCATACTTAAAAATCTGGTCAATGGCAGGTTCCTTGACGAGCATGACCGGACACTTGGCATTTACCATGATTTCCCGGTGAGCATGGGAAATGATGTCCCGGGCGCTCCGGCCCTTTTCCCAACCGCCGAGCAACATCAGGTCCGCTTTCTTTTCATCCGCGACTTTAAGCATTTCCGTATACACCGCTCCCCGGCGAAGCTCCTGTTCTACCTTGATGCCTTTGGAGTGGGCGAGTTCTTCCACAAAGGCAAGATACCGTTTACCGTTCGCCTCAAGGCTCCGTTCATATTCCTGGCTTTCTTCTTGAATGAAGATCTTACTCAGGGTAAGCTGGTGTATGGTCGCGGTATCCACCACGTACACTGCCGTAAGGCGGCACCGGTAGGTCTTGGCCATAACGATGGCGTATTTTGCTGCCATAATAGAAGCATCGGTACCGGTGATCATAACAACAATATGTGAAAATAGGGACTTTATCATTCCTTGCCGGCCTTCCTTTTCAACAGCTTGCTGGTAAAGAAGGCATCCCGTTCCCGCTCTTCCAGCGCCGATTCAATATATACTTTCGTTTCCTGGGCAGTGGGAATCACCATTTTCTCCAGGGCGTTTACCCGCCGCTGGGTCTTGCGGACTTCCCGGGCTAATCGCCAGGTCATCGTTCTCACCGCTGCCAATTCGGTCAGAATTTTCAACAGCTTAAAGAATTCTAACACAGTTTCATCACATTCCGCAAATGAATTTACTAAGGAAAATTGTAATTTTGCATCAGGAATTTGCATCTCCAGGCTGGGGAGGCTCATTCCCGCAACAAGGACCCTCTTTTCCCGCAGTTCGAATTGATAGTGGATGTTCCGGGAGAGCCGTTCCACCCGTTCCCGGCCCACCACGACGAGCATCCGTTTTAACGTGGGATAGGCGACGGCTATCTGGGCGTCCAGGTCCCGTTCCAGGAGCTTGACCCGTTCTACCTGCTGCATGAGGTCCATGACGAGAATTTCCCGTTTCTGTTCCAGCAGGTCATACCCTTCGCTGGCAGTGGTCAGCCGTTCCTTGACCCGCATGAGATTGCTTTTGGTTGGAGCTATGGATTCTCGCATGGTTTATACCGCCTCCCGCAGGGGCTTCTGAGGGGAAGGTCCGTTTACAATAGGGTCCAGGTACTTTTCGATGAGTTCCTGCTTGATCCGCAGGAGTTCCTCCCGGGGAAGCTCTGCAAGCACGGTCCAGCCTATATCCAGGGTGCGATCTATATCGCGGTTTTCAAATTCCCCCTGGGTGAGGAAGACCTGCTCAAATTGCTCTCCAAACTTGAGGTATTGCTTATCCCCTTCAGAGAGTTCCTCCTCCCCGATGATGGAGGAGAGGTTGCGGATCTGTTTAACCTTGGAATAGGCGGCGAAAAGCTGGCTGGACACATCCTTGTGGTCCTCTCTGGTCATGCCTGGGCCGATGCCGTCTTTCATGAGCCGGGAAAGGCTGGGCAGCCCTGCCACCGGCGGATAGACTCCCCGCTGGGTGAGTTCCCGGTCCAGGACGATCTGGCCTTCGGTGATGTACCCCGAAAGGTCCGGGATAGGGTGGCTGATGTCGTCGTTGGGCATGGTGAGGATAGGGATCTGGGTGATGGACCCGGTGGAACCTACGATCTTTCCCGCCCGCTCGTAGAGGGACGCGAGGTCGGAATACAGGTAGCCCGGATACCCTTTGCGGCTGGGGACTTCCCCCCGAATGGAGGAGACTTCCCGGAGGGCCTCGCAATAGTTGGTCATGTCGGTCATCACCACGAGGACATGCATGTTCTGCTGGTATGCGAGGTATTCGGCAGCGGTGAGGGCGCACCGGGGGGCCACAAGGCGTTCCAGAGAAGGCGCATCCGCCAGGGAGAGGAAGACCACGACGTTGGCCAGGACTCCGGTCCGCTCAAAGTCGTCCAGGAAGAACCGCGCCACATCGTACTTGACCCCCATGGCGCAGAAGACCACCACAAAGGATTCCGCGGCATTGAGTATCTTCGCCTGCCTGACGATCTGGGCGGCGAGCCGGTTGTGGGGGAGGCCGTTCCCGGAGAAGATCGGGAGCTTCTGCCCCCGGATGAGGGTGTTCATGCCGTCAATGGTGGAGATACCGGTCTGGATAAAGTCCCGGGGATAGGTGCGGGCAAAGGGGTTGATGGGAAGACCGTTCACATCCAGGCAGGTGGAGGAAAAGATATTCCCATAGCCGTCGATGGGTTCCCCCAAGCCATTGAAAATCCTGCCCAGCAAACCGGTTCCCACCCGGATTTCCATGGGCCTCCCCAGGAATTCCACCCGTGAGTCATCGGCGGAAAGGCCAGTATTGTTCCCGAAGATCTGGATGGCGGTCCAGTCTTCGCTCATATCCACCACACGACCCAGCCTGCGGCCTTCTTCCCGGTCATACACCGCCACTACCTCATTGAAGCCCACATTCTTGCTTCGTGCGGTGATCACCACCGGTCCTTCAATCCGGGTCAGTCCCCGGTATTCAATACCTCTCATAAAACCTCCCTGGTGCGGTAGCTCCGCTCCAGTTCTTCCAGAGAGACCCGCATATCCCGTTCAAATTCCCCAAAGACTGTGGCCACATCCTCGTTTTTCACCTCGCTTTTAAGCCGGGAAAGCCCTTCCCGTATACTCAGCGCGGTAATCTTGAGGAGGGGCGCCCCCAGTCTGATGCAGCGCCCGGCCCGTGTATGAAACTCCATGATGAGTTCCAGCAGCCGCACCTGTTTGACCGGGACACAGTACATATCCACCTGGTCAAAAGAATTCTGCTGCAGAAATCCGTTTTTGATGATCTCCGCAGTCAGGAGTATGAGCCGCTGATCATCGGGAAGGGCATCGGGACCGATGAGCCTGACGATTTCAGCCAGGCGCTGCTCTTTTTTCAGAAGATCAAGGCTCTCCTGGCGGACAACAGCCCAACTGGGGTTTACCCGCTCCCACCAGGGCTTCACCTCCTCGGCGTATTCGGAATAACTGTCTATCCAACTGATGGCGGGGTAATGCCGGGCGTTGGCCAAATCCCGGTCCAAGGCCCAGAAACAGCGGATGAAGCGCTTGGTATGCTGGGTTACCGGCTCAGAAAAGTCCCCCCCCGGGGGGGAAACTGCACCGATGATGCTGACCGACCCTTCGCCGCCGGAAAGGGTCTTTACCCGGCCGGCCCGCTCGTAGAACTCCGCGAGCCTCGTGGGAAGATAGGCGGGAAAACCTTCCTCAGCGGGCATTTCCTCCATACGGCCCGACAACTCCCGGAGGGCCTCGGCCCAGCGGCTCGTGGAATCTGCCATGATGGCCACATGATAACCCATGTCCCGGTAGAATTCTGCCAGGGTCACCCCGGTATAAATCGAGACTTCCCGTGCGGCCACGGGCATGTTAGAGGTGTTGGCAATGAGGATGGTTCGCTCCATGAGGGAACGCCCGCTCCGGGGATCGGTCAGCCCAGGGAACTCGGTGAGCACATCGGTCATCTCGTTGCCCCGTTCTCCGCAGCCGATGTAGATGATCACATCCGCGTCGCACCACTTGGCTATGGCGTGCTGGGTCATGGTCTTACCCGTGCCGAACCCCCCGGGAATAGCCGCGGTGCCGCCCTTGGAGAGGGGGAAGAACACGTCAATGACCCGTTCTCCGGTAATCAGGGGCTGGTCCGGGGCAAGGCGTCCCGCATTTGGCCGGGGGACCCGTAATGGCCACCATTGGGCCAGGAATATATCCTCCTCCTTGTCAGTCCGGGCAATCACCTGGTCAACGGTATAATCCCCCCCAGGGGCAAGCTCGGTAAGGGTTCCACCATGGGTATTGGGGGGAACCATGATCGAGCAGGTGATGCTTTCGGTTTCCTTCACCCTTCCCAGTACCAGCCCCGGAACTGCGGCAACCGGTTCATGGGCAGCCAACTTTTCCACAAGGACCGGATCAGGGACAAAGGGCCAGCGCCTGGCGGAATCCAAAGGCTCCCCACGGGCGCCGCTTTCCATGAAGGCCCCGCCCTGTTTAAAGAGGGATTCCAGGGGCCGCTGGATACCGTCGTAGATGGTACTGATAAGCCCCGGGCCGAGCCGGGCCGACAGGGGCCGTCCGGTGGAGGCCACTGCAGCGCCGACCTTGAGACCCGTATCATCCTCATAGACCTGGAGCACTGCCTCGTCTTTTTCAAGCCTGACAACTTCCCCGATGATCCGTTTTTCCCCGACTTCCACTACATCGAAAAGCCCCACCCCGCCAAGCCCGGTGGCGCGGATGATCGGTCCTGATATGCGTATTACCCGGCCTTCAATCATGCTTACCTCCTGGGGATACGCCCCCTGGAGCGCCCTCCCCCAACCCTTCAGGTCCCAACAGGGCCAATACGAGTTCCATCCGCTTATCTTCCAGTAAAGCAGCTGCCGTCCCGTCAATCGAAGCGGTGATCCTGACCTGCCGGGTATCAATCCTGATCTCAGGGAATTGACCTGAGCCAAGAAAGCGGGGATCCGCCGGTTTCAGGGTCCAGGGAGCACCTTCACGAGAGGAAACCTTGTTGAGGATAGTTGCCACCTCAGTATTGCTGAGGCCCCGGAGCATCACCTGTGGCAGAACGGAATCCCCCGAAGGATCCGGTTCCAAAGAACCTGGCGCTACCTCCCGCAATTCATCAAAACGCTTCCGTAGTTCTGTTTCCAGAAAAATCAGGAGCTTTTCCCGGGGCAGCGTTGATAAATACCCCTTCATGGCGGACTTCAAAAAGCCCTCGATCTTTTCCGACCGGGCGCGCCGTTTATCCAGGGGAAGGCGGGCCATAATTTCCGTACTGGTTGTTGCGGTACGATGGGCATATTTTTGCCGGATGTCCGCAATGGCAGCCTCGGCCTTCTGGTCCCAAAGCGCTACCTGAGCTTTTACCGTATCATCTGCAGACTTGAGTATGCGGTATGCCTTTTTCCGGGCATCCTCCAGGATCTCCCGATCCAGCACTTCAGTTGAGCGCAATTCTTCCATAAATGTTCCGTTTTACACATGTATTCCAATGGCTTCCCGTATGGAATCCACCAGGGTCATACGGCCCGAATGCCTTCCCAGGATCCCGGGAAGCTCCACCACCAGAGGATACCGGTCAGACAATTGCCATTGGGTTAAGCGGTCCCCCAGCCAATCGGCGACTTCTTCGGTCAGGATGAGAATCCGGCAGCTTTCAGCTCCGATATCCGGCCTCACGACCCCGGCAGTTTCATCCCAGCTCTGGGTGATTCTGAGGAACACCTCCGCAGCCTCCCCGGCGTCTTTCACCGAAGTCCCGTCAATACCGACGAAACGGAAGGCAATTACCAGTTCCGGGTCTCCAATAAAGAAATAGTCCACCAGTTCTATACTCCGGTCTTCATAGGATCATGATGAGCAGCGCCACCAGAAATCCCCAGAGACATATCCCTTCGGCAAGCCCCGCGTAGGGCAGGGCCTTCCCCGAAAGGTCCGCGTTTTCACTCATGGCGCCCATGGCAGCAGACCCAATCTGGGCAACGGCAATACCACCGGCAATGCAGGAGAACCCCACCGCCAGGGCTGCGGCAAAATACTTCCATACTGCCGTATCGGCCGACCTTGCTTCAGAGGAAGCCTCCTGAGCAAAGACCAGAGCCGGCGAAACAGCCAAAAACACAAGGACAAAAACAATGGCAAAACGTTTCATAACGTTACTCCTTGGACACCTTCGTGTCCGCGGCAAGCTCCTGGCGAAAACTGAAGGGAACAAACATCACCCCCATTTCGGTAAAAAACTTGCTGAAAAACTCATAATATTGAAGACGTACCACTTGAATGGCAACGATCATTCCCTCAAGCAGGATTATGACGACATTCCCAAAGATCATGATGATCAGGGAAAATAAGGGACCCATGACCAGGCTGGATACCATACCGGACAGGGTAAACACGATAAACGAAAGCACCGCGTGGGAAAGGGCAAAGGCCCCTACCCGGAGAAAACTCACGGTGTTGGAGATATAGGTTGAAGCGGTTTCCAGGATTTCCACGAACCCTTCCATTATAAAGACCAGAAGCCCATGTTCCAAAATCGGCCGCTCCCGCGCAATGATCCGCCAGATGACCGGGCCAAAGAAGATGCCCAAGGCCGGCAGCATGATCCCGATCATATCAAACCAGGCGAAACTGCCGCCCAGGAGCAGCACCCGCACCACTATCCCCAGGGTATACCAGAAGAGCAGAATCCCCGCCAAACCGTTTTTTGAGAAAAAAGCCTTTTCGTACTTTTTTAAGGCCACCTGGTTTATGACATTGATCCAGAGTCCTATGGAATTCAGCAGGATCCCCACCCCCACGGTAAACCCAAAGAAATAGAAGAGCTTCGCGATATTGCCCTTTTCAGGCATGAGGTGGAGGATCCGCTCAGGCGGCTCCCCAACCTGCCCGGTGAGGTGCATGAAAAAGCCCAGCACTGCCTGGGTGGGGCGGATTAACAATTCCTCATTGGCAAAGACCGCGCCGTTCAAAAGCCCCATGATCATGGAAGTGATACCCACTGCAATCAGGGGGGTCGAATAACTCTTGAATGACACCAGGGCTTTGACCCGGGGGTTACGGGTGAGGATCCCCAACAGCATAAGCACGAAGCCCTGCCCCAGGTCCCCGAACATGATACCAAAGAGGAAGGCGAAGAACACTGCCACAAAGGGGGTGGGATCGATAGTGCCGTACAGAGGCGCCCCGTAGGAAAACACTACGTTCTCAAAGCCCTTAACAAAGGCGCCGTGTTTCAGGGAGACCGGAACCTTCTCTTTACCCTCCTGAACCTCCGGCACTTCTTCCGGGTTGAAGGTCCTGATGGCTACCCTGCCGCCGGTGAACCGTTCAATGTCCACCACGAAACTCGTGACACTATCCAGGGGAACCCAGCCGGATAAGAAGTACACACTCTGGGTGGCGACCAGCCTTTCCTTGAGTTCCTCGGTGATGGCGGCCATGAGGTAGGAGCCGCTTAAACGCCGGAGTTCCGGTCCGTATTCATCACCGAGCTGTTTTTTACGTTCCGCAATACTTCCCAGTTCATGTTCCGTGTTGGCAAGACGGCTTTCAAGGCCGGAGACGATCTCCGAAGGAACCCCCCGGTACCCTTCAGGGATGGCGATGGGAATAAAAGCCCGTTTCTTAAGCTCCGAATCCAGGGCAAACCGGCCTTTACGGGAAGCTGCCGCCACGACGCGATCATCCCCCTTCCCCAGGGGGATAATCACCGCCCGGTCCACGAGGCTCTCCCGCACTTCAGCCTGGTCTGCCGGATCAAGCCGCCCGATCCGGAGGGTCAAATAGGAGAGCTGGTCCAATTCTGCGAAGGGGGCATTGAGGTTGGCAAAGGACCGCACCTCATGCAGGGCTTCCTCAACCTTCCGTTTCTCCTGGGTCTCCCCCAGTTCCCGCTCCCGTATGAGCGTTACGATATCGCTGATCATGGTGACCAGAGAATCTTCCGCTTCAGTGGGAAAACTGCTCGTCTCCTCTGGCTCAGTGGGCAGCTCAATCCCCAGATAGGTGGAAAGGGCTTGCAGTTTTTCAAGCTGGTCCCGGATGTGCCTGAATACCCCTTCATCCTTGAAGTGGGCATCTGCACCGGTAGTCCCCTCGCCAGAGAAGTGCATCAGTCCCCGGCGGCCCAGAAATTCAATGACCCTATCCACATCCCGTGCGAGTACGGTCAGTTCCAGGCGTTTCATTTTCCTGGAGCGCATCATAATTTCACCTCCAGCAGGGTAAAAACATCATGCGAGGACATACCAAAGCCCAGCCCCTCGGCGACACTGGTCAAGAGGTCCTCTTCAAACTGTTTCAGCTTGATAAAACAGAAACTCGTATCCAGGGAAAAGGGGTTTAAATGAAAGGAGACCCGGGCAAGGCGGTACAGATACTCTGAAGCGGCGTTCTGAAAATACCGGGGGTCCACCTTCCAGTGTTCATCAGGCTTTTCGGGGTTGAGGAAAGACTCCCGTTTCCAGCCGGTCCAATCGGAACGGGTATCCAGGGACATGGAGAGAGACGCCACCGCATCGGCTGCCTCCTCAAAGTTTTTTTCCCCTTTTTTCTTTTTTTCTATTTCTTTGATAAATAACAACTTTTTCCGCACCTCATCAGGGGACATACCGTAATAGGTCCGTAGGCGTAAGGCCCACACCACATTTCTCAGGGCAATCTCTTCAGAAAGGATCTTTTCAATGGGAAGACGGTCATTCCGGGACAGGGCAAACAGGGTTTTCCATAAGGCCCTGTAATAATGACCATCCAGCTTCATCTGCAACCCCATTCGGTCGGTATTTTTATCAGATTGAATATTTTCGCTAAGGAGAAACTCGAATTCAGTTCCTCCAACCATAGCGGCAAGATCCGGATACGCTTCAAATTTAAGGGTTCTGAAATGTCCCAGCTCGGTAAAGCCAGGGCAATGGGGTTCCCCCGAGCCCAGGGCGTCAAGCACCACCTTGAGATCAGCGTATTCATAGGTACGGATAAGCCGTACCAGCAGTTCCGGGGGCTTTGCGTAAGAATCAACGACGCTGATGATCTGCCTCACCGTCTGCTGGATAATACGGTCCTCAAAGTCCCGCAACAGTTCCCGCTCCGGCAGGTTCTGTACGGCATGGGGAAAGAGCAGGCGATCCAGTTCAGAAAGCCGGCTTACACTGCCCAGGGCAGCCATCCGCTTGCCGATAAAGGACTTCCCAATGATCCCGCAGGACTTGGCATACACATAGGCCCGTTCCCCCATACTCGGCATACTAGGGTTCTCCATGAAGCGACAGCAGGCTTTCAACCAGCGCCGCAAAACGATCCTGCCGAACCGTCATAGTATCAAGGCACACCTGGTAGGCGTCAAGCTGCTTTTGATAGTCCGCCCTGACCGCGGCGATAGCCTGTTCATACCCCGCCTCAAGCGCCGCAGCTTCCCGGCCAAACCCTTCGTCATAGCGCAGACGGCTTTCCTGCTCCCCATGGGCAAGGCGCCGATCCGCCTCAGCCTGGGCATCATGCACCAGAGCCGCCGCTTCAGCCTCAACCTTTAATAAATGCTGCAAAACATTCCGATCATCCATGGAAAACCTGCCTAACCACGCCTCAATCCAAGGCGATAAGGATATCCTCGTATTTTTTTATAATCCCCGAAGCTCCCTGGGCATCCTTCTGGGCCAGGAGTTCTGTGTAAAACTGGGGGTTATCCAACAACTCCGCCAGACGCTGAAGGAGGCGGAGGTGCTTCTCCGAATCCGTCTGAGGCACCAGGATCATAAACAACAGGTATACCGGCTCCCCATCCAGGGCATCATAATCAATACCCCCCTTTGAAATACCCAGCACCCCATACATGTCATTAAGGGCAGTAGTCTTTCCATGAGGAATGGCGATACCCCTGTGGATACCGGTGGACATCTTCGCTTCCCGCAGCCGCAGGGCCTTCAGGATATCTTCCCGGTCAACGGACTGTTCCACCTGGCAGAACCGGTCCACTAATTCCTCAAAGGCTTCTTCCTTATCCTCAGCATCTAATCCGACCTTAATCAACTCAGGCGGAAATATCTCATACAGGAACATCGCAAACCTCTCCCTTACACTACATGCGCTATTCAGACAACCCGTCATCCGCAGGTTCAGCATCAGGCAACCCCACATCCTCCGTCAAGGGGCTTTCAAGCCCAGCGCCCTCCGCGTCTGAAGGTTCAGGACCTGGCACCTCCGGCTCCTGCCACCAGTTACGGTTTACATCGGACGAAAGCTGCCGAGCCGCAGATTCCACCCCCGTACCGCCAGGGGTCCGGTTAATCAGGGCCAACCCCAGGCTGAGGATCAAAAACGAAGCCCCCAAAATCGTCGTGGCACGGGTCAGCACATTCCCGGAACGGGACCCAAAGGCAGAGGAGCTGCCCCCGGCAAAAATACCCCCCAGACTATCCCCTTCCTCGTTCTGAACCAGGACCAACAAGACCAGTAAAATGGCCACTACGATAAAAAAGACCAACAGTAAAACACTGAGTACACCCATCTACAACTCCACAAATCGGTATGATTCTCTCATTATGCTATGATTCTTATTGTATCCAACTGGATAAAGTTATTCAAGACAGGAAATCAGGGGTTTTTTATAATGATTTCCTTACTCCTGTTGAGTTCATAGCGTTTAAGCCGATATATCCATAGGTCGTCTCCTGCTCAAACTTATTACCAAGTATATGCAAGCACGACGCTTCGTCAGGGCAACGGCATTTGCTCTGCAAGTATATTTTTATGATATAATACGGAACTTCCTGTCCCTGGCCTTTGGGAAAAAACACAGGATTTTTCATCTGAAAACTGGCTTTTCCCGGGTTTTCCTGGGATTGCCATGATCCGTTCCGCTCAAAAAATCTTTGACAGAGCACTGGAGAAAGCCGGTATTGCAAAAAACGCCTCAATATCATAGTCTCCTCGTTTGCTACCCACCTCATGGAAGCGGGGACGAAAGTACGGTACATACCTTCATGTATCGGTCAGAACCACTGAACACCCATGTCGCCAAACGGGATACGGGTGCAAAGTCCGCTTGATACACCGGCGATTGACCTTCTCTATAATAATAGGTTATTTAAAGTACATTATTTTGCTAGGGTAGATTAGATGAACCTTTGTTCGCCTTTTATACAGATTTTGCGCGTTAGACGAAATAAGGTGCGTCTAGCAGGTCTGTTATGCTACGGGCAGCGCCCTCGGGGTTCCGTTCGCCTAGGTCGTTTCACTCCCACGGCTCACTCCACCCACATTTTGCCAGCCCTAAAAATGCTACGCATTTT
>JAITNU010000063.1 GCA_031290325.1 Treponema sp.
TGGGAACGGGTGAACAAGGCTATCAGGGTAAATAACGTAAAACAGGAATGGCTGGCGGAAAAAACCGGTATCAAGTATCAAACATTGAGAAGCTGGGTCTCAAAAGATATCTTACCCCGTGTCGATGACGGGGTAAAAATTGCCGGAGAATTAGGGGTTACAGTCGAATATCTGGTTGCGGGAACGGATTCAAGAATACCCAAAGAAATTGATAATTTTTACATGCAATACAAAAAATTTTCGATAGTGCTTGAATACTTGGAACTATTAAACCAGGAACAGCGTGAGGATATTGAAGCCTTTGCTTTGACACTGGTCGAAAAAAAACAGGCGCTTGAAGCGCGAAAACATACTAAAATGGCGTAAAACTTGACCCACGAAATTGGTGTCTGACACTTCTTAGTGCTTTTCTTAGTGTCAGTCACTTTTTTGTCTGATAATCAAATCAAAATGCATGCTCACACCCCTATATAGAGTATGCGTAAACTTAGAGTATTACAGAATGGAGCTACTTACCATGTATCATCCAAGATTGACCATGACGCGATGGCCTTGAAAGACGTGGAAGTCAAAAAAGCCTTTCTTGACTTAGTCGAGATAGCCAAAAAGAAATTTCCCTTCAAGCTATGGAACTTCACGGTGATGGATAATCATATCCATTTCCTCATAAAACCCGGTGAAGGTGTTTCTTTGTCTAAGATTATGCAATGGATCAAGTGCAACTTTGCTAAAAAGTGGAACAAAGCACACAACACGAAGGGGCATTTATGGGGAGAGCGGTTTTTTTCACGGATTATCAAGGATGAACAGGACTTTGAGCGGGTATCGGAGTATATTGATGAGAATCCGGTGAAGGCGAAACTGGTGAAGGAATCTAAAGACTGGAAATTCGGCGGGCTGTTTCACCGGATTAGGGGGATTATTGGGCTTATTGATGAGCTGCTGGATGGTGAGCCGCTTTTCACGGTGGTCCCGCCGTTATGGTGTCAGACACTATAATCCAGATAATTGCAGGTCAAGTCTAGGTCGATGATAGGGTACTCCCGGGAACGGTGATTTTCCGGGGATTTTGTCAAGCCAGGACCCTTGATCAAACTTATACGAATATGCTACCCTGAGATATGATTCATAATCCCCGGGTAGTTTTAATCTGCCGTATTTTACTGCTGCTCCTTTCCCTGTCTGCGGTAGTGCTCTGCCTGTTTTTCCCCATACATTGGCAAGATGCCGTGAACGCCTATGTCATTGAAGCAAGAACCAATTTCTGGGCGCTATCGACCTTTACTATGCTGTCAAACATAGCGGTGCTGATCTTTTACGCTGCCGCCGTCGTTTTGCTCATCCCGGCAATCAAGAAAACCGGCTTACCAGGCGAAACCGTTGCGCTGCCGAGACTCCAGTCCTGTATCTGTAACGCCATATTCTTCACCATGGTGATCTACTGGCTTATAATCGCAGACTGGAACGCTCAAGATACCTTCACCTACACCAACCTGTGCCTGCACCTGGTCATACCACTGGGTTTCATTGCGGACTATATCTTATTCCGCTTCCCAGGCAGGATGCGTAAGATAGACATTCTTTTTACCTACCTTTCGGCGCTGCTGTATTTTATCGTGTTAAGCATCATGGGCGCCTTTCATCTCCACGATTACTACCGGGGAACATCCAGGGCGCCCCTCGTAAACTGGTGGCCCTACGGCTTCCTGAATTATGATGCCCTGGGTATCATGCCGGTGTTTATCGTTTTGGGTATAGGGATGGTTTATCTGGGCTTTAGTATCGGTTTGTACCTCATAGATCGCCGCAAAGCCAGGGTAATAGTTCCCAGATAAAACTCTCTCATGCGCCCTTGGTCTGCACTAAACAGAGCCATTCCGCTTCGGCAGCCAACTCGTCTCCCACATAGGCCTTCCCCGCTTGCTTTATCATCCTGGATGAGACCCGCAGGTTCTCAATCTCCGACCGGACCTCCTCGCCGGGTCGTACCTGGCGGCGGAATTTGACCTTATCCACCGAGGCCAGGAAGAAAAGGGCATCCCCTCCCAGGAGCCCGGTTTTACGCAACCCCGCCCCTCCTGACTGAGCCATGGTTTCTATCAGGATGACCCCTGGCACTACCGGGTATTGGGGAAAGTGGCCGGAAAAGAAAAATTCCCCTTCCGTAAAAACATGACGGGCAATGATCTTGTCCGTATCCGCCGCGATAATCTCATCCACAAAAAGAAAAGGCTCCCGATGGGGGAGGAGGGCGGTGATTTCACTGTCCCCGGCTGTTATTTCGTTACTCATACCCATACTGTATGGTACCTATGCCCTTATAGCAAGGGGACAGCCCGAAGTGAAGAGTGGGGGCGTGAGAAAAATACGGTGGTGATCCACAAAGTATGACGAATATCGCCTCACATACCTTCAGACTTTTACAAGCTCCGAACCGCTCGCCTATGGATCGTTGCGGGAATTGAGAGTCTGGCTCCTTTTCACCCAGGCGCAAATGGAGTATATTGGTTATAGAGAGGAATGAGGTGTTTCGTGTGTTAGAGAAATTTTTCAGGCATCCGTGGATAATTGTCGCGGTGATTGGGGTTATAACCCTCTTTTTCGCCCTCCAGATTCCCCGCGCCCAGTTGGATAACAACAATTTTCGCTTTGTGCCGGAAAACGACACAGCCCGGCGGGTATCCACATATATCGACGATACCTTCGGGGGTTCCAACTTCATCCTGGTGGGGCTTGAACGGGAATACGGTACTGTGTTTGAGAGGGCCTTTCTCAACCGGCTCCGGGAGTATGTGGAACGGATAGAAACCATTGAGGTGGCGGGGAAGGTGAATTCCATCATTACCTCTGATTACATCACGAGCCGGGACGACGCCATTGTGGTGGAGAAGCTGTTGCCTGATGATTTTACCGGTACCCCCGAGGAAATCACCGAGCTGAAGCGGCGGCTGCTCTCCTGGGATATGTACCGCCGCGCCCTCATCTCCGATGATTTTACCGCCACCCAGATCCTCGTGCCCATGGATATTTCCCCGGAAGAGTCGGGTAAACCGGAGGTTATCGCCGGGTTTATCCAAATCAGGGACATTGCACGGGAGATGTTTGCAGACCAGGCGACGGTGTACGTTACAGGGCTTCCGGTGATAAGCGCCACCATCAACGAGTCGGTCCATGCGGACCTCATCCTCCTGGTGCCCCTGGTGATCATCGTGGTACTCTGTATCGTCTTCCTCCCCCTGCGGCGGGTGAGCTTCGTGTGCCTGTCCATCCTGGGTGTGCTGGTGGCAGTGATCTGGTCTATCGGGGCCATGCCCCTCTTCGGGATCAAGCTGTCGGTTATCAGTACCGTCTTGCCGGTGGTCCTCATCGCCGTGGGTAACTCCTACGGGCTGCATGTGATCATCCACTATATCGAGGGTGCGGGCGCGGATTTCAACGGGATGAGCCGGGAAGCGCACTACCGCTTTGTCATGGGTATGATCCGGGAACTTGCCAAACCGGTGGCTCTCGCCATGATTACCACCCTGGTGAGTTTCCTGGCCTTCTGTTTTACCGGGGTGCTTCCCATCCGGGAATTCGGCTATTTCTCCGCCTTTGGGGTGTTCGCCTCCTTTATCGCAGCCATGACCCTGATCCCTGCCCTGCTCCTCATCCGGGGACCCAAGCCCCTGCATGTGCTGCGGATCAAGAGGGGGGACAGCCAGCACTATATCATGGACTTCTTCATGGGCCTGGCCCTGAAACCCTACCCGGTCCTGATCGGAGGCGCGATCCTGGTGGCGGTTTCCTTCTACGGCGGATCAAAGCTGGTCATCGACAACGTGTTTGTGGAGTATTTCAAGCCCAACACGGACATCGTGAAGTCGGAAAACTTTATCCGGGAAAAGTTCGGCGGTTCCAAGGTGATAAGCGTGGTGGTCGAGGCGGACAGCCCTGAAATCCTGCTCCACCCCGATTCCCTCTGCGCCCTGGACGGCCTTTCCGCCTACCTCATGGACAAGGTACCGGAAACCGGCAAGGTGATGGGCTTCACCGACCTCATCAAGCGGATCAACCAGGTCTTCAACGCCGACGAATCCCCCAGCGGAATAGTGAGGCAGGTAGCCGTGAATAGTGAAGCGTCTTTCGGGTTTGATGATGCGGGGACCGAGTCGGATAGGGCCTTCGGGTTCTTCGATACCCCTGAAGAGCGGGAACTATCAGAGCCGCTCCCCACTCCTGCACCATCCCTGTTCATTCCTCTCTCGCTCCTGGACCAGGCGGAGACTGCCGCCGGGGACCGCAGTATGAACACGGCGGAACTGGTGTGGGAACTGAAACGCCTCACCAATTACGAGGGGGCCGCGTACTACGAGATACCTGCTGACCCGGCGCGCTATGGGAAGCGGGATCCCCAGGAGCTTCAGGGGCTGGTGTCTAACTATCTGGTGCTTCTTTCCGGGAACATCGACGACTACGCCAATGATCCTCTGGAACCCACGGCCATACGGAGCCTGATACAGTTGCGGGCCTTAGGACAGGAAGATACCGACCGGGCGGTGGCGGCGATTCAGCGCTATGTGGCGGCGAATTTCCCGGATACGGTGCGGGTAACCGTAGGCGGGACAGCCCTGGTGGAAAAATCAACCAATGACATGGTGGTGCAGTCCGTGTGGACCTCCATGATCATCGCCCTGGTTTCCCTGTTTCTGATCGTTAGCGCCGTGAACCGTTCCCTGGTGGCCGGCCTTATCGGCGTCCTCCCCCTTTCCATACTGATCCTGGTCAACTTCGCGGTTATGGGCTTTGTAGGGGTCAAGCTCAACATCGGTACCTCCATGATTTCGAGCCTGACCATGGGCATTGGGATTGATTATACGATTCATTTTATTGAAGCCTATAAACGGGAATCCCAGAAGGGGAATGGGGGTGGATTCTTGAGAACGGTTTACCTCATCTCTGGAACGGCGATCCTGGTGGACGCGGTATCCACGGGCCTGGGCTTCGCGGTGCTGCTCCTCTCACGGTTCACCATGCTTGCCGAGTTCGGCCTGCTGGTCGCCCTGTCCCTGTTGATGAGCGCCCTGGTGGGGCTTGTGCTGATACCGGCGCTCTTGATCCTGATTAAGCCGAAGTTTATCGGCAGAGTTTTTAAAAAAAAATAAACAAGGAGATTTTGATGAAAAAGGTGTGTTTTATGGCGATCCTGGTTCTGTCCGCTGCGTTGCTCAGTGCCCAGGATGCGGCGGCTATCGTGGACGCCGCCCGGAACCGTATCCAGGCAGATACGGTTTCCACTCGTTCCCGCATGGTAATCACCGGCAAAGACGGTTCCACCACCGAGCGGCTCATGGATCAGTATTCCAAAGATGGTCCCCAGGGCAACAACCGGACTATCATCGTGTTCCAGAAACCTCCTGCCGTGGCCGGGACCCGGTTCCTCACCATTGAAAACCCCAAAAGCGCCGATGATCGCTGGATATTCCTCCCTAGTCTGGGCAAGGTACGCCGGATCGCCGCGTCAGAGGGTTCAGGCAGCTTCGTGGGAACCGACCTCTCCTACGACGATGTGTCCTCCGCCTCCCGTGATGTGAGCCTGGACAATCACCGGCTCCTCCGGGAGGAAACGCTGAACAGTAGCGCCTGCTATGTGATTGAGTCGATTCCCAAGGACAGCGGGTATCAATACTCCAGGATGGTGCAATGGATAGACAAAAGCACCAGTGTTACCTACAGGATTGAGATGTACGACAAGAAGGGAACCCTGGTGAAGCGGCTGGAAATGGGGGCACTGAAAGACATACAGGGCAGGCTCACTCCAACGCAAACAAAAATGACCACCCTCACCGCAAACACCTCTACCACGATCTATGTGGACATCATAAAATACGATGATCCTATCCCCGAGACGGTCTTCACCACCCAGTACCTTGAAACCGGGAGAGCGCGATGATAGTGAGACGTGTTAGGGTACAGGGGTTTTGGCCCATGCTCAGGATAGGTTTGTTGGTACTGGGTATGGTGGCGCCGCTTGCGGCCCAGGAGGGGTTCGGATTTGGTGATGAAACCGAGGAGGCACCGGGGGGTTCCGGGGGGTTCTCCTTCATCTCCGGGGCCAGGGTGTCCGGGGAGGTTTCCGCCCAACTGTTAGGCTATGGGGATGATTTTACGTCGTCTGTCACCCTAAAGGAAACCACCCTGGGGGATGTGTTTTCTGGGAAGCTCAACTTCTCCGCCTCCGGGTCTAACGCCGAGGCGGTGATCAACTTGAACCTTGCCCCGGTATTTGACGGTTCCGCATCGCCGGTGGCCATTGACGAGGCATACCTCCGGGCCTATTTCGGGGGCTTCACCATTGAGGGGGGCTTGCGGAAACTCACCTGGGGCAAGGCGGATAGTCTCGGCCCCCTGGATGTGGTAAACCCCCTGGACTATTCGGACCTCACCAGCATGACCGACATCATGGGCCGCAAGATAGCCCGGCCCATGATCCACGCTTCCTACAGCTTCGGTTCCTTCTCAAAGCTGGAAGGGGTCTTTGTACCCTGGTTTGAAGGGCACCGGTTTGCCCATGAGGGTCGTTGGGCACCGTCGCAGCTCACAACCTATCCCGAAGTAATCAGGAGTGGAATCGACGGTGCAATTCAGGGACTTCCTCCTCAAGTCGATACATTAGGAATACATGAGGATATTCTCACTGCCGATGGATTACAAAAAATAAATGATCATTATGCGAATTTGGATATCCCATCTTTCTACCCTGAAACGTCCACGTTGAAATATGCCCAAGCAGGTCTCCGATTCACCACCACCATCGCTTCCTCGGATATCGGTGTGCAGTATTACTTTGGGAGACTGCCCCGGCCCGCTATAACTGTTACCGGCATGGACACGTTTCTGCAGAATCCCTATGGCATCACCCCCACCATCACCTATAACTGGTACCACCAAATCGGTCTGGACTACGCCCAGGTGATCGCCGGTTTCAACCTCCGCGCAGAACTAGCGGGCAATATCACTGGAGACAGCGCCGG
>JAITNU010000093.1 GCA_031290325.1 Treponema sp.
CAGGTCTGCGCAAGGCAGAATTCCGCACCAGCATCCTGCTTAATCCGCATAAACGCCATATCGGCCCACGGACTGCGTGCGTCAGTGTGGATTTCCGGGTCGCCCGCGCAGGCGATGCACCATGTGGGGTCCCGCTTTTTGGCCACATAATCAACCAATTGGCTGGCATAATGGAAAGTACCGCCAGTCTTGATATCCGGTTTGCCTGACGCCGGGTCGATACGGTAATCGCCACGAAGAGCCAGAATGTTCTCAAGACCGTGGCGCGCATACTCTGCCAGGTTGTCATCAATGCTCTTTTCGGTTTCCATGATACAGGTATAGTGCGTCATGCAGTTGATGCCCACTTTCTCGACATAAGAGCAGACTTCAACGCTTTTACCCTTGTTAGTGCCACCTGCGCCATAGGTACAACTGATAAAATCAGGGTTATACTTCTTGCAGATGTCAATTTCTTTCTGCAATTTGGGGACGCCGTCGTCCTCTTTGGGAGGGAACACCTCAAATGACACTGTCATTTTCTTCTTTAAAATCTCAGAAATCCTCATTTATACCTCCAATGCCTTTTCAAAATTGCCCGAAACAAATTCAGGACTACTACACTATAAACCCCTGTTCAACTTATGTCAACAAGTTTTTTTTCTTTTTTTTACAAGGTATACCCATTTTTACCTGTAAAAAGAAACAAAAAAGCATACCGGAACATAATTCCAGGCTATTTGTTTTATACACCACATCATGAGCATACAAACCGGTATCCTTATGCCGGAGTGCCATCTTCTTACCGTACAACCCTGATACCGGACTCAAGAATAATCCTGGCAACTCCTTCGTACTTGTTGAGCGTATAGATATGTATACCGCTCACACCAGCGTTCATATAACCCCAAAGCTGCCCAATCGTATATTCGATGCCAGCTTTCTTGAAATCTTCGGAATTGCCGCCGTATTTTCCGATAATCGCGGCAAGCTCTTTCGGGATTGAGCAACCGTTGGAAAGAGCCATACGAACGATAGGATCCTTCGCAAGGACGGGCATAAGCCCTATGATTAACGGAATGGTAATCCCAGCCCTGCGGCAGCGCCTGGCAAACTGCTCATAAACAGCTATGTCATGGCAGAGCTGCAACATGACGAATTCGGCACCTGCGTCCTGCTTACTGCGAAGGTAGGCAATATCCGCATCAAAACTGGGCGCCAAAATATGCTTCTCAGGATAACCGGCGCAGGCCAAACTGACCGTGGGGAATTCCGCCTTCAGGAAGGCGATCAATTTATCCGCATGGTCAAAATCACCGCCTGTACCTTCCTGTCCCTTGGGAAAGTCACCGCGCATGGCCAATACATTTTCAATGCCCTTATCAGTGTACTCTTGAATGATCTTTTTAATATCATCTTTGCTATTTCCAATACAACTGAAATGGGTCATGATTATATGCCCACTCTTCTGTATTGCTTCACAGATCTCCAGGCTCCGGCCCCTGTTGGTACCGCCGGCTCCGTAGGTACAGCTTATAAAATCAACATCAAAACGATAGAACTGGTTAAGGGTCTCTAATAACGGCTGTATAGGCTGATCATTTTTCGGAGGAAAGACCTCAAAGGATAAGGTCATCCGCTTTTTTAATATTTCAGCGATTTTCATTCTGTCCCCTCTTTTGTTATACGGATGGTGACCCTAAACATATACCACAATTTGTTGACTTATGATACCTCTGACAGGAAAGACCTGTCAAGCAATTTTTTGAGAAAATTCAATTAATTTTTTTGATTAATGAGCCTATGCTCTAAATCATAGTAAAACTATGTGTATAGTAATATATATGGTATACTTCTATTATATATGATTTTGAAAATAGCCTTTATTATGAAGAAATCGAGTGGCTATATTTTTGATAGCGGTGGTCCCGATCCATCCCCCCGGGATATCCGGACGAGACCACCACAGCACCGTTTTACCGGACTTAGCCAGGCGTACATCTTCTCAAGGATCACTTTAAGGTCCCTGAGATTCAACGCCATAGCATCAACGAATGACTGGTTTTTCCACTCCCCTAGGAGCACACCTCTTTTTGAATTCCTTTTAAATTTTTTATTATAAAACCGTATCCTACCGGCAGCATTACGCTTACAAGCCCAGTTTTTTGATGATTTCCGCCAAACCTTGTCTGACCGGGGTATCCAGGGACAGCTCAACCAGGGGTTTCCCTGCGGCATCATATTCGTAAACCTTTTCGTCCTGGGGCAGTACCCCGATGAGCGAGAGTTTCTGGGCCTCGACCTCCGCTTGTATCCCAGGATCCAGTTTCCCCCCTGGGGCACGGTTCACGATGAGGTACACCTGCTTTGCCTTGAAGTCCAGTTCGCCTATCATCTGGGCGATCCTGCCTGCCGCCTGGATACCGCGGCGGGAGCAGTCACTCACCAAGAGGATCAGGTCCACCGGTGGGAGTATCCCCCGGCTTATGTGCTCAAGCCCCGCCTCGTTGTCCACCACCAGATACTGGTAGTTCGTGTTATACTTACGCACCTGTTCCCGGAGCAGGTCGTTGACATAGCAATAACAGCCCTTCCCCTGGGTTCTCCCCATGACCAGCAGGTCATAATGATCCTCTTCGATTAAGGCGGCATTGAACCTGAAATCAATATATTCATGCTTGGACATGCTCACAGGAATGGGGCTTTTTTCGGCCACCTCTGCCTTGGCTATCTCCTCCCGGATATCCCCCAGGGTGATGCACTTGTCAACCCCCAATACTTCATTTAAGTTGGAATTGGGGTCAGCATCCACCGCTAAGATCGGCCCTTTCCCCATCTTGACCAGGTGATCCAGAAACAAGCCACAGATCGTGGTTTTCCCCGTACCGCCCTTACCTGCCATAGCTATACTATAGGTCATTATTACCTCGTATTTAGAAATTTATTTTATTATAGATAACCGTTCGCTCCTGTTCAATACCATTAGGTTGAACCTGTATAGCTTATACTGAAAATTTGGTAATTTAATATAATGAAAATTTTAGTCATCGGCGGTGGCGGACGCGAACACGCCATTATCAAGAAACTCAAAGAAAATCCTGATGTTACTCAGGTATACGCGATGCCGGGGAATGGCGGTATCTCCTGGGATGCCACCTGTCTTGCAGGTTCCCCCACAGACGGCGACGCGGCAGTGGGTTACGCACAAGCCCAGGGGATTGATTTTACCGTGGTTTCCCCTGATGATCCCCTGGTGCAGGGCGTCGCGGACCGGCTCCGTGCAGCGGGGATTCCCACCTTTGGGCCGAGCGCCCAGGCCGCGGCCATCGAGGGGAGCAAGGTCTTTTCCAAGGAACTTATGAAAACCTACGGTATCCCCACAGCAGCATACGAGGTCTTTGACAAGGCCGCTGCGGCGGCTGCCTACATCGAAAGGCAGAACCGGTATCCCGTGGTTATCAAGGCAGATGGGCTTGCCTTGGGGAAGGGGGTCATCATTGCCCAGAACCTTTCCGAAGCCCATGACGCGCTCAAGCGCATTATGGGGGACAAGATCTTCGGCGACAGTGGAAACCGCGTGGTGGTCGAAGCATTTCTTACCGGTGTTGAGGTTACGGTACTCGCCTTCACCGACTCAAAGACCATCGTTCCCCTGGTTTCTTCAATGGATCATAAGCGAGCCTTTGATAATGATGAGGGGCCGAATACCGGCGGCATGGGGGTGATCGCGCCGAATCCCTGGTACACCCCGGCGATAGCGGCGGAGTGTATGGTGCGCATCTTCCGCCCCACCATTGAGGCCATGAACCGGGAAGGCCGTCCTTTTAAGGGCTGCCTGTATTTCGGGCTGATGCTCACAGATACCGGTCCCCAGGTGATTGAGTACAACTGCCGCTTTGGGGACCCAGAAGCGCAGGCAGTGCTGCCACTGTTGGAAACGGATCTCTTAACCATTCTCCAGGCAGTGGAAGATGAGCGCCTCGACACCATCAACGTGCGTTTCCGCCCAGGGGCCTCCTGCTGTGTCATTCTCGCCACAGAGGGCTATCCCGGATCCTACAAAACAGGCCTGCCCATTACCAGGCTTTACCGGGAACCAGCAGCAGGCGTTTACGTCTTTCACGCAGGCACTGCGCTTAAAAACGGCGTTTTGCTTACCTCAGGGGGCAGGGTACTGGGCGTTACCGCCTGTGGAGCAGATCTGGAAGAGGCGGTCCAAAAGGCTTATGATGAAGCGGCGACGATCCATTTTGATGGTATGTACATGAGGCGGGATATTGGCCAAAAGGGAATAAGGAACAACTATGGCAGTATATAGGATATATGTTGAGAAGAAAGCTGAATACGCGGTTGAGGCGCAGCGTTTGCAACAGGATATCGTTGAATTCCTGAGAATCGAAACCCTCGAAGCTCTGCGGCTCCTCAATCGCTATGATGTGGAAGGCATTGATGAAGCTGTTTTTCGTCAATGCCGGTCAACGGTATTTTCAGAACCTCAAGTTGATACGGTGTTTGATGTCCTTCCGGTGGACACAGCAGATACCGCGTGCCGTGTTTTTGCAGTAGAACCGCTGCCAGGTCAATACGATCAGCGTTCCGATTCCTGTGCCCAGTGTATCCAGATGGTATCCCGTCAAGAGCGTCCGATAGTGCGAACCGCAGCAGTCTACTTCCTGTTCGGCACTATCAGTGAAGAAGATTTTCTGTTGATAAAGAAACACATCATCAATCCGGTGGAAAGCAGGGAAGCTTCGCTTGAAGCAGTGCAGACCCTGTCATTGGAATATGAGACGCCGCCGCCGCTTGCCATCTTAAACGGGTTCAGACATTTGAGTGATCCGGGGATCAAAGCCTTCTGCTCATCCTACGCTCTGGCCATGGATGACGAAGACCTCCGGTTCTGCCGTGATTATTTCTGTTCCGAAGGGCGGGACCCGACCATCACGGAACTGCGCATGATCGACACCTATTGGTCGGATCACTGCCGCCACACCACCTTTGCCACTATCCTTGACCACATAATATTTGATACCGATCCTGCCAGTGCCAACAATATAAAACATTCCAATGATACCAGCAGTACTGATGTTCGTGCTGCATATCAACGCTATCTTGAAATACGAAAAATCCTCAATCAAGAAGATCAAGATAAAAAAAAATATCCTATCACCCTGATGGATATGGCCACTATAGGCGCAAAATACCTCAAGCGCCAGGGCCTTTTACCCAAACTGGATGAATCAGAAGAAATCAACGCCTGTTCTGTCCATGTTGAGGTGGACGTGGACGGCAAACGAGAACCTTGGCTTCTGATGTTCAAAAATGAAACCCACAATCATCCTACTGAGATAGAGCCGTTTGGCGGTGCCGCTACCTGCATCGGCGGCGCAATCAGGGATCCCCTTGCAGGAAGAAGCTATGTGTATCAGGCACTGCGGATCAGCGGGGCGGGGAATCCTCTTGCGGGAGTGGAGGAGACCCGGCCGGGAAAGTTACCGCAGCGCAAGCTCGTAACCGGTGCCGCCGCAGGGTACAGTTCCTATGGAAACCAGATTGGCCTGGCCACAGGACTGGTGCGCGAAATCTATCACCCCGGTTATGAGGCAAAACATCTGGAACTGGGGGCCGTGATAGGGGCGGCGCCGCTGCATCACATAGTACGGCACCAGCCTGAACCAGGCGATGTGGTCATCCTCCTGGGCGGACGCACCGGGCGTGACGGCTGTGGTGGAGCGACCGGTTCCTCCAAATCTCACACCACCGCATCCATTGAGCAGTGCGGTTCTGAGGTACAGAAGGGCAATGCCCCTGAGGAGCGGAAGCTGCAACGGCTTTTCCGTAACCCCAGGGTAACGCGCCTCATTAAACGATGCAACGACTTCGGGGCAGGAGGTGTCTCTGTGGCTATCGGGGAACTTGCCCCAGGCATGGAAATTGATCTGGATGCGGTTCCGGTAAAGTACCACGGGCTTGACGGTACTGAACTTGCCATAAGCGAATCTCAGGAACGAATGGCGGTCGTTGTTACCCCGGAACATGTCCAGCCCTTTTTAAACTATGCGGCAGAGGAAAATCTTGAGGCAACCGTAGTAGCGCAGGTCACCGATGAAGACCGGCTCTGTATGAAGTGGCAGGGTCAGAGTATCGTGGACATAGCGCGGGTGTTCCTCGATTCAAAGGGTGCGGAAAAGCATGCCTGTGCCCGGATAAGCACAAAAAAAGCCGGTTCAATAACCAGCGCACTTGACGCAAAAACTACCGCGCCGGAAAAACCGGCGGTCTCACTGCAACATCGCTTTGAAGCCCTCCTCAGTGATTTGAATATCTGTTCACAAAAAGGACTCTCTGAACGGTTCGACTCAACCATAGGTGCTGCCACAGTGCTCATGCCCTTGGGCGGCACCTATCAGATGACCCCGGCCCAGGTCATGGCAGCGCAATTACCGGTCCTTTCAGGCAATACCAGAACCTGTTCCCTCATGTCCTACGGCTATGATCCTTTTTTAACAGAACAGAGTCCCTTTCACGGCGCCTATTGTGCGGTGGTGGAATCAGTAACAAAAATCGTGGCCGCTGGGGGTACACGAAAGGAATGTTATCTTTCTTTTCAAGAGTACTTTGAAAAACTGGACGCTGATCCGGTGCGCTGGGGAAAGCCGGTTGCCGCGCTTCTGGGCGCCCTGGACGCCCAGCTTGATCTCAGCGTGGCCGCGATAGGCGGTAAGGATTCCATGTCAGGCACCTTTGAAACCATCCACGTTCCCCCGACCCTCGTTTCCTTTGCCCTTTCCATAACCCAGGCAGAATATATCATCACTCCTGAATTCAAAAAAGCCGGTTCAAAGGTGGTACTCATCGCCCCTGCAGTGGACACTGCGCTTCCCGGTATTCCGGTAAAAGAAAGTCTTTGCCGCTGTCTCGATGAAGTGGAATCCCTCATTCGTGAGAAAAAAGTGAGCAGCGCCTTTGCACTTTCTTCAGGCGGTCTTGCAGAAGCGCTTTTTAAGATGTGTTTGGGAAACCGGTTGGGCTTCCATCTTCAAAAGAACATTTCCCGGGAATCCCTTTTTGTCCCCCAATACGGGGCGCTTGTTTTAGAACTTGCAGAGGATACTAATACCGGCCTGTGGATAGGAAACACCATTAGTGAGTATCATTTTATAGCCCATGATACGACACGCTCCAGTGGAGATACGCTTCCGGATATCGCTATCTCTCTTGATACGCTCCAGCACTGCTATGAATCGGTATTGCAAAGTGTCTTTCCTTATGGGAAAGCAGATAAAACACCGGTACCGCTTATTTCTTTTGAAGCAACCACAGGGAAGCGCTCTGCTCACGCTGCAATTCAGGTACTCAAAAATGAAAAACCAAAAGCCTTTATCCCTGTTTTCCCCGGTACCAACTGTGAGTACGACACCGCCCGTGCGTTGGAACGCGCCGGTGCAGAGCCGGTCATGCTGGTTATCCGAAATCTGACAAAAGAAGCGGTTGCTGAATCCATCGAAAGGGCGGATGCGCTCCTCAAAGAATCGCACATCATGGTTATTCCCGGGGGCTTTTCCGGAGGTGATGAGCCTGATGGTTCCGGTAAGTTCATCACCGCCTTCTTCCGCAATCCCCGGTTACAGGACCGCATCGGCGATTTTTTAGAGCGCCGGGACGGGCTTATATGCGGTATCTGTAACGGGTTTCAAGGCTTGATTAAACTGGGACTGGTTCCCTTTGGCCACATCATCGATCCTGATCCGGAAGGTCCCACCCTCACCTTTAACAAAATCGGCCGTCATCAATCCATGCTGGTACGCACCCGCATCGCGTCCAACCAATCCCCCTGGCTCATGGGCAGCGCGGTGGGGGATATATATACGATTCCGGTTTCCCACGGTGAAGGCCGTTTTATCGCCCAGGAATCGCTCATCCAGGACCTGATCCGCGGCGGTCAGATCGCCGCTCAATACGTTGACCCCCCAGGCAATCCCACAATGGACGAGCGCTATAACCCGAACGGTTCAATGTACGCTGTCGAAGCGCTCACCTCTCCCGATGGCAGGGTACTGGGCAAGATGGGACACACTGAACGCAGGAGTATCCACACCTATAAAAACGTCCCTGGAAACACAGACCAACGGATTTTTGAAAACGCAGTGGCTTATTTTCAGTAGGATAACTATTCAGTCGTATAAAAAAAGGAGGGGTGGGATGAAGCAAAAAAAATAATTTTAAGGAATGAAGCAGTACCTGATTCAGAGTAGTAGTGCCGTAAGTATTGCCGGAGATGCTTGCTTGAGCAGCCGGGAGGTTCAAGGCACCACTGTTTATATATATCCCGCCGCCGTTTATGGTTCGTCAGGTCAAAGAGAACTATGTGGCGTCCTTTTAAAAAAGGTTCAGCTCCTGCTGAAATGTTGCCACACCTAAGCGCGAATTAATACCGGTTATCCGGTAAGCTTTCATTGTCCCAGATATACCATATAGTTTTACCATCCTTCTTAAAAAACTTACATACAAAACGGCATAAAAGCAGGAGGCGTCCGATTGTCTTCACCGTATTGACGTTATTACCGTAAAATGCTACGCTCAATAGAGTTATTTTACCGTTAAGGAGAAAAAATAATATGATACACAAAAATGTGTTCAAAACGAGGAAATGGTATGTGTCAGCGCTTATAGCGGGACTCTTACTATTTCAAACCGCATGCGCTACCGCTTCAAAACAACCGGTAGCACAACAGGAACCGGCGGTAGCCCATGAAGAAAAACATTGGGGTTATACCGGAGATGTGGGACCAGCGTACTGGTATACCTTGGATCCTGCCTATGCCATTGCAAAAGATGGAAAAGCGCAGTCCCCGATCAACATCGTTACCGGCGATCTGGTGGCAAACGATGCTTTACAAAAACCTGTACTGCATTACCATGAAACAAAATTTGAGGTTGAAAACAATGGACACACCATTGAATGCCTGCCTATCCATGATGATGAGAATTATATCACCATTGATGGTCAACCGTATATCTTGCAGCAGTTTCATTTTCACGCACCCAGTGAACACCAGATTGACGGGGTCTATGCCGACATGGAAGTGCATCTCGTACACAAAGATGCCCAGGGTAATCTTGCGGTAGTTGGAATTTTAATCCGTGGGGGCCAGGAGAATGTACTACTGGGGGAACTGTTTACCAAGTTACCAAAAGAAGTAACATCAGAAGAAACGCTGGTGCATCTTGAAGGCTTGATTGACCTTTCAGGTTGATTTACCGGGAACGAGACTATGTACCGGTATGACGGCTCCCTGACCACACCACCCTGCAGCGAAGGCGTTAAGTGGAGTGTCGCAGTTCAGCCAATAGAACTATCCGCTGCCCAGATCACCGCGTTTAAAACGCTGTATACCGGCAACAACCGGCCGGTTCAAAATCTTCACGACAGAAGGGTCTTTTTAGCTCGTGAGTAATTAGAAATGAGGAGTGAGTAGTTCGTTGTTTG
>JAITNU010000103.1 GCA_031290325.1 Treponema sp.
ATGGTCGTTGCGTACGAGGGCGCGGACATAGCAGCCTCTTGATTTTAACTCCGCACAAAGGGCGAAGCCAGTACGCCCTGCCGCCCCGGTAACCAGATGAACTATCTTGTTATTCATAATATCCCCCCTTCTTTCAGTATATATCTAAGACCAGTTCATGCTGTCATATCTAATCCATATATTCAATACCCGGATTTCCTTTATGGTTATATCCGTATAACAATTTCTGACCCGGCAATTATAATATGGCCTAAAAGAATAAAATGTAGTATAATTAAAGTATGGAAAGAATAGATGGCCTTCAGTGCCGACGCACTGGAAGAAAGGCGAAAAATAATCGTCAGGATGAAAAAAGCAGGAAGCAAGCTCAAAGAAATTGCAGCGGCTACTGGATGTAGTACTATACGGGTAATATGGAATAAGTGGAAGCAGGAAAAAATAACCAGAACGTCCCCCCAAAAGCGGGGAAGAAAACAGGGAGAAAAAAGAACCCCCTGAACAGGAACAAACGATAGTCGATAAACGTCCTGATGAACTGAACCTGAATTGTGCCCTGTGGACCCGGAAAGTGGTACAAATGCTTATCGAACAGAAATATGGTATTGGTCGATACGGACGGTAGACCTGAAAGGTGGGGTTTTACTCCCCAATGCGGATGTAAAACAGGGAGTTGGCACCAGTAAAGACCTACCTTACGAGAGGTGATCGAGGAACACCTGCAGATGTTGAAGAAAACACCACATAGCTATGCTGCTCTATGCTAAATAATAATTGCCGGGTCAGTAACTGGTTGACATTGCATGGAATACTAGTTTTCGACCTTCAATTCCGGTAAACTATAAGGATTATGGTATCGGCCATCAAAAAGCAGCATCTTTTTTTTCTCATTCTGATTGGAGCGGCCCTGGCAAGCTCCTGTACCGGCTGTACCCGGTCCCTGGGATGGGGCCTCTTGTTGTGGTCCACCGAAGAGCCTGCCATTCCCTCGGGAACGATTCTGCAGGTGTATATCAAATCGAATATAAACCATGTGTGGGTAGTGGGGATTCCCGAATCCTACCGCAGGCCGGAAAATCAGGTGGATAAATTTGAGATTCCCCTGGCCCAGCTTGAACTCCTGGGCACGAAAAGCGCTGCCCAGCGGCGGGCGGCGGCTTTTTCTAAGCTTGCCCTAAGCTACGCGGAAACGTTGCAGGATGGGCTGCCTATCAGGGAAAGCCCGGATAACAATGCCCGGCGGGTATACCGGCTCAAAATGGGGGAGATAATCAAGATTATGGCCAAAGCCGAGGGGATTTCCGCCCTTGGTGCCAATGGAGACCCGCTTCCTGGAACCTGGTATCAGGTGCTCACCGAAAACGGCAGCCTGGGGTACTGTTTTTCCTACCGGCTTAAACTGTTTGAATACACCGGGGGACCCCTGGCCCTTACTCAGGTCGCGGCGGTGGCGGAGGAGGATAAAGACCTGGAACGGGTGTTGTCCCAAACCTGGTCTCCTGACTGGTACGGAACCATGGTGAATTACCATAAAATAGACCTGGATGACCTGTCCCAGCAATGGCATTTCTCCCCTGGTCAGGATACGGGGATTGCCCGGATCTATCTGTCCACCATAGACAAGAGTTTTTCCTATACGAGTATTCGTGCTGATGGCCCCCGTTCCTGGCGTTTCGAGGGCGCTCCCCTCCAGATGAGCCTCCGCTCTGATACGACCCTGGCAGTACAGTACAGTGAAAACGGCGGTGTGCTGCGGACCCTCCTGTTTGTGGCCCTTTCCTCCCCGGTGGATGATCTCATCGTCCAGGAAAGCGCCCGCCGGGAGGCGCTTTTCAACAGCATCTACGTCCAGGGACCGGTATACAACAGTACCAACTATGGTACCCTGACCTTTTCCGGGGAAGGGCGGTTCACCTGGAGCGGCTATGATCTGCTGATTTACCAGGTGATTCCCCCTTCGGTGCTGGGAAGCGGGACCATAACAATGGGGCTGTTTCTGGATGCTTCTCTGCAGAACCGGTATGACGGGGCCTTTTCGCTACATTTTGATGGGATAGGCGGTTCCGGTACTGTGGCGAATTTCATATATACCCTGAGCAGCCAGGGGTTCCGGCTTGAATACGTCCCATCAGCAAACCTTGACGGTGTAACTGTTACCCGCCGGGCGGTTTCACCGATTGTGCTTTTTTTCAGGGCTGCTTCCCCTGAGGATTTCTGATTCATGGCCTTTGTACAATGCTCCCGGGTATCCCTCGCCTTTGGGAACCGGGATATCCTCAAAGAGGTGAGCCTCTCCCTTGCCGCCGGTTCCTCTGCGTGTCTTGCCGGGGCCAACGGGTCTGGTAAATCAACCCTCATGCAGGTGCTCGCAGGTAAACGCGCCCCGGATACAGGGGATCGGGCGATCCAGAAGGGGAGCCGGGTTTCTTATCTCCCCCAGTCGGGGATAGTCCACCGGGGCAGGGCCCTGCGGGATGAGGCAGAAACTGCCTATCATGCCATTACCGCCATGCTTTCCCAGATGGAGGCTCTGGGCAGGACCCTGGAACAGGCCAAGCACGACGACAGCCGCACCGCGACCCTGCTTGAGGAGTTTCACCTGCTCCAGGAAGGGGTGGAAAATTCCGGCTATTATCAGCGGGAACAGACCATCGCCATGGTTCTTGCAGGGCTTGGGTTTGCCGAAACTGACCTGGACCGGCGGGTGGAAGAATTTTCCGGAGGCTGGCAGATGCGTATCGCCCTGGCCAAGGTGCTCCTGGAAGTGCCGGACATCCTGCTCCTTGACGAACCTACCAACTACCTGGACATTGAAGCCCGGACCTGGCTTGAAGGGTGGCTTCACGCCTTTACCGGGGGCTATCTCCTGGTCTCTCACGACCGTTATTTTCTGGATGTTACGGTTACCGAGGTGTATGAACTCTTCCAGGGTAGCCTCAAACGGTACGCAGGGAACTACAGCGCCTACGAAAAGGTCCGGGACCTTGAACTGGAAAGCCTTGCCAAACGCTACGCTGCCCAGCAGGAAGAGATCGCCAGGGCTGAGGACCTGATCCGCCGGTTCCGCTACAAGGCAAGCAAGGCTGCCATGGCCCAGGAACGGATCAAGAAGCTGGAAAAGATGGAACTCATCGAAATCCCCGAATCCCTCAAGAAGATCAGCATCACCTTTCCGCCGCCACCCCACGCAGGCCGCATAGCCCTCACCCTGGAAGGCATCGGCAAATGCTATGGTCAGCGGCGGGTCCTTGGAGGGCTGGACCTGGTCCTGGAATCCCGGGAAAAGCTCGTGGTGGTGGGCCGGAACGGCGCAGGAAAAACCACGCTCCTGCGGATTCTCGCCGCAGTGGACCTGGATTTTGAGGGGACCCTCCAGTATGGCGCCGGTATTTCTGCAGGGTATTTCTCCCAAGACGCCGCGGAAACCATGACTGGTCCTGAGCAGGTATTGGAATGTATAGAAGCCGAAGCTCCCACGGAACCCAAGGTGCGGGATATGCTCGGCAGTTTCCTCTTCCGGGGGGATGACGTGTATAAGCCCCTTTCGGTCTTGTCCGGCGGGGAGAAGAGCCGTCTTGCCCTGCTCAAGATGCTCCTCAAGCCTTTGAACCTCCTCATCCTTGACGAACCCACCAACCACCTGGACCTCTATTCCAAGGACATACTCCTTGACACCCTGAGAAACTTTACGGGGACCATCATCTTCGTTTCCCATGACCGGGCTTTCATGGAGGCCCTTTCCACCAAGACCCTGGAACTTTCCAGCCGCAGGCCCCGGCTTTTCTACGGGAACTATGCCTATTACCTGGACCGCCTTGAGCGGGAAGCAGCCGGCAGTGCAGCGTTCGGGGAAAAGCCGGCTCCCTTACCGAAACCCGGGGTTGAAGAGCGTAAGACCGGGTCTGCAGAACGCCGGGAAGCGGAAAAACAGCGGCAGACCCATATTCGCCGGCTGGAACGGCAGGAAGGGGAGATCCTTAAAGCCCTGGAGTATCTGGAAACTGAAAAGGCCCGGGTGGAAGGGGAACTGGCAAAGCCGGAAATCTACTGTAACGGAGCACAAGCAAAGGTGGTGAAGCTCAAACTCGACGAAACCGCACTAGCGCTGGAGATCAAAACCCAGGAATGGGAAGCAAAGGCCGCGGAACTGGAACAGGCCCGGCAGTCCCTATAAGCGTACTGTTCCACAAGATTGCCCCCCATGATATGATGCACAGGGAGCAGTAATCATGAAAGAACCGATTTTTAAGGCTATCGAGCAGTTCCGTCCCCTGGCGGTGGAGCTGGAAACAGAACTGACCAGGCGGCCTGCCATTTCCCCGGAATCCGGTGGGGAGGGAGAACTGGACAAATGTGCATTCCTGGAACAATGGCTTAAAACCAAGGGAATCACCCAACTGGAACGGCACGATGCCCCGGACCCCCGGGCTAAGGGTGGGATACGGCCTAATCTCGTAGCCACTATTCCCGGTAATACCGACACCAGGCGGCTGTGGATCATGAGCCACCTGGATGTGGTGCCTCCGGGGGAACACTGGGAAAGCGATCCCTGGAAGGTGGTTCAGCGGGAGGATGGTCCCCTGGGACCTCGGCTCATCGGCAGGGGGGTGGAGGATAACCAGTTGGGGCTTACCGCCTCGGTACTGGCAGCCCTGGCCCTGGTGGAGCAGGGTCTTGTTCCGCCCCACCCGGTAAAGCTCCTCTTTGCGGCAGATGAGGAAATGGGGAGCGCCTACGGCATCCTCTGGCTCCTTAAAAACCGGAACCTCTTCCGCAGGGATGACCTGGTCCTCATCCCCGATGGCGGGGATCCTAAAGGTGAAACCATTGAGGTTGCGGAGAAGAACCTCATCTGGGCGAAGTTCACCACCCTGGGACTGCAGGCCCACGGTTCCCGGCCGGATCAGGGGGCCAATGCCCACCTTGCCGGGGCAGACCTTGCGGTGAGGCTCCACTACGGCCTTTCACTGGTCTTCGATCAGCGGGTTTCCCTCTTTGAGCCGGATTATTCCACCTTTCAGCCCACCAAGAAGGCGGCCAATGTCCCCAATATCAATACCATTCCCGGGGAAGATGTGTTTTACATGGACATGCGGATCCTTCCCCAGTATCCGGTGGAGACCGTGCTGGAGGAAATCGACCGTATCACCACAGCAGTAGCGGACCAATATAGGGTACGGATCACCCGGGACCTGGTCCAGGTGTCAGAGTCCAAGGCGACTTCCCCGGATTCGCCCCTGGTTACGCTCCTCGCCAACACGGTCAAAGAAGTGTACCAGGTGAACCCCCGGCTCATCGGCATAGGGGGCGGGACTGTGGGGGCGCCGCTCAGGAACGAGGGCATTGACTCGGTGGTGTGGAGCCGTATGCAGCATACCGCTCATCAGCCCAATGAATACGTGGTGATCGAAGACGTTGTAGGGAACGCCCAGGTTATGGCGCTGCTGATGATGGCGGAACGGTGATTACCGTCCCCAATCAGATGGAGGGCCGGCCTAAAATATATCCCGGCTGATCGGTCTGCCTATCTGTATGCCTTCGGACAAAAAGTCAAGCACCCGCCCATCAATGAGAATTTGTACATCCCTGATATCGGGAAATTCCTGGACTGTCCAGAGGACCTGTTTTAATTGGGCTATATACCCCTCTGCACCAAAGGTATTGTATTTGAAGTCATCGGTGAAGCTGATATACGCGGTTTCTCCCCGAACAATAGCGGATAAAATCCCCGTACCCTGGGGTATCAGGGATATAAGGCCCCGGCTCTGTTCCTCTACAGTCGGTCCCAGCACGAGTTGTTTAAGCACATCAAGCATCGGGGAATTGGAGCGGGGGAATCTCCTGGTTACTCGTATCTGCCGGATGTCGCCGTTCTGGTCAACCTGGATAAAATACAGCGCCCTGATGACTTCTGCCGGCGCTTCCTGGACAGGCGGGGAATCTTCTGGAACCAGAGACAGGACCGGTTCGGAATCAGGCAGGTCTTCAGGGGGAATCTCTTCCCACATCAACGCAGGGAACTCATCCGGTATGGTATCCTCGGGTTTCTGTTCCACCGGAGGTTTGAAAAACCAGGCCGGCAGATGAGCCTCCCGCATGGTTTTCTGGATCCGATCCTGGTAAACCAGGAAAAGGCAGCTTATCAGCACGAAAAAGAAGAGCCAAAAGATAATGATCCCCCCCAACCGCTTCCGAACCTTGGCAGGTTTAGCCGGAGCTTTATTATACGCATGATACGGATATTTTCTCTGAGGCTTTCTTGACATCTGCACAATTATATGATACATCAAATGAGGTGCAGGGTCAAGGGTCTCTGGAGAAAGGAGAAAAATCCATTATTTTAATAAAAGAAGATGGAAAGGTCAGGGTTGGATTGCTTGGTGTCGGTCTTGATACGTATTGGGCGCAATTTGAGGGTCTGAAAGACCGGTTGCTGGGCTATCAAAGCCGTATAGCCGGAAAACTCAGAACCTTGGGCGTGGAGGTGTTTGACGCGGGGCTTGCGGATAACCCGGATAGCGCACGGAGCGTGGCACAGCGTTTCCGGGAAGCGCGGATAGAACTGCTGTTCCTCTATGTTTCCACCTATGCCCTCTCCCATACGGTGCTTCCTGTGGCTCAGGGTGTGGGGGTTCCGGTGCTTGTCCTCAACCTCCAGCCGGTAGCGGCCATTGATTACCAGGAATTTAACGCCCTGGGAGACCGGGGACAGATGACCGGGGAATGGCTGGCCCATTGTCAGGCCTGTTCCGCGCCGGAAATCGCCCATGTCTTTAACAACGCCGGCGTCCGCTACGATATGGTCACCGGATGGCTGGATGAAGAGCGGACCTGGAAAGAAATCGCCGATTGGTGCGGTGCGGCGCAGGTTCGCGCCCTGCTGCGGGATACGCGGATAGGCATTCTGGGGCATTACTACTGCGGGATGCTTGATGTGTATACTGATGTGACCCGCCTTGCCGCGGTTTTCGGCAGTCACTTTGAGCTCTTGGAGATGGACGAGCTGAAAGCGCTCCGGGACATGGTGAAGGCCGAAGAAATTGCCGGTAAACGGAAGCAGTTTGACGGGGAATTCGTTGTTTCCCCTGAATGTACGGAGTACGAGCTTGACCGGGCCGCCCGAACAGCCTGCGCCTTGGACGCCCTTGTTTCCAGCAAACGGCTCGGTGCCCTTGCCTACTACTACGAGGGCAGACCGGGCAATGAGCACGAACATATCGTAACCTCGATCATTGCGGGAAACACCCTGCTCACCAGGGGCCATGTTCCGGTGGCCGGGGAAGGTGAGGTGAAGAACGTTGTGGCCATGAAGATCCTGGACGGATTGGGAGCAGGTGGCTCGTTTTCAGAACTCTACGCCCTTGATTTTAAGGATGATGTAGTACTCTGGGGCCATGACGGGCCGGCGCATCCGGCGATTGCCCAAGGTCCGGTGGGGCTGGTACCCTTACCGGTGTACCACGGCAAACCCGGGAAGGGTCTTTCCATACAGATGAGCGTGAAAAATGGGCCGGTAAGCTTTCTCGCCATTGTGCAGGGACCAGGGGGGACTACCTTCCTCCTCTGCGCCGAGGGGGAGTCTGTGGCAGGGCCGGTTCTTGAAATCGGCAATACCAACAGCCGCTACCGGTTTCCCATTCCGGCCCGGGATTTTGTCAATCAATGGGCCAAGGCTGGGCCGGCGCACCACTGCGCCATTGGCGTGGGGCATATCGCAGGAACGCTCGAAAAGCTCGGACAGCTCCTGGGCATCCCATGCCGTAAGATTTGTTAATTTTTTATTTTTTGTCGCGTTCCGGCGCGTGGATTGAGACAAACAACGGAGGCTTGGGTGGCAGAGTATATTCTTGAGCTGCGGAATATTTCAAAAACCTTTCCCGGGGTAAAGGCCCTGGATAATGTGCATTTTACCCTGAAAAGCGGGGAGATACACGCCCTGATGGGGGAGAACGGTGCGGGAAAATCGACGTTTATAAAGATCATCACCGGCGTTCACCGGCCTAACGGCGGGGAGTACTTTATCGACGGGCAGCGTGTTGATATCAAAACACCCCCTGATGCCCAGGCCCTGGGAATCGCCGCGATCTACCAGCATGTGACCTGTTTCCCTGATATTTCTGTGGCAGAAAATATTTTTATAGGCCATGAAAAGGTGTGCGCCCCCTTTAAGCGCGTTGACTGGAAGGGGATGTACGGCGAGGCAGCACAACTTCTGGAACAGCTTGGGGCGAATTTCGACGCCCACGCCATCATGGGGACGCTTTCCGTGGCCCAGCAGCAGATCGTGGAAATCGCCAAGGCCCTTTCTTCCAAGGCCCGTATCATCATCATGGACGAGCCGACTGCGCCGCTTTCCAACCGTGAGAGCGAAGACCTCTACAAGATAACCCAAACGCTCCGGGAACAAGGGGTTTCGGTCATTTTTATATCCCACCGTTTTGAGGACATGTACCGCCTTGCAGACCGTGTGACCGTGCTCCGCGACGGGAAGTATATCAACACCTGGGACATTGCGGATGTTGACAATCATACCCTGGTGACGGCCATGGTCGGACGGGAGATAGTGCAGTTTTTTCCAAAACGGAATGTGGTTCCTGGTGCAGAGGTTTTTCGGGTGGAGGGCCTTTCCCGGATGGGCTTTTTTAAAGACGTGAGTTTTACGCTGTGCAAAGGCGAGGTGCTGGCCCTCACCGGACTTGTAGGCGCAGGCCGCACCGAGGTCTGTGAGGCGATTTTCGGTATCACTGCTTACGACGCCGGAACCATCATCCTGGACGGTACGATGCTGGATCATCCCAATCCGACCCAGGCCATAGCTGCCGGTATCGGCTATCTTCCCGAGGACCGGCTCAAACAGGGACTCGTGCTTCGCTGGGAAATTGCCAAAAATATAACCCTTCCCGCGCTGGATAGGTTCGGCAGGTACGGCTGGCTTGATACGGCGAAGGAAAAGGAACAGGCCCGGGAGCTTTCCGAGAAGCTGGAAGTCAAGGCGGTGAGCGTTCTTGACGCGGTTTCCACCCTTTCCGGCGGGAATCAGCAGAAGGTCATTGTGGCAAAGCTCTTAACCTCAGACATGAAGGTGATCATCATGGATGAGCCGACCAAGGGTGTGGATGTGGGTGCCAAGACGGCGATCTATTCGATCATGAACGATCTGGCGGCGGCGGGCTATGGTATCATCATGGTTTCTTCTGAAATGCCCGAAGTGCTGGGCATGAGTGACCGTGTGGTGGTGATGCGGGGCGGCATGGTGAGCGCGGCCATGGAAACCAAAGACGCGACCCAGGAGCGTATCTTGCAGGCATCAATGGAGGAATGGCTATGGGATTAGAAAAAGGGAAAACAAAAAAAGAAAATTTCCGCGAATTGGGGCTGGTGTTCTTCATCGTTTTGGTGGGCGTCGTCGTACAAATGCGGAACCACGAGTTCTTAACCATCGTCAACATCGGCAACCTCCTCACCAACACGGCGATTCTGGGCATTCTCTCCGTCGGTATGATGATGGTGCTCTTAACCGGCGGCATCGACCTCTCCATAGGCGCGACTATCGCGTTTTCCGGCATGGTCACCGCCCTCACGGTGAGCGCCCATCCGGCCATTCCTACGCTTGTCCTCCTCGCCGAGGGGACGCTCATCGGCGCGCTATGGGGGCTTATCATTGGAATCCTCATCGCCCGCTTTTCGATACTGCCGATCATCGCCAGCCTCGGCCTCATGAACATGATCCGGGGCCTCACCTACATCGTGAGCCGTGGGGCCTGGGTCAGCGCCCACCAGATGCCGGCGAGTTTCAAGGCTATGGCCACAGGGAAGTTCCTGGGGATCAACAACCTCGTCGTCATTGCCCTCATCATCTTCATTATTTTCTATTATTTCATCAATTTTACCCGGACCGGCAGGCGGATCTACGCGGTCGGCTCAAATCCCGAAGCTGCCGAGATTACCGGCCTCCCTAAGAAGCGGATCATCGCGCTGGTCTACGTGCTGATGGGCGCCCTTGCCGGACTCGCCGGGGTCCTCTGGGTGGCGAAGTTCGCCTCAGCCCAGGGGGACACCGCATCAGGCTACGAGATGAACGTCATTGCCGCCTGCGTGTTAGGCGGCGTCAGTGTCTCAGGTGGCCGGGGGAAGGTGGCGGGCCTCGTCCTCGGCGTGATCCTCTTTGGTATTCTCGCCAACGCCCTCCCCCTGATAAACGTATCCCCCTTTTGGCAGCAGGCGATTCAGGGTTTTGTCATTCTCGCGGCGATTCTTATGAATGTGATCATCAAACGGAACAACGACAAAGCAGCCCTGCGCAGCAGAAGTATAGGAGTAAGTCATGAGTGAAAGAACCCTGAGCATAGACAGGCCCTGGAGTTGGAAGCAGTTTTTCTTCCAATGGGAATGGCTTCTTGTGGTGATCTTCATGATCATTCACATCGTCAACAGTTTCCTTTCGCCGTGGTATCTGTCCCCTGAGACCTTCCTCAACGGACCGATGAACTTTCTGGACAAAGCCTTCATCGTCTTCCCCATGATGCTCGTGATCATCCTGGGAAACATCGACATTTCCGTTGGCTCTATCGTGGCCTTCACCTCGGTGATGATGGCGGTGCTTTTTAACGCTGGTCTTCCCATGCCCATGGCAATCGTTGCTGCCCTCGTCATCGGGACGCTCTGCGGCGGGATTAACAGCCTGCTCCTCATCAGGTTCAGGGAACTGCCTGCGATGATCATCACCCTGTCCACCATGACGATCTACCGCGGCATAGCCTACGTGATCCTGGAAGACCGCGCATCAGGCGGCTTCCCCTCGTGGTTCTCCTTTTTCGCCTGGGGCTATGTCGGGCCTTTTCCTTTCATACTCATTATGTTTATCATAGTGGCGGTGATTTTCGGGATCCTGCTCCACAAGACCGCCTTTGGCCGTAACATATACGGCATGGGGAGTAATCTCCTGGCCTGCACGTATTCAGGGGTGCGGACAAACCGGATTTTGATGATTGTCGGTCTTTTGACCGGCTTGATGTCGGCGATTTGCGCCATTTTCCTCACCTCCCGTATGGGGAGTACGCGGCCGAATGTGGCACTGGGGTATGAACTCGATGTTATTGCTATGGTGGTTCTCGGCGGGGTGAGTACCTCTGGCGGAACCGGACGGATCGCCGGACCGCTCCTTGCGATCTTCATCATCGGGTTCCTGAATTATGGGCTTGGGCTTATCAACGTCTCGGCCCAGGTAATCCTGATTATTCTGGGTTTACTGCTGGTACTGTCGGTACTGGTGATGAACCTGCGTATTACCGGAAAAAAGCCGGTCAGATGACGGCTTTGGGAATTACGGTTCCCGTATATTTTTAGGAGGCATTTATGCAAAACATGGTAAAGAAAGTGTTGGCGCTTTTAGTAATCATGGCAGTGATCGGTTCCGCGGCGGTTTTCGCCAAAGGAAAACAAGAGGCAGAACAGGGTGGGGGTAATGTGCATGCCTTCGTGTTCAAGAGCACGGGAAACCCTTATGGTGAGCGCCAGATGAGCGGCTTTGATATCGGCATCAAGGAACAGGGCGGTACGGTTATCCTCCGTGCGCCTGACCTTCCCACAGCGGAAGCCCAGATTCAGATGGTCGATCAGCTTATTGCCCAGCATGTCACGTCGATTTGTATTGTGGGTAACGATTTTGACGCCTTACAGCCGGTTTTGACCAAAGCGAAAAACGCAGGTATCAAAGTCTATTCCCTGGATTCGGCGGTAAATCCGGCGAGCCGTTTGACTCACGTCAATCAGGCGGATTCTCAGAAGATTGGAGAGACCCTGGTGCAAGCGGCCTTTGATATGGCCGGCGGTAGCGGGGAAATAGCGATTCTTTCGGCAACGAGCCAGGCCTCGAACCAAAACCTCTGGATCGATTACATGAAGAAGGAATTGACCAAGCCGGAGTACGCCGAGCTCAACCTCGTGAAGATCGCCTACGGTGATGACCTCCGGGACAAGTCTGTTTCCGAAACCGAAGCACTGCTCCTGAGCTATCCCAACCTTAAAGTCATCATCGCCCCCACCACCGTTGGTATTGCCGCGGCGGCTAAAGTGATCACCGACAAAGATCTCATCGGTAAGGTGTTTATCACCGGTCTCGGACTTCCTTCGGAAATGGCCGACTACATTGATAACGGTTCCTGCCCCTATATGTACCTGTGGAACCCGATTGACGTGGGTTACCTCGGGTCTTATGTGGCGACGGCGCTCACCAGCGGCACGATCACCGGCAAGGCCGGTGAGACCTTCACCGCAGGCAGGCTCGGTACTTACACGATCACTGCTGCCTCTGATGGCGGCACCGAAGTGCTCCTTGGCCCGCCGTTCAAATTCGAAAAGTCCAACATAAATGACTGGAAATCGGTGTATTGATTAGTTAGAAGGGAGAGTGAGGGTTTCAGGATCGCTTCCACCCCTCACTCTTCATAGGGGGTACGAATATGAAACGAAAGGCGTTTGCGATGAGGCTGCATCCAGGGTGCGAAACAGAATACAAGCGGCGGCATGATGCGATTTGGCCGGAACTCAAGGCGGAACTGCGTAAAGCAGGGGTTTCGGATTATTCGATTTATCTGGACAGCAAGACCCATACCCTTTTCGCCTTTCAGTACCTTGCGGATGACGCAACGGATGATGAGCTTGGCGAAAAAGAAATCGTGAAGCAATGGTGGAATATGATGGCTGATTTGATGGACACCAATCCTGACAAATCACCGGTCTGTGATAGGCTTACCGAACTTTTCCATATAGACTAAAGCGCCTCCATCATGGGATCCTTCGATAGCGTTTATAGACTGGTTGAACAGGGAACAGCCGCACCTTGAAACAAAAAAAAATTGATTAAAAAGGCACCTATTCTTCTTGACAGGATTTTTGGGAGGTGATCCAGAAAGTATGCTGGGCTAGTAGATGACAAAAAGGGCAAAAAGAGATACTATAGAAAAATGTCTATAACCATAAAACTCTACTGCCCCCATTGTCATAGTATGAGTATAAAGAAAAATGGAAAAAAACGCAATGGGAAACAAAATTATTGATGCAAGGATTGCGGACATCAGTTTATCGATGAGCGGGAACTGACTGCCGGTC
>JAITNU010000125.1 GCA_031290325.1 Treponema sp.
GCCTTGGGGAAGCCGTCGGTGTTATCCGCACCGACCCTGGCAAGTACCGGGCTATCGGGCTTGAGGCGCTGTAATTCATCCCAGAGCAGGTCGAATTCCCCATCAGAGATTTCCGCCTCTCCATTGTAATAGGAAGCCTGGTATGCGGTGATGAGCCGTTCCAGGGTTGCGGCGCGGGTATCTGAAGTACTTTCCGCAGTCCCTGGCGCGTCTTCCGTTACAGAAGGTGCGGTTTTCTGGGATTTTGCTTTTCCGGCGCTTTTCATGGTTAAACCTCAAAATATAATTCATACACCTCATGGTGTTTATCAAGCCCTTTTTGTTCGAATTTAGTCGAAGGCCGCCAAGTCTGGGGCGGGGCAAAGCCGTCCCAGGCATTGACCAGGCCCTTGGTGGCAGTGAGTTCCGCCAAGGCCCAGGCACCGTAATCCGCCCAGTCAGTAACCATATAGAGGTACCCGCCAGACCTGAGCTTTGCGGCCAAGAGGCCAGTGAAAGGACGGGTTATGAGCCGCCGCTTATGGTGCCGTTTCTTGGGCCAGGGGTCGGGAAAAAAGATATGAAAGCCCTGGACCGACCGGTCGGGGATCATCCCTTCCAGAACCTCCACCGCATCATGTTCGATGATACGGATATTGCCAAGCCCCCGTTTTTCAATTTCCCAGAGGAGCCGTCCGATGCCCGGCCGATGGACCTCAATGCCAAGGTAGTTTAGCGCAGGATGGTCCTGGGCAATCATGGCCGTGGCAATACCCATACCAAATCCGATCTCGATAATGACCGGGTTATTATTACCAAAAAGACCCTGATAGTCCAGGGGACGGGGTACAAAGGGAACCCCGTATTGGGAAAAGCCTGCGGTATATGAACGCCGCTGGGCATCACTCATACGCCCTGCCCGGAGGACATAACTCTTTATCCGCCGGTTTTGGGGAACCTGCAGCAGGGAATCAGTATCTTCGATCATAGTTTACCGTATCGGGATACTATTGGTGAACGCGGCAGTATAATATTCATCATCCTCTGCCCAGAGGGCGACGGTCTTGGCCCCCGAAGGAAGCCCCAGCTTTGAGAAGGTACCCTCGAAGGTGGTGACCGAAATGGTTTTGAGAAAATTGCCCTCCCCGTCATAGCAGATCAGAAAGTGCTCAGGGTACTTTGACCCAATCGTATACTGCCCCTCACTGATGGTGAAGGTGGGGAAGGGATACCGGGGATTTTCAGGGGCGTCGAAACTAAAGGTCCGTTCGATCCGTTCCCCCCCCTTATTCACCAGAACCGCCCGGTATTGTCCCCGGGGAAGGCGCTCATTATCGATCATGGCAATACTGCGGCTTCCGATCCAGGTGGTCCCCTCCTCCTCAAAGCTCACCCAATCCTCGGCGCTTAAAAGCCAGCGCAACCCTTCCCGGTCATGGTATAGGTATAATTCGTCAAGATTTTCAATCCCATCATCATCCTCTGCTATTATAAAGAAGGAAAACCGCTCTTCCGGCCGGGCGCTTCCCTGGTAATACACCAGCCTTATGATCCCATAGGGAATACGCGGCTCTGACTGGGAACAGGAGGAAAGCACCATCAAAGAGCAAAGCACCGCCAGGGGTGCGCAACGGGACACCATGTATTTTCCTCAACAGCTCACTTCGTAAACAGTTGGATCGCCTGCTGCCGGACCTGTTCCACTGCAGGCTGGTAGTTTTCCTTGAGGGCGTTCATACTCTGATTGTAGAAGGTTACGAATTCCGGGTCCTGAAAGGGGTCAAGCTGGATCTGACGTCCCAGACGACGGGCCACTTCCTCTTCCTTTTGCCGCAGTTTGGGGGCATACTGGTGTTTGATCGCCTCCACATACCGGGCGCTCTCGTCAAGATACCGGGTGATGATCTGGACAAACTGCTTGAAGCGGGTGGCAAACTGGGAATTCCCAATAACCGTTTGAAGCCCCTTTCCCACTATTTCAAGACGTTTTTCATCATCCTTTGAAGCGGGGAGGTTGAGCTGGGAGATCAGCACATCGAAGATCCCCTGTTTGATGGCGGACCACTCTTCCCTGGGGGCCTTTTTAATTGCCTCTTCCAAGGAGCGCTGAGGGTCCTCCAGGAATTCATTAGCCAGCCGTTTCCCCCGCTGTTTTGCCTCAAATTGCCCGATGCCGGCCTTATCGCTTGGTACCGATTCGGTCCGTTCCAGGGCAATTTCCAATGCACTTTTTATCCGTCCCATTTATCCGTCTCCATTATTACAAGATACACTAAAAAGCGGTCAATTTTCAAGATACATCCTAGTTTTTTATCAGCGGTGATACTATAATAATAATGATTTATTTTAATAAAAAAGGATATTGTTGTTATGGCTCAAAAATTTGCATCAACTCCGGCAAAAGGTATGAAAGAACCACCGGGCAAGAAGGTACGAATTTCCTTTAAGCAGACCATTTCCCTGATCAGTTCTTATGCGTCTTCAAGGCTTGGTACCCAATTGCGGTCCGTTGCCTTCGTAGTTATCTACCTCGTGCTTGCCCAGACCTTCATCCTCAAATCACCGGTACAACAGGCGCTGTTGGTCGCCTTCGGCGTAGGGGCCACTGTTGTGGGACTGGCCTTCTTCCTTGAGGGCCTCCTCCTGGGCATCATGCCCCTGGGTGAACAGTGCGGTCTCCGGCTCCCCCCCAAGGCAGGTCCTTTAGGGGTCGCCATTTTTGCGGTCATCATCGGCGTAACGGCAACCCTGGCAGAACCGGCTATCGGTTTTCTGAAAATCCAGGGGAGCGCAACCTCACCCTGGGAGGCGCCCCTGCTTTACCTCATGCTGAACCGGGGAAGCAGTTGGCTCGTCATGGCCGTGGCCATTGGAGTAGGGCTTTCAGTGCTGATCGGGGTGTTCCGCTTTCTGTATGGCTGGCCCTTCAAGCCTGCGGTGTTCCTGATAATGCCGGTTCTGGTGGTCATCGGTTTCCTCTTTGAGCGGAACCCCATTCTCAAGCCTGTGGCGGGCCTTGCCTGGGATACAGGCGGGGTAACCACCGGCCCGGTAACCGTACCGCTGGTCATCGCCTTGGGCATGGGGGTGTCAAAGATTGCAGGGCGCAATAAGGGAGGGGGTGCTTCAGGGCTTGGGGTGGTAACCCTCGCCTCGGCCCTGCCGGTGGGCGCGGTCTTTCTCCTCGCCTTCCTCCTCTCGGGGAAAGTGCCTGCCTCGTCTTCTGCAGTGGAGTTCTTCTCCGATGATCCCCTGGTACGCAGCCGTGCCGAATATGTGGCAGGAGACACGGAGGCCCTCATCAGCATGGCCCAAAACGCCGTGAAGCGGGGCGCCTTGGGGGAGCAGGCGTTTCACCAATTCTTCCCCGATGCCCCCCTTACGAGTTTCACGCCTGAGCCGATGGTTCAAACGGAGCCTACGGACAGCCCGAAGTTCTGGCGACATCCGGTAACAAGCGTGTGGCCCTATATCAGAGAAGCCTTAAACGCCGTGCTCCCCCTGGCGGGGGTGCTCATCATCACTATCCTCATCCTGATTCGGGAGCGCATCCGGGAGCTTGATGAGGTGATCCTGGGGCTGGTCTTTACCATTGTGGGGATGTCCCTCTTCGGTATCGGCATGGAGCGGGGCATCTCGTCCCTGGGATCCCAGGCCGGTACAGCCCTCCCGCGGGCTTACGCGGAAACCGTGCAGGCCGATGTGGTGGTTCACGGGGTGGATGACTCGTCGATCTTTACGGTTCCAGGTCCGCAAGGAGGCGCGTCCTATATCTGGATCCCTGCGGATGCAGGGCCTGAGCCGGTGCCCTTTGTGAACGGTCAGTTTGACTCGAACACCAAGACCTACCGTCATATTCCCATTGAGAGTGCGGTCTTTTCCCAGTGGGGACGGACCGCCGGGATGCTGGTGGTCCTTATCTTCGTGTTTGTCCTGGGATTTGGCGCCACCTTTGCCGAGCCGTCTCTCGCGGCCCTGGGAATGACCGTGGAAGAACTCACCACCGGAACCTACCGGAAATCAACGCTGGTTACCAATGTGGCCCTTGGTGTAGGACTTGGCATTGCCGCAGGCTTTGCCTGCATCCTCTTCAAGCTGCCCCTGGCCTGGATGCTTGGGATACCTTATGCCCTGGCCCTGGTCTTGACCTTTGGCTGTTCTGAAGAATTCGCGTCCATAGCCTGGGATGCCGCAGGGGTAACCACCGGGCCGATTACGGTCCCCCTGGTCATTGCAGCAGGGCTTGGCATTGGGAAGGAGGCCGGCGTAACCAGCGCCTTTGGCGTGGTGGCCACTGCCAGCGTATTTCCTATCCTGGCGGTGCTGATGTCAGGCATATTGAACCGGGCTAAGGCCAAGCAATCAATAGGTCGTGGAGCAGGAGCGTAGTATGGTTCAGACTGAAGTTTCAAAGATAAGTTGTGCCGTGGATGTCAACGTCATTCCCCTCATGGATGAGGCCCTCAAGGACTTAGGGCTTCCAGAGGTGCTTATTCAGCGGGCCAAACAGGTGTGCCTGATTGACCGTTTCGCCTGGTTTGGGCTTCGTCCCGCCACCACCCCGGAAGAAACCAGGGCCTGTATCTACCGGTTTCGGGTACCCCTCCAGTATGAGGCAGGGGTCATGCGCCGGATTGCCGAAGCCACAGACCTGTTCCTGCCAGGCCGGGGATCCATATACGCGGAAACCGTTACCATGTTCCGGGGGGCGCCCCTGGAATTCGACGAGGAAAAACTGAGCCGCCTCTGTACCACCGCGGATCAGGAGAAACCTTCGGTTTCCATGGATAATTATGCGGTACTGTGCTGCATTGTTCAGCGCGGTATGGCCTCGTCATTGGCCGCCACAGTGCTGGAAATGGGACTCTGCGTACCCCTCATCTCCTTTGGCCGGGGGCTGGGGCTTCGGAACCGGCTGGGGCTGCTGCGGGTTACCATTCCGGTTGAAAAGGAAGTCCTCTATTTTGTGGTCCCCCGGTTTGACGCGGAACTCATCGAAGGGGTGATCGTGCATAAGGCCCGGCTTGACCTGCCAGGGCAGGGGTTTCTGTACCGCCGCTATGTCCGGGCCTTGACCGTAAACATCAGGGTCAGGCGGGGCAAGCGGCGGGATGCGGCCACCATGGAGCAGGTTATCGCCGCCCTGGACCAACTGCGAGGCTCCAGCGATTGGAGGCGCCTGGACGCAAGCCATCAGTCCCCTGAGAAAAAGAACGCCCCTACCATCTCCTGTCTTTCCCTCATTACCGATGAGGGTACCGCAGATATCTTTGGTAAGATGGCTCTGGATACCGGAGGAGGGGCGACCCTGATCCCCTTTGAATTTCGCTCCTATATAATGGGGAAGGAGGACCATTCGGCTTCCCATGCCAAGGAAACCTGCGATCTCATTATACCCCACACGATGCAGGATGCGGTACTCAAGGAGATAGAAACATTGGGCTTCTTTGAAGCGGCAATGGCAGGTATTGTCGAGATAATAGCCGTCAATAATACGGTAACCTATCAGGGCAATCAAAACCAGAAAGCATAAGGGGGTAGCTATGCACCCCCTGATTGGTTAAACTAACCCTATGGATCAAGATAACGGTATTATTCTGGTTACTTTACCGCAGAATCGGATGTTCCCCGGTCTGGAGGAGCAGCTTCGCCAAGCCGGAGACGGACGGGAGCTGGTGATTACATCGGACCCTGGGGAGCTGGAAAAGGCCCCTTTTTTACAGCAGGTTGAAATCCTTATCGGCTTTGTGCCCTGGCACCTGATTTCCCGGATGCCCCACCTGCGGTGGGTACAGTTGTGGTCTGCTGGCGCTGATGGATTGCAGTATTACCCTGAGTTAAAAGATCGGCCTTTCATGCTCACCTCAACATCAGGGATGCATGGACAGCAGCTCACGGAGCATATTTTTGGCCTGCTCCTGGCCTGGAACCGGCGCTTTCCCCCGGTCTTTGCCGCCCAGAAACGGCATGCCTGGATCGAGATTCCCGGGGAAGAAATCTCCCTCTTATGGGGAAAAACCATGCTCATCCTGGGGTACGGCTCCATAGGGACGCAAACCGCCCAGGTGGCCCTGGCCTTTGGTATGCAGGTTATTGCGCTGCGCCGCCATGTTCCTGATTCCGGGCAAGCCAGGGGGCTGCGGATTGAATCCATAGCAAAACTGAAGGAACTGCTTCCCCAGGCAGATGTAGTGGTGAATATTCTGCCCCTCACCCAGGATACCAAACATATCATAAGTACCGCCGAATTGGGGGCTATGAAAGATTCTGCCCTGTATATGAACGTGGGCCGGGGTCCTACTACGGACGAAAAGGCGCTGATTGAAGCGCTGAAGGCAAAACATATTGCCGGCGCCCTGCTGGATGTAACCGAAACCGAGCCATTACCCCCGGATTCACCCCTGTGGGACCTGGATAATGTCATCATAACCGGGCATTATGCGGGGGTACGGCCGAATTATAGTTCCATCGCCCTGGAAATCACCCTGGATAACCTGGGTCGGTACCTCCGGGGGGAGGCTTTGCACAATCTGGTGAATAAAAACGCAGGGTATTAGCCTGTGCGTATTTTTTTATTTTTTTTAAGGAGTTATGGTATGGCTGAACAAGAAAAAGAAATTGGCCTGTGGTACGGAATTTTAGACACAGCACTGAAACTTCCCGGGGCCAAGGTGGAACGGGACAGCTTCCTGGAAAAGGAATTTGCCAAATATGCCAACGAGGGCCTGATTAAACAACTCGTGGAAGCCGGAATCGGCAAGGCGGGGATTCCCCTTGATGTCCTGGATAAGGTGGCCGATGGGTCAATCGGGTTTCATACCACCACGGTAACAGCAACCTCCTTTGCCGCAGGACTTCCAGGGGGTATTGCGATGGCAGGAACCATACCCGCGGATCTGGCCCAATATTACTATCACGTTATCATCGTAGCCCAAAAACTGGCCTACATTTACGGATGGCCGAACCTGGAAGGAGACTCCAATGATGATTTTCTCGCGGCGCTCACCATTTTAATCGGGGTGATGAGCGGGGCCTCGGAAGCGACCGGGGTCCTGAGCTCCATAACCTCGGTTTTGGCACGGGAAGAATCATCAAAACGGCTTCCCATGGTGGCCTTGGCAAAGGCCGGGCTGCCCCAGGTGGCGAAACAGGTCGCCAAGGTCCTGGGGGCGAACCTGGCAAAACAGGGGCTTGCCAAGGGAATCGGGAAAATTATCCCCATAGTTGGTGGCGCCATATCCGCTGGAGCAACTATCGTAACCTTCCTGCCCATGGCCAATACCCTTAAAAACGAATTACGGAAAACTCTGGTAAGCTGAACCGCTGGTAAGGGAACCGGCCTTACTTTTTCCCCGGCTTCGGTTCCCGCATTTTCTTGAACGCTTCTGCAAAGGGGTTGTACATGGTGCCGTCATCCTGGGGATCACTTTTTTCCAGGACGTTCCGGTTCTGTTGATGCCGGGGAGCGCTGGTTACGGTAGGTTCAGCCCCCGGCTTTTTAACCAGCACCCGTTTCTTTGGTTGAGGTTTATCACTGCCCTGGCCGGCAGTCCTGGTGGAAGCACGGGTATGCTCTGGAGAAGACTCGGTCTTCCGGGAAAGCCCGATACGGCGCCGGTCTTGATCCAGGGTGATGACCCGGAACTCCAGCACATCCCCCACCTTCACCGCGTACATGGGGTCCTTCACAAAGTGGTCGCTCAACTCCGAAATGTGGACCAGGGCGGTTTCCTTGATACCCAGATCAACAAAGGCGCCAAAGTCAACCACGTTCTTGATCTTCCCGGTGATCATCATCCCTACCTTGAGGTCCTCAAAGGTCACCACCCCCTTCTGCAGGATCGGCTTGGGATATCCATCACGGGGGTCCCGGTTCGGCTTCTTCAACTCATCCACAATATCGTTGATCGTGGTGTCCCCAACACCGTACTTTTCCTTGAGAACGCTTCGCTCTTCAGAACTCAGGTTTCCGGTGGTCGTATTCGTAACCGCCACTATCGTGTTACGGATGACCCGTGCAATCTCGTAGTTCTCCGGGTGAACCCAGGTGTTGTCCAGGGGATCCACGCTTTCAGGGATCTTGAGAAACCCCGCGCATTGTTCAAAGCTCTTAGGCCCCATCCCCGGAACAACGGTCAGCTCCTCGCGGCTGGCGATCTTGCCCTTTTCTTCCCGGTACTTCACGATTTTCCGGGCCAGGGACCTGTTGATCCCTGACACATACCGCAGCAGAGAGGCGCTGGCAGTGTTGAGGTTGACCCCCACGTTGTTTACCACCGAGGAAACCACCTCATCCAGGGATTCGGAAAGCTTCTTCTGATTCACATCATGCTGATAAAGCCCGACACCAATGGATTTGGGGTCTATCTTGACCAGCTCCGCCAGGGGGTCCTGAAGGCGGCGGCCTATGGAAATGGCCCCCCGGATGGTCAGGTCCAGCTCGGGAAATTCCTCCCGTGCGATGTCGCTGGCAGAATAGACCGAGGCGCCGTCCTCATCCACCACGGTGTAGAGGACCTCCAGGCTGTTCTCGGCGATCACCTGGGTGATGATCTCCTGAACCTCCCGTGTGCCCGTACCATTCCCCACGGCAATGAGCTGGATATCGTAGTGCTTAACCCCTTCGAGGATGAGCCGTTTGGCCTCCTCAACCTTGTGGTTATAGATGACAAAGTGATTCAGGTACTTCCCCGTATCATCCAGGAAAGCGCACTTGGTCCCGGTCCTGATGCCGGGGTCAACCCCCAGGACCCGGGTCCCCTTGATGGGCTGCTGCATGAGGAGGTTCTTGAGGTTCTGGCTGAACACCGAGATGCCGTGATCGTCTGCCGCGTCACTCTGGTCCCCCCGGATCTCCCGGATCACCGCCGGGGACAAGAGCCGCTTCAGGCCATCTTCGATAGCAGTACGATGGTACTCATTATGCATAACATACCGTTCCTGCAGCCGCTCCACTGCGGCGTTTTCATCCACATCAATGGCCGGCTGGAGGATATGTTCCCGTTCACCGCGGTTGATTGCCATGATCCGGTGGGGTTTTATCTGAGAGAGTGGCTCAGTATAGTCCCAGTACATGAGATAGGTGGAGGTCTTCTTGGCCTCATCATCCCCCACACCCTTAACGATGATACGCCCATCGGCACGGTAAAAAGACTTAATATTCCCCCGGTTTTCCGGGTCCTGGGAGACCCGCTCGGCGATAATATCCATGGCTCCCTGGAGGGCATCTTCCGCAGAGGCCACGGACAGCTCAGGGTGTTCCAGATTTTCAGTAATGAATTCAGCGGCTTTAAGGAGGAGGGCCGGAGCCTCCAATACCAGCATAGCATCTGCCAGGGGTTCAAGGCCCTTTTCGCAGGCGATCATGCCCCTGGTTTTCTTCTTCCGCTTATAGGGGGCGTAGATATCCTCAAGCTCCGCGAGGGTGGCGGCCTTGGCGATGTTATCGTAAAGCGGCTCCGTGAGCTTCCCCTGTTCAAAGATCCCCCGGATAATCTCAATCCGCCGGGTTTCCACGTTCTTTCCACTGGAAAAAAGGTGGTCCACATCCCTGACCTGCACCTCATCCAGGCTCCCGGTCTTTTCCTTCCGGTACCGGGCGATAAAGGGAACCGTGCTCCCTTCACCCAACAAACCAATAACCACCGAAACCTGCCCGGGATTGATGCTGAGGACTTCGGCGATACGCTTCATCAAACTAACTTCGTTGACCTGGAGGCCATCGATAAATTCTTGAGTTAACTCCATACCTGTTTATTATACCAGAAACGAGATGAGGAGGGCAAGAGACTCTTCAAACCCTTCCGCCGGTAATGAGAGGGATAGCCGCCACCCCGTCTCAAAAGTAATAATCACGTTTTGCATAAAAAATGTTTGTATACTTTATCCCGGTTTTATTTGCCAATGATCTAACTGGCGGATAAAAAATTGAAAATATGAAAAAACAGGTGTTTTGAACCCTGACAAACCGGTTCATTATAGGTACTATAAGCTACTATGAATCAGTCCAAACGTTTTGATCCAGGACGGGGGATTTTTTTGCTCGTGGTCTTTATCACCTGTTTCCTAGCAGGAGCAGTGCTTAAAGTTACCGCACCGGTACTTTTGCCCTTCACCCTGTCCCTGCTTTTGGCTTCTGTTATGAATCCAATGGTTAATTTCCTGGAAAAGTGGCACATTCCCCGGATTCTTTCGATCATCCTGGCCATGGGTATCATCATAGCCGGCTTGTACCTTATAGGAATCGTGCTTTTTTCTTCCGGGAAGACCATTCTCACCTTCTATCCCAAGTACGAGAGCCGTTTAACTGAGATTTATATCTGGGTGGCTGATTTCTTTGAGCTTTCCTATGATGAACACCTCTCGTTTTTTGAAAACCTCTGGTCTCAGTTGGGGGTGCGGACCGGAGTACGCAATTTCGCCTTTGATCTTTCCAATTTTTTTATCGGCTTTCTGAAAGACGCCTTCATGGTCGTACTTTTTGTGGTATTCATCCTGGTGGAGTCGGTCTTTTTTAAGGAAAAAATCGATCTGGCCTTTGAGAATAAACGATCCGGTCAGATAATACGAATCAGCCTTGATGTGATGCGCGAGGTTACCCGGTATCTTTCCGCGAAATTCTTCATCTCCCTGGCCACCGGTTTTATTGTGGCCATAGGTCTGGGCCTTGTAGGGCTTGAATTCGCCCTGGTGTGGGGAGTTATTCAGTTTATCCTGAATTTTATTCCCAACATCGGCAGCATTGCCGCAGGGGTAGGGGCCGGCCTCTTTGCCCTGATCCAGTTCTGGCCTGAACCGGCGCCTATCATCATCGTGGTCACAATTATGCTGGCTACCAACATGATTATAGGCAACGTCCTGGAGCCGATGATCGTGGGGGACAATCTAGGGATTTCTCCCCTGGTCGTCCTCATGTCCCTGATGATCTGGGGCTGGCTCTGGGGTTTTATGGGGATGATCCTCGCGGTCCCCATGACGGTAATCATCCGCATCCTCTGTGAAAACATACCTCTTCTGCAACCGCTCTCCGTGATCCTCGGCTCACGGAAAGCGGTGTTAGCGAAGAAGGCGGCAGCAGAAGAACTCAAGCGGATACCCCAGGATTAAATTCAGCTTTCTGAATTTTTATCCTGCAGCGCCAGCAAGAGATCGATCTGTTTTAAGATATACCGCTGAAACCGCGGTTCCAGCTCCTGGAAGAGGGCTACCAGCTTGGTACACTCTTCCTTGGGGTTTTGATCGAACATTTCGCCGGTACCGGTCTTAAGCCATTCCCTGTTTACGCCAAAGGAAGAGCAAATCAACTTGATAATCCGATCATTGGCCTTTCGCTTCTCCACTTCCACGCCCGCAAGGTATCCGCTGGACAGGGATATCACCTTTGAAAATTGGACCTGAGACAGGCTTAATGCTTCACGAACCTGCTTGATGCGCTGGTTCACCGATGGTATGGGGTCATTTTTCATTATACTAGTATGGTATCATAGAAAAACTTCTTGTGCAAGAGAATAATTGAATTACTGTATCATTACCAGGTACTCATTTTATCATACTATTACAGTAATAGTAACAACGCTTAGGACGAATTCGGTATCTCTATGAGCTGTTTATCAGTAAATCGATCCTTCCATCAAGAGGACAGTATGCAGTCTTCAAATCACCAGTATTGATGATTTGAAGAGGTCCCTGGGAAAGGTCATGGTCTTAATTGTCGCCTTTTTTGAACACTCCCTAGCAGAGGAATTCCACATTGATGCCTGAATAATCGTTGTCGATCTTCATGGCATCCAAAACCTGGGATATCTGCCCCCGGTGATGGGTTCCGTGAACCACCATTTGGTTCAGCATAAAAGAAAGGGGCACCGAAGGGGGATTACCTCCGTACCGGTTGAGCGGTATGGGCTGGTTAAAATCCGTCAACCCGGAAATGAGCTTGACCAGGGCCTCATCAGCCACTTCAAAGGCAGAACCCAGCAATTTCCATTGAGCATCGGTCAGCGTACCCTCAGGAATGGTAATAGACGCCACCGGAGCAAGGACCTCCAGGGCTGTACCTGACAAGACGCCTCGAAACAGCCCCTGAAAAAAAACGGTCCCCCTCAGGATATGACGAACCATGCCGGAAAGGCTTCCATAGTAGCTCCCCCGATCCTGTTCCCGTTCTTCAGGGGAAAGTTTATCCACGATAGCATAGACCGCTTTATTCCCGGCCTGGCTGTATTTAGCAAACATCATATATGTATCTTTCATACGAACTGACTCCTCTTACGATAGGGTAATTATAATGCACCTATTAGCATTGTTCAAGCTCCCGCTCAACCTCGCCCAGCCGCTTTGACAGGGACGCGATGGTCCGTTCAAGCCGGTTTTTTTCCTTCTCAAGCCTGAGTTTCGGGTCTTCCTGCTCCCCCGGTGTTGAGCCTGCAGTTCCACGCCGGGCCTCTATCCGTACCATATCAGGGCTTTTACCCTTGAGCAGGGCGGCTTCCGCGTTCGTCCGCTCATCCTCGTTCCTAATCCCCGCCAGAAACCGCATATTATCAGGCCCGACCGCGGGGTTCAGGTTATACTGATACATCTTGATCGCCATAGTGGAGGCGGTTCTGGGGATCCTGAGTATCCGGTCGAGATAATCCTCAAAACGGCCTCCAATGGAGAGGCACAGCTCCTGGGCTTTGAGCAGGTACTTGCCCAGGTCCTTTACCAGGTTCCCGTTTTCGCAGAGGTACCTGGTCCTTATGGTCTCAGTGAGCTCGGCCAGTTCCGGGGAACTGGTAAAGACATTCTGATAAACCCCCTGGGCTTCCGCCTTTTCCAGGAGTCTGTGGAGAATGGCCCAGAATTCCGTGGTGTGAGCACGGGTTGAGAGGGTCCCTCCCCGGGAACAGGCATGGAGGTGGTGGGCATACTCATGGATAGCGGTGTAGAGCAGGAGGTTGTCGGTTTGGAAATTCCGGTTATGGATGATGATTTCCCTCGTTTCCGGCTTGTAGAGGCCATTTATCTTTTTGCTCTGTTTACCGGAAAAAACAAGGGTAAAATCCAGGGAGGCATCTTCGATGGCCAGGAGGGTGGTCTTAACCTGATCTTGGTTCATAGATAGATTTTAATCGAGGGCTCCGATTTTTTCCATAGCCAAAAGTGCCGCCACCATACAGGCAGTCTCGGTCCGCAAGGCCCTGGTCCCCAGGGACAGTCTGAGAAAGCCCGCCCCTTCCAGCATATCCCGTTCCCGATCAGACCAGCCCCGTTCACTGCCCACGGCAATAACCGCGGACCTCATGGGGGTATCGAGGCGGGCCAGGGACCCGGTGGGGCGTACATTATCCGCCGCAATGAGGAGGGACGGTAGCCTGAAATCCGCGTCTCCATGATCCAGAGAGCTCCCGTACCCCTCCCAGGGGCATTTTTCTAGCCACCTTTCAAGGCTATGGTAAACCTCAAGGCTGGGGAGCATAGTATCCCGTGCCTGAACCGCCCCTTCGATAAAAGCCCGTCTGGCCCCACCATTGGTAAGCAGGGTAGTATTCCGGTAACCCTTATCCCCCAGCTCCGTTCCCACGAGATCAACCCCTGCCACTCCCAGGTTTGCCAGGTCCCGCAGCAGCCGCCTGAGCTGTATAGGCCGGGGGAAGCCCACAGCCAGCCGCAGGGGAACCCGTGGTGGAGGGCTTTCACCCAGGTCCAGGGAAAAGACCAGAGAACCGCCTGCTTCGACCGCTTCAATGCGGCCGGTTCCCCGGCTGCCGCCCACCATGCCCGCCTCAAAGGTATCTCCCGCTTTCTTGCGCAGCACCTTGAGGAGGTGGCTTGTCCGTTCATCCCCCTTGGGAAGGGGCTTTCCGGTTTCATTCGCTTCAAAAAGGATGATATTCACTTGATTTTCTACTATACTGCTTTCGTATTGAAAATAACACCGCGAAACGCTGATTGTAGCATATACCAACTTTTGTATGGAAGCAATTTGAACCACTGATGGACACTGATGGACACGGATATTTTCTTTATCCGTGTTAATCGGTGTGTATCCGTGGTTCATTCTATAGATTTCTTGTCCATAATTGCGTTCCGGTATTTCAGAAAGTCCTGGATACCAGTAGCATCGCAGCCCGAACAGGGCGCCCATTCAAAGGACTTGAACTTCCACCCTCCCTCCTCTGAATGGGGCAGAATCCGTACCGACGGCGGGACTATGGCGCACACCCCGTCGTACAGTTCCTGTTGTTTGGTGATTAAAAGCCCCCGGAGCCGGGGGTTGGCCTTAATAATGGCTACAAACGTGTTAGGCACATAGACGGTATTTGCAGGGCTGGTAAACAGGCCATAAATGGCCTTTCCCCGGAGGTATTGGTTGATGTCAAGTTCCGCCCGGACCTGGTTGTTGATTTCTACATGGCCCAGGAGGTGCATGAGGGTATAGCCCCGTGGGACGTCCCCCTGGACATAGTCCCAGATTTTTTTTGGGTACTCGTTGAAATCCAGTTCCAGGGCATCCTGAAAGAGCACCCCTGGTAGTGGTTCCTTGCCGCAAAAGGCTTTTTCCTCAGCCCCGAAGTAGCGTCTGATTCCGGGGAAGCAGCAGGAGGAGCCTTCCCAGAGGTAGAGCCGGGGATCAATGCCGCGTTCCATAAGGCGGGTGCTCCACTGCGCTGCCCGGAGGCGGTTATCCTTTGCCACAGCATTGATGACCGTGAGATCGAGGAAGCGCACGTACTTGGTGATGATCCGCGCCATTCTGAGCATATCAACATTGGAAAA
>JAITNU010000196.1 GCA_031290325.1 Treponema sp.
ACATTGCCGATCAGCATGGGAAGGGCAAAAACGATAATCAATGATGCTTCATTACCTTTGGTTAAATCTTTCACGATAAAATAATTATACGATAAAATGATTTTGTAGTCAAACTGAAAGCTCTTCGCTTTGGATGCCCGGCCATGGAAACCTCATCTGGAGCAATCCTGCGCTTCAGATGCTGAACCGGCGAGAAAACTACTTCTGAGGAGCTTTCTCCTCAGAAGTAGTTTCAGTACCCCTAAAACCGTGCCGTTATCGCTGGATCCGCGCTGATCCGCCCTGGGCAAAGGCCTCCACCTGATCCAGGCTCACCATAGAGGTGTCCCCGGGAGTGGTGGTGAGCAGAGCACCGTGGGCCCAGCCGAGTTTGAGGGCTTCTTCCGGTGTTTTCCCGGAGAGCAGTCCGTAGAAGAGGCCCGCCGCAAAGCCGTCACCGCCGCCGACCCTATCGTATACATCCAGCTCGCAGGTGGGGGATACATAGCTCTTGCCATCAAGCCAGAGTACTGCACCCCAGGAATGGCGGTTGGTGGAGTGAACTTCCCGCAGGGTGGTGGCCACTGCCTTGATGTTGGGAAAATCCTTAACCACCCTATCCATCATGGCGAAGAAGGTTGAGGGATCGAGCTTGCCCTTGGATTCCACCTCCGGCCCTTTAAGCCCAAGGCCCTTCTGGAGATCTTCCTCGTTGCCCACCAGGACATCCACGTACCCCACGATCTTACGCAGGGTCCGGGCCGCCCCTTCACTGGCCTGTTCCGGGGTGAGTCCCTGTTCTGCAGCGGCTACTGCCCAGAGCTTGGCCCGGTAATTGAGGTCAAAGGAAACCACTGCGCCGGCCTTTTTCGCGGCCTGCATTGCCTCAATGACCAGTTCCGGGGTGGTGGGGGACAGGGCCGAAAAAATGCCCCCGGAATGAAACCAGCGGATGCCCTTGGCGAACAGGGCGTTCCAGTCAAAACTGCCGGGTTTAAGCCGGCCTGCTGCCTCGTTGGAGCGGTTATAAAACACCACCGGCGCCCGCACACCCTGGCCCCGGTCGCTCCATACGATGGCCATGTTTGGCCCCCGCACCCCGTCAAAGGCAAAGCGCTGGTAGTAGGGGCTTACCCCCGCCTTCTGCACCGCGTACTCAATCCGCCTTCCGATGGGATAGTCCACCATGGCGCTGGCAATGGCGGTCCTCATGCCGAAACAAGTGGATAGATTGGTTGCCACATTGTATTCGCCACCAGACACATGGAGCGCATAACTGCTCGCCTCCGCAAAGGGAATGACCCCCGGATCGAGCCGGGTAACCAAGGCCCCCAGGGCCAGCAAATCATGGATTGTCCCGCCGGCAGCGGGAATTGATAATGATGCCATCATAATACCTCCTAAGCATTATAGGTTGTAGCGCTGGTATTGCCTCCATGACCGGTCCAGTTGGTATGGAAGAATTCACCCCGCTTTTTGTCTACCCGTTCGTATGTGTGGGCGCCGAAGTAATCCCGCTGGGCCTGGAGCAGGTTGGCGGGCAGCCGTTCGCTCCGGTACCCGTCGAAATAGGCCAGGGCGCTGGTGAGGGCCGGGGCGGGTATGCCGTTTGCTATGGACGCTCCGGCAACCCGGCGCCAGGATGCCTGGGCATCCTCGATAACTCCGGTGAAGAAGGGGTCCAGGAGCAGGTTCTCCAGGTCCGGCTTCTTGTCAAAGGCTTCTTTGATCTTCCCCAGGAATACCGAGCGGATGATACAGCCTCCCCGCCACATCAGGGCAATACCGCCATAATTCAGGTTCCACTTGTATTCACTGGCCGCTTCCCGCATGAGGAGGTAGCCCTGGGCGTAAGACACCACCTTGGCAGCGTAGAGGGCCTTCTCCAAATCGGTGATAAAGGTTGCGGCCTCTGTGGGCCTGGTGATCTTTGGTCCTGAGAAAATCTTGGACGAACGGACCCGTTCGGTTTTGGCCGCAGAAAGACAACGGCTGAACACCGCCTCTCCGATCAGGGTGAGGGGCACCCCGAAGTCCAGGGCCGCCATGCCGGTCCACTTGCCGGTTCCCTTCTGTCCTGCAGTATCGAGGATCTTCTCAGCCAGGGGCTGGCCGTCATCATCGACAAACCGGAGTATGTCCCTGGTGATCTCGATGAGGTAACTGTTCAGGTTCCCCTTGTTCCACCGGTCAAAAACATCCCCCATCTCCTGATATGAAAGACCCAGGACCTGCTTGAGCAGATCGTAGGTTTCACAGATGAGCTGCATATCCCCGTATTCAATGCCGTTGTGGACCATTTTGACGAAGTGACCTGCGCCGTTCTCTCCGACCCAGTCGCAGCACGGCACGTCCCCCTCAACCTTGGCTGCAATGGCCTGAAACACGGGCTTGACCAGGGGCCAGGCTGCGGTAGACCCTCCGGGCATGAGGGATGGACCGGTCAAAGCCCCTTCCTCGCCGCCGGAAACCCCGGTACCGATGTACAAAAGCCCCTTGGACTCCACCAAGGAGCTCCGGCGCATAGTATCCTGATAGTTGGAATTCCCCCCATCAATGATGATGTCCCCAGGCTGAAATACCCCCAGCAACTGGGCGATAGTATCATCTACTGCGTCCCCGGCCTTTACCATGATCATGGCTTTTCGAGGCCGCTTCAGGGCCGCTGCAAAAGCCGCAAGGTCATGGTACCCGCTGATCTTCTTGCCTGCTCCCCGACCCTGTATGAAACTATCCACCTTGGAAACAGTCCGGTTATACACCGCTACCGTAAAACCCTTATGCTCCATGTTGAGAACCAGATTCTCACCCATAACCGCCAGTCCGATAAGGCCGATATCAGCCTCCGCGTTTCCCATTTGAAACACCCCCTGCTATCAAAATAGTATATAGTATGTTTCTTATAAAATAAATATAATGCTTCTATGGAACCTAAACGCTGCCCCTGGTGCCTTGGGGATACGCTCTACACCGCCTACCACGACCAGGAATGGGGAAGCCCCCAGCACGACAACCAGAAACTCTTTGAGGCTCTGATCCTCGACGGTGCCCAGGCGGGCCTTTCGTGGATTACTATTCTGAAACGCCGGGAAGGGTACCGGGCGGCTTTTGACCGCATGGACCCGGAAAAGATAGCCCGGTATGGTGATCAGGATATTGAACGGCTCATGGGGGATGGGCGGATCATCAGGAACAGACGGAAAATCGTCTCCACTATTGGAAACGCCCAGGCCTATCTTGCCATGATGGAGGGGTCGTGTTCCTTTTCAACCTGGCTCTGGAACTGGGTGGATGGGGAACCGCGTATCAATCGGTTCAAGACCATGTCGAACGTACCGGCCAGCACGGAACTTTCCGAAAAGATCTCCAAGGCACTAAAAAAGCAGGGCTTTTCCTTTGTGGGTCCGACGATTATCTATGCCCTCATGCAGGCCATGGGGATGGTGAACGACCATCTGACCGATTGTTTCAGGCATCCTGAGTGTAAACCTATAGACTTGACATCATCTATGGAGCTATGAGAATATGGGGACATGAACATTGCAGATTTACAGGAAACCGCCGCCCTTGCCCATCTTACTATGGATGACTTGGCCACTGCGTTTCCTGCCTTTGAGCAGATGCTGGGCTTCTTTGCCGCTATGCAAGCAGCCGACGAGGATAGGGCGGCTTTTTCCACCCCCATTTCCCGTCTTTCCGGTACGTC
>JAITNU010000132.1 GCA_031290325.1 Treponema sp.
CAGCAGTTCTTTACTGAGATAGAAAGAATAGTGAAGGACTTCAGTCAACTGATCGTTATTCAGTGGAATACCTGTATAACCAATGTTCAGAAAACCTATAAAAGAGGGGACTGGAAAAGTATCACGATTAATGGCAAGGGTGGTACTCAGGTGCAATGTGTCTTTGATTGGATGCGGGAACAGGGATACACGAAGTATCCCCTCCTCATCTTTACCGATGGTTATTTCGATTATGATTTTAATGTGCTGGGCATACAACGCATTATTTGGGTAGTAACTGCAACCGGATCACCACAGCCCATTCCCCGTGGGAAAAACATCTTTCTTCATTAGCCTCTTCGCTATTTAATCAAGCCTGATCCTATGAAAAAAGCGGCAGGCCGCCGAAATCAACGGTAAAGATATCTTTTGCAGTATTGGAAAGGGAAACAAAATAATCGGGGAATTCTTCCCTGAGCATCTTTTCCTCAGTATCCAGTTTATGGAGATGGGCTTTCAACACCGTCTTGGCACCATCCAGGTCTTTAATTTGTAAGGCCATAAGGAGCTGTTTGTGCTGGCTGATAATATGCTGTGCGATTCCCTGGAACCAAATCGTCAGTAAGCGTACCCGGTGATAATGACCGCTCATGCTTTCCACCACATCCCAACTGAGCTGCTGCTCTGCGACTTCAAAAAAGGTCTGGTGAAAACTATTGTCAAAATTAACAAAGTTGCTATATTCGTTCCGTTCAAAGGAGACCGCCTGCATTTCAATCAGGGCTTCCAAATCCGCGACGCACTGGGGGGAACAATTCCTGATAAAGGGTTCCAGTACCGCCATTTCCAGATGTTCCCGGAGAAAGAGTTCCTGTTCCACCCGGCTAAAATCAATGAGAGAGACGAGGGTCTCTTTTTGGGGAATCACCTTCACCAGTCCTTCTTTCGATAAATAGATGAAGGCCTCCCGCACCGGAGTACGGCTGACCTCATAGCGGCGGGATATTTCCTTTTCGCTGATCGCCGTTCCCGGAGCCAGATTAAGATTGAGAATACTCTTACGGAGGGCGGTATAGACGATGTCCTGAACGCTGCCGCTTTGAAAGCGTGCCGCTTTTTTCATATACCCGGCATGGTGATCACGACTTTCCGCACTGAAGCGCTGTTCGCATCAACATATTCAAAGGCTTCGACCATCTGCTCAATCGGGTAGGTTTTTGTTACAAAGCCCGTGAGAGGCAGCTTACCCTGCTTGAGGTAGTCGATCACCACCGGGAAGCGCTTGGTTTGACGCCGGGAACCGCAAATGGTCAGCTCCTTTTTTATGATGTTGACCGGGGCAATCTCGCTGGGGATCTCGTTAAAACTCAGCTCCACCACCCGACCTGCAGCAGAGGTAATTTCAATGCAGTCCTCAAAGCTCTTCTTGTTACACACCGCATCAATCGTAACATTCGAACCCATGCCGCCGGTGATTTCCCGTACCTTTTCAAAGAGGTTCTCTTCTTTCGCGTTGATGATGTAATCCGCTCCCCGGGTTTTTGCATAAACCAGCTTTTCGGGAACCAGATCGGTGACGATTACCGTTGCCCCTGCAAGTTTTGTCATTTGCAACGCCGTCAGCCCAATGGTCCCTGCGCCCATCACCAGCACAAAATCACCCTTCTGCACCTTACCGCGGTAACAAGCCTGGGCGCCAATGGTAAAAGGTTCGATCAGTACTGCTTCGTCCCAGGGCAGTGAATCAGGCAGTATATGCACATTGGCCTCGGACACCACAATGTACTCCTGACAGCCGCCGTCAATGTGAACCCCCATAACCTGCAAGTGCTCACAGATATTGCCCCGGCCCTGCCGGCAGGCGTAGCATGTACCGCAGGAGACAATCGGTTCCACCACCACATGGGCGCCCTTAGTGACAGTCTTGACACCGCTGCCTGTCTCAACAACTTCACCGACAAACTCGTGGCCCCACACGCGGGGATACACGGCAAAGGGGTTTTTCCCGTGAAAAATATGGATGTCGGATCCGCAGATTCCGACCCGTTTTACCTTGATGAGCACATCGCCAGGCTCATTGAGCCGGGGCATATCCCGTTCCGAGAGCTTCAAAACACCCGGTTTTTCTACAATACCTATTTTCATATCTCAATCCTTCACTTTGATCAGCACATCCGTGCTGTACGTCGGTATGTCTCGCTCGGCGATTTTCAACACGCCGGGCAACAATGCCTATTTTCATATTTCAATCCACGCGCTCGCGCGACTACTGGAAAGCGTCCGGCCCCCGTCAGCCCCCTATCCACTTAAGCGGTATGATAACAAGCTGCGGGAAGAATATCAGCAGATACACCAGGATTACCTGGAAAATGTAATAGGGAATGACAGGCGGTATCAGTTCCTCCATCTTTACTTTGCCGGTGGCGCAGGCCACGTTGAGTACCGGGCCCACTGGCGGCGACGTTAAACCCAGCACATTGGAAAGGGTAAACACGATGCCGAAGTAAATGGGATCGATACCTGCGGCCCGCAACAGCGGCAGCATGATCGGGGTCATGATAAGAATGGTGGGCACCACGTCAATGACCATGCCCATAAAAATAATGATCGTATGGAGTATGGCGTTGAGGAGCATGGGATGGGCCACCAGGGGTTCAAGGCTCTGGGTGATAAACTGGGGAACCCGTGAAAAGGTGAGGAGCTTGGCGGAAACCTGGGCCGCCGCCGCCAGGAACATGACCACCGCCGACATCTTCGCAGAGGCGATAAAGGCATGAAAAACGTCTTTGGGTTTCAACTCACGGTAGACAAAGACACCGACAATGAGGGCGTAGACAACCGCCACAACGCCACATTCAGTCGCCGTAAAGATGGCCTTGATCGGGCCGATACCCCGCAGGCCGACGAGGATGATGATGGGGAGGAGCAAGGCCCACATACCGCTGCCGATAATCATGACGGCTTCCTTAAACGTGGGCTTTGGCTTGTCCGACTTGATCGCGTCTTTCCGGGAAGCGATAAACCACACAACGCTCATACCTATGGTAAGGTATATGGCGGGGGCAATGCCTCCCAGGAACAGGGATTTTATCGACACCCCGGCGGCAACGCCGTAGACAATCATGGGAACCGAGGGAGGCATGATCGGCGCGACAATGTTGGCGCTGGCCACAAGCCCGGCGGCCTTCGCCCGGTTGTAGCCCGATGCCACCATCATGGGGATGAGGATCGCCCCCAGCGCAGCCGTGGAAGCCACCGCCGAACCAACCAGGCTTGCGAACATGAGGCAGGCGAGTATGGTCACATAGCCCAGGCCGCCACGTACCCGTCCGACGAAGATGTCACAAAAGGCGATGATGCGCCGTGTAAGGCCGCCCTTGTTCATCAATTCGCCGGCAAGCACAAAGAAAGGCAGGGCCATCATGGTGACGCTGTCCGTGCCGCTCATCAGGTTCAGCGCGACATGCTGGGGGTTCGTGAAGTTGCCGCCCATATAGAAGCCGAGTGCCACGGCGCTGAATATAAGACAATAGGCAATGGGGAGGCCGATCATAATGCTGCCGACTAACGAAACAAGAAAAATGATGGTTCGAAATAAAATTTGTATATCCATGATACCCCCTACTCCACCACCGCTGGCTCTTCACCGCCATCATAAGGCTGGACAAGAGTCAAAACGGGAACTTTTTTCACAAAAAGCTGATACAGGTTTGCCGCAGAAACGAGCGCTATTGAAACGCCGGTCAATATGCCCGATGCCCACACAATCCAACTGGGAAACCTGGTGGTGACCCATTTATCATGAAAGGATTGCAGTACAAGACCCCAGCTTCCGCGCACCAGAATCACCATCAGCCATATAATACAGATTTGAATAAGCGTATAAATCACAATTTTGGCGGTTTGGGGCACTTTGTAGAGGAGCGTATCAATCAAAAGATGACGGTTTTCGCGGGCCGCGATGATTGCGCCCAGATACACCAGAAAGATAAAGCAAAGCCGGGTAATCTCTTCTGACCATACGAAGCCGGTACTGAAAAGATACCGCAGCACAACATTCATAAACACCAGTACTATCATAACCGCAAGAAAAATAGCGATCAGTATTTCGACTCCCCGGAAGAGTCCGTCCATAAATCTCTTCACAACAACCACCTGCTTTTCGACAATATCTGTCAAATACACAAAAAACGCAAAGACCGGTGAAAAATCCCGCGCCTTTGCGTTCCTGCGCACACTCTTACAGATCCGGCAGGTTCCTAGCGGACCGCCTTCACCCGCTCGGTCAAGCCCTTCGCCCAATCATACTTGGAGAAGAGTTTGTCCAGTGTCGGCTGAATCGCCTGCTGGATCGCGGCCTGATCGTCCGGCGTTGTCTGGGTGACGGTCATGCCGTTATCCCTGAGGAACTGGCGATCGGCATCAAGGCTGTTGATGTAAAGGTCCCAAGCCTTAACCGCAGTCGACTGCGCGGCGTCGGCAAGGATCTTTTGTTGATCCGCGGTGAGCTTGTCGTAGAAGCCGGCATTCACGATGATCTCCAGCGTGGCAATGATGTGGTTCGTTTCGTAGAGATACTTCTGCACCTCGTAGAAACCCTGGCCCCGCACGGTCACCATACCGTTGTCCTGGCCATCGACAATGCCTGTCTCAAGCGCCGAGAACAACTCGTTCAGGGGAATAACCTGTGCGCTTGCGCCAAGGTCCTGGGTGATGCCGACATGAATCTCGTTCGACGGCATACGAAACTTCTGACCCTGAAAATCCTCTGGCGTGGTCAGGGGCTTGTTGCTCGTGAAAGTCCGGGCGCTGTTCGGGCCCCAGGAAAGCAGATAGGTGGTCGGAAATTTATCGTGGAATTCCTTGTTGAGCTGTACCGGAATGTCCGAATCGGTCCAGACCTTCTTCGCGTGCTGAATGTCACGGTAGAGGAAGGGCCAGTCAGAAATCAGCATCGGGCTCCATTCCGTGTTCATCACGCTGCCGGGAACGGTGATCTCCACCGTGCCGTTGCGCACCTGGTTCCAGAGCTCCGCCTCGTTACCAAGCTGTCCACTATGGTACACTTCGACAACGAGCTGTCCGTTCGACGCCTTCTCGATCTCCGGCTTAAACACCTGGTCAATGGCCATGGCCATCGGCGTATTATCCGCCCAGTTGTCACCGACTCTGATGGTGATAGCTTTAGGAGCGGCGGTACTGCCACTCTGTTTCCCACCACCTGCATACAAGGACCCGGCAACACAAAGCGCCACAAGCCCAACCGCACAAACCTTTGAAAGTTTCATATCTTTCCTCCATGAAAAATAAAAATACATATCATTATATATGATACACCACGTTCATAAATACGTCAACTTTTTTTTACTTCATAACGCCGAAAATCATATTTGGTATCCACACGACCACTTGAGGCAGGAAGACAAGTATCGCCAGCTCAAGCAAAACCGCACACAAGAAGGGGAGTGACGCTTTTGTGTACTCTTCCGGTGGACAATCTATTATACCACACACCGTATACAGGGCCGAACCTATAGGCGGGGTCATCACGCCAAGGGTAACGATGGTGGCCATTAACACGCCAAAGTGAACAGGGTCAATGCCGACCGATTTGACCATGGGGAGAAAAATCGGCGTCAATAACAGGAAGTTGACATTGCTATCCACAAACATACCGGTGATGAAGAGGAAGCCCAGCATAATCAGCATCATCGCCTGGGGGTTCGTAGTGATCCCCTGGATTAAGTTGCTCATCGCTATGGGGAGTTGTACCCAGGTTATTGCATAACTGAACGGGCCGGACATGGCGATAATCAGCATGATCGCGCCGTTATCCTTGATCGTGGTGATCAGGGCATCCTTAAACTTCTGCCAGGTAAGTTCCTTGTAGACAAACTTGCCGACTATCAGGGCATAGACCACGGCAAAGGCCCCGGATTCCGATGGCGTGAATATACCAAAGCGTATCCCAACTATCAGGATGACAGGGAAGAGCAAGGCCCATATCGAATCCTTGAGGTTCTCGATGATCTCTTTCACCGAGAGCGGCGGGGCGTCTTTTTTGGGCGGGTCGTAGCGCTGGTAACGGCTGGTAATGCTCGTGGTGGCCATGAGGAAGCCCATCATCAGGATGCCAGGGATTATGCCTGCGGCAAAGAGCCGTCCAATGGACACTTCACCGACAAAGCCGAATATGATGAGGCCAAGGCTCGGCGGTATCGTTGCCGTAATCAGCGCCGTAACGCAGTTCACCGCACAGATATAGCCTTTTTTATAGCCTATACGCATCATTTCAGGCCCCAGTATGCGGGTCTCCATAGCGGCATCGGCGGTTGCCGAGCCGGACACACCGCCCATCAGGGTACTCATCACCACAGAAATCTGGGCCGTACCGCCGTACATACGCCGGGTAAGGAGGCGCGCCAGACTCAGAAGCCGGTCGGTGATCCCCGACACGTTCATCAGGTTGCCGGCAAATATGAAGAAAGGCACGGCGAGGAACGCGAATGACTGGCTTTGCAGCACTATCATTTGGACAGCGGCTTCGAAGGGGAGCATGGCCTGGCTCATAAAGTACGCAAACCCCGCAAGCCCGATGACAAACGCAATCGGCATCCCTATTACCAAAAAGACAACAAAACAAAGTAATAACATGCTCATTGCTTACTCCTTATTCCAGTTGATGATGGCCCGCTTGATCTTGAGTATCGTAGAGATAACCATTGAGGTGCCGGTTACGACAAGGCTCAAAGTAACAAGCGAGTAAGGGATGGGCATCGACTGGTAAGTGCGAATCCGCTCAGTCCACGCGAGCCTGACGCCGAAAACGAGGATGACAATCATTGCTAAGGTGACGAGGATGTATATCAGGATAGTTAACAATTTTTGCGCGACGCGGGGGAGTCGCCGCGTTATAATGTCGATGCCGACAAGCTGACCAGCGCGCCAGGCAATGTCCGCGCCCAAGAACGCGGTCCAGGCGAGAAGCAGCATGGCAAGGTCTATGTTCCATGACATTGATACCCTGAAAAACCGCAGTATCGCCGCCATAAACACGAAGATGACAAGAAAGACAAAGCCTACCCCACAAACGGCCACCTCGGCCTTACAAAGGGTATGATAGAGTTTACGCATATTTCTCAATCCACGCGCCCGTATTGAGCGCTGCACACGACTACCTAATTGGTAGGCGTTCATGGCGCTATAAGTCCATATAACATCTTATAGCGCCGATGACTGTCTTACAATCCAAGTTCCTTGAATAGCCTGTCTTTCAATCCAACGGTGAAGCCGAGATCGTTGTTGGTGTACAACGGAGCGATGGCGTCTTCCCATTCCTGCATATTGACTTCGGTGACAGTAACCCCGTGATCACGCATATTCTGGTAGAAGGGTTCCTCTTCCTGCGCGACAATATTGCTATATTCCACAGCAGTTTCGCGTACTGTTTTAAGGAAGAAATCACGCACATCAGCGGGCATACTCTTGAGAAGATTTGCTGAACAGATGAACGATGACTGGAGCAGATAGTGCTTGGTAAGGGCAAGATATTTTGTTACTTCAAAGATGGCTGAACCATTGGCTGTGGCAACCTGAACTTCGCACCCGTCAAGAGTTTTCTGCTGTATGCCGGGGAGAACCTCGCCCCAGGTTATGCCGATGTTGGCGTAACCGAAGTACTTGGCCAGCGCGTTGCCGATGTTGTTACCAAAGCCGCGTATGCGAAGACCGGAGAGGTCTTTCACCGTGTTGACCGGCGTGGTGGTATAGAAGCTGCGGAAGCCGTTATACATATCGGCGACAAAAGTAATGCCCTGGGTTTCGAGCTGTTTCTGCCATTCCTCGAATAGTGCTGTATCGGGAAGCTTGGCAAGAACGGTGCGGTCGGTGAGGACATACGGCGCCATTAGGATGTTGAGGTCAGGTACGTTGAACTGGCTGGCGAGACGGCCCGGGTCTGAAGGCACGACAAGCGGTACGCCCATTTTGGCCTGGGTAACCAGTGCGTCAGTGTCGCCGGAAAGGGCGCCATTAACCAGAACCTTGGCGTTAAAGCGTCCATCCGCATTGAGCTTGTCTGCCATTGCCTGCATAGCGCGGCTCTGACCAGTGGTGGCGGCCTCAGTACCGGCAAAGGTTAGCTCAATCTTCTTCGCACTGGAACTCCCGGCAGCCTGTCCACTTTGTGCACCGCCACCCGCGAATACACTGCCCACGGCCAGGGCCATTCCCAAAGCCGCACACAGGGTTGTTTTTAAAAATTTCATACATTCCTCCATAAAAGATAGTTTACTGAACAAATGTTCAATGTTGTATTATTCTATCATACTAGTATACCAGTGTCAAACAATTTTTTATAAATTTTTAATAAAACGTATTACCCCAGGGGCCTATCGATAGAACAGTCTCAGAGGCTAAAAATTTGTAACTATTATTCCCCTGTTATGTTCTATTTATAAAAGTGATTTTTAAAACAGATTAGTTCTAATGTGTCTTAATAAAGAATCCCTGCCGCAGAGCAAGGGGATATTAAGCCCTACTGTGGAGAAAGGTATTTGATCGCATTCCATGCGAACGCGTGGATTGCAAAATGAATGAGCTATTTCCTTCTGCGCCGTAACCGATTTCCTCCTCCCGGTTACGGTTTTTTTATACCAACGTCCCCCTAAAACAAAGAGCGAATTCCCATCCCCGGTCATCCATCAGGATGCTGGGGAGGAAATCCAGAGACCTTACACCCCGACAACCGCCGTAACCCCGGGAACTTCCTTTTTCAAGGTGTTTTCAATTCCCATTTTCAAGGTCATCTGGGCCATGGGGCATCCGCCGCAGGCACCGGTCAGTTTCAGAGAAACCGTACCGTCTTCGGCAACGGAAACAAATTCCACATCCCCGCCATCCGCCTGGAGGGAGGGACGAATCGTATTAAGAGCGGTCTTTATTTGTTCTTCAAACATACTATACTCCTATTTAATACCAGAAGAATACCCTATTCTATACCCCACGTCAAGCCGTTCTTGGTTAACTCAGTTTCCGTGCGACCTCAACGATCTCAAAGACTTCAAGCTGATCCTCTACCAGAATGGTATCAAAGCCCTCAAAGCCCATACCACATTCATATCCGGCAGCCACTTCCCGCGCATCATCCTTGAAACGTCTGAGGGAGGTGATCTTACCGGTATGGATAACCACATGATCCCGAATGATATGGACACTGGCGCTCCGTTTGACCGTCCCGGTGAGCACATAACACCCGGCAATGGTACCGATCTTCGGGACTTTGAAGGTATTCCGCACCTCCACCATGGCAATGACCTCTTCCTTGGTATCAGGTTTGAGCATTCCCTCCATAGCCTGCTGGATTTCCTCTACCGCCCTGTAGATGATATTGTACTTCCGAATATCAACCTTTTCCTGTTCCGCCAGGAGCTTTGCCTTGGGAACGGGCCGTACATTGAACCCGATGATGATGGCCCTGGATGCAATGGCCAGGTCCACATCCCCTTCGTTGATGGCCCCGGGAAGGGCCTGGATGACATTGAGGCGTATTTCCTTGGTGGAAAGCTTCTCCAGGCTTGAGCGCAGGGCCTCTGCAGATCCCTGGACATCGGCCTTGATGATGACCTTGAGTTCCTGGATTTCCCCGTCATTGATGGTATCGTAGAGGTTATCCAGGGTGATCTTCTTGACGTTTTTGGCATCCTCAAAACGCTTGAGTTCCTGGCGCTTTGCGGAAATGCTCCGAGCCAGCTTTTCATCATCCACCACCTGCAAAGGATCCCCTGCATTGGGAATCCCCTCAAATCCAAGCACCTCGATAGGCATGGACGGGGTGGCATCCTCAACCTTTTCCCCCTTATCGTTGAAAAGTGCCCGTACTTTTCCAGGCCAGATCCCCGCCACAAAGGAATCCCCAACTTTAAGAGTTCCCCGCTCTACCATAACAGTGGCGACAATACCCCGGCCATGATCGATCCGGGATTCCAGGATCTTCCCTTCGGCAGCCCGGTTGTAGTTGGCTTTCAGGTCCAGAATTTCCGCTTCCAGGAGTATGGCATCGATCAGTTTGTCGATCCCCTCTTTCTTCAAGGCCGAGAGTTCCACAAACATGGTCTGGCCACCCCATTCCTCAGGCATCAGCCCCAGGTCGGAAAGCTGGCTCTTGACCTTATCGGGGTTGGCCTCGGGTTTGTCGATTTTATTGACCCCCACGATGATGGGAACAACCGCGTCCCGGGCATGATTGATGGCTTCCACCGTCTGGGGCATGACCCCATCATCGGCGGCAACCACCAGCACCACAATGTCCGTTACCTGGGCGCCTCTGGCCCGCATACGGGTAAAGGCTTCGTGGCCTGGAGTATCCAGGAAGGTGATCCTGCCGTGGAGGGTATCCACGGTGTAGGCGCCGATATGCTGGGTGATACCGCCGAACTCTCCTGAAACCACATCGGCGCTGCGGATCGCATCCAGCAGTTTGGTCTTGCCATGATCCACATGGCCCATGACCGTCACCACCGGGGGACGGGGATTCATGCTCAGATCATCATCCACCGCGGTTTCAATGAGGGTCTCCTCGTAGAGGCTGATGATTCTGACATCTGCTCCGAATTCAGCGGCCAGGAGGGTCGCAGTTTCCGCATCAATCTGCTGATTGATGGTAACCATCATGCCCATGCTCATGAGTTTCTGGATCAGGTCCGAGGCTTTAAGGTTCATCTTCCGGGCCAATTCGGACACGGAAACGACCTCCATGATTTCAATGGTTTTCGGCACTGGGTTGGCGATATGGGAAATTTTCTTCTTGGTCTGGAGGAGTTTTTCCTCCATTTCATGTTCTTTCTCTTTCCGGGTGTAAACCGCTTTCTTAGCCTTGAAAGATTTCTTAATCGGCCCTTTTCCCTCTGGGATAGGAGGAGAAGATTGGGGCGGCATTCCTCCGCCCATCCTCGCCGCTCCGCCAGGTCTTCCAGGGGCTCCCGGTCGCGGTCCACCGAACCCTCCTTGCCGGGGTCCAGGTGCACCAGGCCGATTCTGACGGGGAGGACCTCCCTGACCGCCATGGAAACGATTGCCCGCTGGACGGTTGTTACCCCCCTCATTGTTCCGCGGCCCAGGGGGTCTAGCACCACCAGGCCGGACTCCCGGGCCGGCGGGCCTATGGGGGAAAGGAGCCTGCCCCCCCCGTGGCCCCTCCTCCCGGGGATGCCGAGGCCCGACGAGCTTACCGCCGACTCTGCCGGCAGCAGCAGCAGGCCGCTGGGTAACCGGAAAAGAAACGACCTTTTGCTCTTTTCGCGGCTCAGGAAGACGCTGCCTTGCATCCAGGGGTTTTATATCCCGCGGCTCCTTTGGAGCTGCCTCTTTGGGAAACCCATCCTTTGGAGGGGCGTCTTTTGCAGCCCCCTCTTTTGAGGATAGATTCTTTGAAGCCCCTCCGGGCGCCGGTACCGAATTTACATCCCTGGGCTTCTTTGGGGCGCTTTGATCGGAGGATCCCCCGGATTTACCCTTTGCCCCAGGCGTATCGGAAACGGCTGTTTCCCCATGGGCAACGACCTTAGGCGGGGTTTTTTTAACCTGCCCTGAAGCGGTGGGAGCAGAGGGTTTCTTCGTTTTTATCACAACCCGGCGGCGCTCGCCCCGTTCCGACGGAGGGGTATTTTTTCCCTTCCCTTCCGGGACTTCATGCTCATTTTGCACCCGTTTAATGAGTTCTGCTTTTGGTTTTTGGGTACTATCTAATTCCTCAGCCATGATCCACCTTTATTCATCTTCATACTCAAAGCTCAATCCAATACCGCACTTAGGACAATTGGTCATATCAAGGGTTATCTTTGCCCCACATTCAGGACATTCATATTCTTCGATTTCCTCCGGTACTGCCGACAATAGAACCGACGGTTTTTCCGTTGGTAGAATCTTTTCATCCCCTTCATCCCCGGAAGCTTCAGGTTCATCACCTGCTGCCTCTGTTTCGACCTCCTCAGCTTTGGAAGAAGCATCGGAATTAAGTTCCGCTTCATCCTCTTCTTCTATGATAACCTCCACATACTCTTCAATCAGTTTTTGTAAGGTTTCAAGCTGTTCCTCGGTAATATTCTTGAACGCCCCAAGGTCCTTCTGAGAAAGGTCAAGGAAATCCTGGATAAAGTCAATACCGTTTTCCAGCAGCGCCCCGGCCACCGCAGTATCCACCCCGGGAATTTCTGAAATCCGGGAAATTTCCTCGCCAAAAGCTTCAGTATCACCAAAGAGCTTGGAAACCGCCCGGCGGGATTCGGTGGCAATATCCATTTCCTCAAACTGGACGTCGGTTTTGACGTCAATGTTCCAGTCCACCAGACGATTCGCCAGCCGTACATTGAGGCCCTGCTTGCCGATGGCCAGGGAAAGCTGGGAATCATTCACCACCGCCAGGGCCTGATGCTTGCCCTCATCCAGGATAATCACATCCCGGACCTCTGCCGGTGAGAGGGCATTCTTGATAAAGCGCCGGGCATCAGGTTCATATTTGAGGATATCGATCTTCTCGCCCTCAAGCTCCTTGATGATCGCCTGGATACGGACCCCCTTGAGACCCACACAGGCGCCCACCGGGTCCACATCCTCCTTATTGGAATAAACCGCGAGCTTGGTACGGTACCCCGGCTCCCGGACTATCTTATGGATTTCCACGGTTTTATCGTAAATTTCAGGGACCTCAAGCTCAAAAACGGCCCTGACAAAATCCGTATGGGTCCGGGAGAGCACCACCTGCAAGCCGGTAGGGGTCTTATTCACCTCGGTAATCAATGCCTTGATCCGGTCATTCACATGGTAGAGTTCCCGGGGGGACTGGTACTTCTTGGGGAGCACCCCTTCCATTTTTCCCAAATCCACATAAATGGTGCCATTCCGTTCCCGCTGATAATACCCGATGATGATCTCCCCGATCTTGTCCTTGTATTCCGAGTAGAGGCTGTCCTTTTGGATTTCCCGCAGGGACTGGCGGGCGATCTGTTTGGCATTCTGAACCGCGATACGGTCAAACTCCTTGGGATCCACCTCAATGAGGAGTTCATCCCCTATTTCCGCCTCGGGATTTAACTCCCTGGCCTCTTCCAAGTCTATTTCCGAAACCGGATCGTAAACACCGTCAACTATTTTCTTTTTAGCATAAATCGAGACTTCCCGCTCGTCGGTGAACCGAACAACGGCATTATCTGCGTTTCCGTAACGGCGTTTATACGCCGCAAGGAGGGTGTTTTCAATGGTTCGAAGGATGAGTTCCTCCGACATACCCCGGTCTTGAATAAGCTGGCGGATTGCTTCCGACATATCCGTTGCCACTCGCCTAAACCTCCTGTCTTTCATTTCCCGCGCCCCCAGGGGGCGCACCCTTGTTCATATCCAACTTCGCCTTTGCGATAACCTCATAGGCCAACCGCATCATGCTCCCATCTCCGGTTTTAAGCACGAGTCCCGTCTCATCAGAGGCGTGAAGCATACCAGCAGACCAATCGGAAATATCCATCCGGTAACATTTGATCCCCCGGCCGTGGTAATGCACCAGTTCCGAGGCATCCTTAATAATACGGTCGATCCCCGGAGAAGATACCTCCACCGAAAGCTCCTGACCTGGAAAAGCCAATTCCAAGCGGGGGAGCAGCGCATGATGCGCCCGGGAACAATCATCCACTCCAATAACCCCGTTTTTATAGATCACCACCCGTACCTGAACGCTGCTCCTATGGCGGGACACCGATATTTCAACCAGGGACATTCCCAAGCCCCTCAGCACCGGCTCCAGCCCATCAACGAGGGGGTCTGCTTTTCTGGGTGTGAACCGCACCACTACCTCCCGGTAATAAAAAGGGGGTCGTCGAACGACCCCTTTTTAACTGAATCTCCGATTCAATGAATCTCCGACTGTCATAATAACAATATCGACATTACAGGATTTTGTCAACCGTTGACTTGGGGTATAATAATACCATGCATGAACTTTCTATGCCGAATCCTTTTGGAGCGCCCCTATACCACCTCGAAACCGTTTCAAGTACCATGGAGGAGTCCCGTGCCCTGGCGTTGCAGGGCCTGCCCCATGGTACCGTAATCACCGCCGATTTTCAGGAACAGGGCCGAGGCCGGACCAGGGGCCGCTCCTGGAAGGGCAAGCGGGGGGAAAATCTGTTCTTTACCATACTCTTGCGGTACCCTGGTTTTTCCGCCCTTCCCAAGGCGCTTACATTGCGGGCCGGGCTTGCGGTTTCTCTGGCCATTGAGGATTTTATTGAAGATTTGGGAGGTTCTATGGGGCAAAGCCCGGCTCTACGGATCAAATGGCCCAACGATATCATGATAGGGCCCAAAAAAACCGCAGGTATCCTCACCGAAGGGGATGGGAAGATCCTCTATATCGGTATTGGGGTGAATATCGCCCAGACCGAATTTCCCCTGGAGATACAGACGAAAGCCACCAGTATTGCCTTAGCGCTGGCTTCATGCAACGCCCCTGCCCCAGAGGACCGCTTCCGCTTACTTGAAAAAATTCTCGCCCAGCTTTTTCAGGAACTGGAAAAAACAACCGGTCAATGGCGGATCCAGGTTGAAGAACGGCTCTACATGAAAGACCGGCACGTACGCTTTATCGCCGGGGAGTCTGATTCGGGTAATATAATAGAAGGAAAGCTCCACGGCATCGGTCCAGCGGGGGAACTGCTCCTGGTACAGACAGAACATCCCAAAGCTTTCATAACCGGGGAATTAGATGTCTATAGGGATAGTGAGTAAAGTCTCTCTTTTGTTCGTGTGGTCTGTGGTTTCATGACCAGATACCAGAGCTCCCTTAAGTTGTGCTTTGATGTGTGCTACCGGGTCCCCGGCAGTGGGAATCCAGGTAACCCCGGGAATCGAGGTAAAATAGGTCATTTGCCGTTTTGCGTAACGGCGGCTGTTCCGGGCCACCAGGGTTTCAACCGAGGCCAGGTCCTCGGACAAGTGGTAGTGCCCTGGTTCCCGTTCCACGAAGAATTCCTTATAGCCAATGGCCCGCAGCCCCGGATCACGGGGGCCGAAACCGGCGTCGTGGAGCCTTTGCACTTCAGCGGGAAGGCCCGCCTGGAACATGAGGGCGCACCGTTCATCAATGCGGCGGTAGAGTTCTTCCCGGGGCCGGTCAAGGGCCATGATAAGGAACCGGTAATCTGGCCGGGGGCCAGAGGTACTCGAAAAAGAGCTTAAAGGCCGGCCCGATACCCGGAAGACCTCCAAAGCCCGCAGGAGCCGGTACTCATCGTTGATATGAATCCGTCCGGCGCTCTGGGGATCACAGGCGGCCAGTTCCTCCGCTAAGGTGGCAATACCCCGGCAGTGCAGCTCCTCCTTGAGTTCCTGCCGAATTCCTGCATTCGAAGGTGGCGCATCAGGAAGGCCCAAGACGAAATTTTTAAGATAAAACCCTGTCCCACCGGAGATCACCGGCAAACCGCCCCGTTTTGCTATGTCCCGGCAGCACGCATCTGCAAGACGGACAAATTCACCTGCGTTGAATTGTTCATCAGGATCACGGATATCGATCAGGTGATGGGGAAGGGCGGCCCTCAGTTCCAGAGGGGGCTTTGCGGTTCCGATATCCATGCCCCGGTATACCTGCATGGAATCGGCAGACACGATTTCCGCCTGATATGCAGGAAGATCCTGGACAAACAGGCGCTCCAATAAGACTGTTTTACCCGAGGCAGTGGGACCAAAAAGAAGAAGTACCGGAATAGGATGATCCGGCATGGTGGCTCTAATCTCCTATACGGAATTCAATCTGATTGGTAAACAGCTGACGGGCCGCCAAAGAAACCACCTTACCGTCATTGATCTCGATATCCGGGTCTTTCAGCATGGAGAGCTGATACGAACGGCGGGAAGCGGCGGAGGTGATTTCGTACATATTACGATCATATTCAATAAGTTCTTCTAGTGGAAATTTCATACTCGTAGTATACAAATTTAATCGGATCGTGTAAAGTATGATCATGTTTACCTTAACGCTCTGTGCCGCGGGCTGCGGACGCGCCGCCATCACCGGGTCTCAGTTATGTGCCATCCATGCGGCGGATCCGGAACGGGAAGCAGCCCGGATAGGGGATTGGATACAATCCCGGGACATCATCAACGACCTTAACGCCCCGGGTTTACATTTTGAAAACCTGGATTTTTCCCATCGTCGTCTTTATGGGTGTAATTTCAAGGAAGTATCCTTTTCCCGGTGCATCTTTACAGAGGTTTTTATGCGACTGAGCTTTTTCGATTTTGCCGGCTTCATTGACTGTGATTTTACCAAGAGTAATTTGCAGTTTTTATCCTTTGCCGGCTCCCGGCTGAAGAACTGCACCTTTGCAGAATCGGAACTGGTACACCTCAATTATGGAGGCGCCGTCATTTCAAATTGTACCTTCAATAATTCCAATCTCTATAACAGCCGTTTTATAGATGCGGATATCGAAGATTCTAACTTTATCAATTGTAATATTAAAAGTACCAATTTTATTAAGACCCGGCGGGAAGGAGTTTCCTTTAAAGCATCCAATACAGCGGAAGCGGTTTTTGAGCTGGATCAATGGAGGGAATAAAGGCCATGAAATTATTTTTTCATTATTGTCCCTGTAGTTTCAGTAACTGTTACATCCTGGGAACCGAATTTACTGCTGATACCAGGCAGCCCCGGGAAGCCATCATCATTGACCCCAGCTATATGGATGAAGCGGTGCTCAACTTCATCGAAGACAATGAATACCACGTTCTGGGGGTACTGATTACCCATGATCATCGAAACCATATCCGGGGCCTGCGAACCCTTAAACGGATCTACGATGCTGAAATTTATGGGATGAATCACCATGTCGCGGATCATCAGACCACCCTGGTACGGGATGGGGATGTCTTCAACATAGGCCCCTTTTGCATTGAGGTGATTTCCGTACCCGGCCATGCCGCAGACGAGGTGGTCTTCAAAATCGATCACCTCCTCTTTACCGGAGACGCCCTCAGTGCAGGCCTGGTGGGGCGAACTGCGAGTTCCTACGGAGCCACGATACAGATAAGCGCCCTGCGGAACAAGATACTTCCTTTACCTGGGGATTATACGGTGCTGCCTGGTCATGGGCCACCTTCTTCCCTGGAGGCTGAACGGCGTTTCAATGCGGGCATCCAGCTTTACGAACAGCGGAAGAATGAGCGTCCCCGGTTCACGCGATAGCGCATGTTCCAGAGCCTGCTGCTGCGTTAGACTATTTACAGGGTAGAGAACGGCTTCGCCTCTTTCTGCCCAGCTACTTGCAAGTAGCTGGGCTACCCCTCCAAACCATGACAGCGGATACCTGAATACGCTAAAACCTCAGAGCCCGCTGTACGGTTCAATTACCGCTTCGCGGGGTAGGTGTCAGGTAATTAATATACTCGTACTACCAGTGAAATATATCATGTCCACTCTGTTATTTCTTTTTTTGATATTTCCCACCTGTTGCTGTATACTATCGTTTTAGTATTACAATACTTGCAAAACGGTATCGGCTTCCCCAAAAATTCCAATATCTCTTCAAATTTCTTTACCTTGTATAAGTCTATATAATCCCCTTCGCTTGCTTTTAAGTTTTTTCCAAAATACTCATTGAAATAATTGATCCATGGAGGCAATGAACAAGCGTATATCTTCCCTTCTTGTAATACAGTACACTGCTTCGCCCTGAAGCAATAAGCGTGGCTTTCTTTAATATCCTGGCCGCCATTTATATCAAGTAGCCATTTATACATCCCTCTCGGCTTTTTCCCGTATTCTGTTTTTACCCCATATTCTTTTGCTATGGATTTTATTTTCGCGTAATTTAATTTAATTGGATAATGGCTGATTGCCACGCTAACACCACACGCTTTGCACTGCACCCAAAACGCCCTCGGCATCTGGAGTAATAAAAGACCGTTTGTTACAAGGTCTATT
>JAITNU010000021.1 GCA_031290325.1 Treponema sp.
GCAAGCCTGGCGGTGGAAAAACAGAAAAAATCCGGTACGTGGCGCACACAAGAAATAATCGACCGAGTGAGTGCGGATTTCAAGCACAAGTGTTATATCTGCGAATCACAGAAGCCGAACACCATCAATGTTGAGCATTTTATCCCACATCAGGGTAACCGTGATTTGATGTTCAATTGGGATAATCTGTTCTATGCCTGTGGTCATTGCAATGGCATAAAACTTGCCAAGTATCCTAACATACTGAATTGCACGAAAGTCGATGATGACGTGGAAAACAAAATTGGCTACATCATAAAAGAATTTCCAAAATTTGAAGTCGCCATAACTGCTATTGAGAATGATACGCGCACAACACAAACGACTGTCTTGTTAAATGCGGTTTTTGCGGGTACGACTGCGGAAAAAAGACAAGAAGCGGCGTATATCCGTGAGCGCTTGCAGCGTGAGTTACTAACATTTCGTGATTTGATTTTGCAATATAGAAAGAACACAAATGATTCCGCAACGAAAAATAATATTAAAGCGCATTTGGATTCTTCTTCGGCCTTTACGTCCTTCAAACGAGCTATAATAAAAAATAATCCTGAATTATTTGCCGAATTTGGAGCCGCATTATGAATAAAGCCCAAGACACGAAAGCGTCCATCTTCTACCACGACATCGGCGACTACCTCTCCCGCGAAGAAAAACTCAGCCTTCTCAAAAACTTTCGCACAATATACAACCCTGACATCGAATGGGAGCAACTCACCCCCAACGAAAAAGGCGACTGGATAAATCAGCGCAATGATGTGTTTAGCACACTCATCCCACTTGCACTGGAAAAGAAGTTTGATACAAAGACACAGAGTTTTTTTATAAGCTATGCGATAGGTGTTGCAACAAATAGAGATTCTTGGGTATACAGTTTTTCTGAAAATGCAATTGAAAATAATATGAAAAGAATGATTGCAGAATACAACGCACAAACAAAAAACGATCAGATAATATATGATGCAAATAAGTTGGACGGTTAATTTACAGAACGACTTTAAGAATGGAAAGAAACATAAATATCAGGCAAGTAAGAATCTTATCGGTTTATATCATCCATTTGTAAATATGTATTTGTATTACGACAAATCATTTGAAGAACAAAAAGATAAAACCAGTTCATTATTTGACGCTGATAAAACCGAATATGTCCGGCGCGATGGCGTGAGCGATTTTATATTCACTCGTGCAAAGACACAATACGGCAAGAATGTAACAATAGGCTCTTCCGGCTATCCTATGGATAAATATCCAGTCCACCGCAATAGAAAAGTATAGAAGTACGGTAGTTTTGAAAGTTTCTAAAGCCACGGGCAGTAGCTTTTATATGCTGGATAACGCTGTTTATACCTTCAGCAAAACTGTTTGATATACGATGCATACGTTATACTATTTTCAAAATGCCTCTTGAGCATTTTGGCGGCTTTAATAACCGGAGCAAGCTGGGAATGCGTCGCAGAAAAATACCAGTCCTTAAATAATTGACGCGCTGATGCTTCGTCGATACATTCCCAGAATTCCTTTAACCGTTCCCGCCTGTGCCACGCACGGTTCACATCTACTCTGCCACGACTTTCCGCCCACGGCACTTCCATTGTCTGTATTCCGTTGGAGCACCATACTTTTTACCCATAGATTTTTACTTCCGTGCTACTGCAATCAGCATCGCCGCCCGGTTGTCGTAGGGGGATTCGTCCCAATCACCGTAGAGTTCCACCGCCCCAAAGCCCGTTTCCAGTAGCAGGCTCCGCAGTTCCGAAGCAGCGTAGAGGCGCTGGGTAAAGGTACGCTCTATCCGGGTTTCATCATTGATGAGGATCCACCGGTTTTTAATGCTTCCCCAGGAATCAAGCGGGGTATACTCGGTGAGTACCATGAAGCCCCCGCGGGTAAACCATTCACGCTCAACAAAATCCCGGACCGCGATCTCCTTGCCCAGGGTTTCTATGATGAAGGTGGCACCGGGTTTAAGGGATTCAAAGACATTCCGTACCATGAGCCGGTCGTCCTGGGGATGTTCAAAGTATCCAAAGGAGATGTAGAGGTTGGTTACCACATCAAAGAAGCAGGGCCGTATAAAAGAACGGGCATCGGCACGGATCAATTCGATGGAGAGCTGTTCATAGGCTGCGTCTTCCCGGGCGGTTTGCAGATAGCTTTCCGTTATATCCACCCCGGTAACGGTAAATCCCCGCCGGGCCAGTTCCAGACTGATACGTCCAAATCCGCAGCAGAGATCAAGAACCCGGGGAGCTGCTTCGGGCCGGGGAGCATCATAGAGGTGCAGATTGGAGAGCCTCGTTACCCCATCGGCTACGACCGGAACCTCTGCCCAGCACTTCGTATCAAATATGATGGGGGCAAAGTGTTCCCAGAATTGCTCATCATTAAACCATTCTTGTTTATAGGCCATAGATTTATAGTATCTTGAACTATGAATAATATGAAGTATGGCGGAGGTGCAAATGGCGCAGGCCCCCCTTGACCCAAAGCCCTCAGAACCTTAAAATTTCCAAATATGGATGTATATAGGCCCCTGCGGGCTATTCTGTTTGTCTATGAAGTTATCCGGTTTGTGGTTATGATACGGGTGTGTACGGCCTTTGTACCGGTGGAGGGAAGCGCTGAAAATGGGGCCTTCCCTTACCTGGTCTATACGGTCCCCAATGCGCTGTTTCCCCTGATGGCCCTATTTTTGTGGCTCAGTCTTGCCCACTATAAGCCCTATATTTCGCTCTATACGGCGGGAAAAATCATTGCCGTGGTATCGGTGATTGGGTGGTGCGTCTTTTCCTTTCGAACCATCCCCGTGATGTGGGAAGAGGCGGTAATGATGAGCGTCGGCATAACCTTCATCCTGGCTATAGGGGATGTTCTTTCCATTTGTGGGGGCTTCCTGATTCAAAACAAGCTGAACCGTCTTGAACGACTGATCGACACCCCGATAGCAACCTTGGCCGCGGCTCCTTCTGAAACCACGGCTCCGGAACAGGGAGGTATCTCATAATGCGTATCATTCCCATTGCGAGTGGTAAGGGGGGGGTTGGAAAATCCCTTATTGCGGCGAATCTGGGGGTGGCCTTGGCCCAGGCCGGGCAGCGGGTGGTCCTGGCGGACCTGGACCTGGGGGCCTCGAATCTGCACCTCGTCATCGGCCATCAGTCCCCTAAAAGCGGGATCGGTACCTTTCTCAATGACACCAAGTCGGATTTTAACCGGATCATCGCTGAAACCGATGTGCCGGGGCTTCGGTTTATACCAGGGGATACGGAAATCCCCGGGCTTGCCAATCTGAAGCCCAGCCAGCGGAATGTCCTGGTGAGGCGCTTTCTGGCCTTAAAGTCCACCACGGATGTGCTGATCATTGACCTGGGAGCTGGAACCCATCAGTCTATCCTTGATTTCTTTCTGCTCTCAGGCCAGGGGATCATCGTAACTGCCCCGGCGGTTACCGCGGTGCTGAATGCCTACGTGTTCCTGAAAAATGCGGTGTTCAGGCTGATGTATACGGTGTTCACCAAGAACACCAAGGCCTATGTGTATCTGGAACAGATGCGGAAGGAGGGTTCGGGGCCTCAGAAACTCTATATTCCCCGGATACTCCCGGAGATCCAGAAGATCGATCCCCACTCCTATGAGAAATTTATGCTCCACATTAACCACCTGCACCCCCGCCTGATTACCAACATGCTTGATGATCCCAAAGATGCTGAAGTGGCTATGAAGATACGCCGTTCCTGTGAGGAGTACCTGGCCTTGAGGATCGAGCACCTGGGGGTGCTCTACCGGGATTCTTTCCAGGATGCCAGTCTGGCTTCACGGCTGCCCATAACCCTCTACAAGCCCCAGGCCGTCATCTCCCAGGCGATCTTCCGTATTGCTGATAAGATCCTGCAATCCGGGGAAGATGAATTCGCCCTGGATGACAAGGAGATCGATGCGAGTTTCCTGGAAGCCGGTGCGGAAGCGGAAATTGACTTTGAAACCAAGATGGAATATGTGGAGGAACTGCTCCACTCCGGGGCCTTTACCACAGGGGACCTCATTGAAACGGTCAAATCCCAGCAGTTTGAGGTATCGAAACTGAAGAAAGAAAATAACTTTTTAAAGTTGAAGTTGTCCAGGGCCCTGGCCCAGGGTTTTAAGTTTTAAGGGGCCGGTATGTATCAAAGTATAGTACGGAGGCATCCATGTTCTTAGCAGTGCATTTCCCCTCATGGTTATCCCCTGAGGTTATTCCCGGTCTGCCGGTCAGATGGTACGGGGTGATGTACGTGGTGGCCTTTGGCATCGCCTTCCTGCTCTACCGCAGGCAGGTTCGGGAGCGGCGTTTTCCCATGACCGAGGATGAACTGTCAGGGCTGTTTTTCTGGGGGATCCTGGCCCTGCTTTTTGGGGCACGGATCTTTGACACCATTGTGTATGAAACCGGCGATATTTACCGGCGGCAGCCCTGGCTGGTGTTCTGGCCTTTTCGGGATGGTCAATTCACCGGTCTTCGGGGTATGAGCTATCATGGAGGGGTAATCGGGGGTATCACGGCGATTCTGATCTACGCCACGGTCAAGCACTTTGATTACCGGGAAATCGGGGATATGTTTGCCGCCAGTATCCCCCTGGGCTACACCTTTGGCCGGCTGGGAAACTTCACCAACGGGGAATTGTACGGTCGTATCACCACCGGCCCCCTGGGGATGATCTTTCCCCAGGCCCTGGCCTATCCTGCGGGACTAAGCTGGGTCCGGGAGGCGGCGGAAAAGACCGGTATCCCCGCTGACGGCCTCGTGAACCTGCCCCGGTATCCCTCCCAGTTGTTTGAGGCCCTGTTTGAAGGAGTGGTGCTCTGGCTCATCATCTGGTCCCTGCGGAACCGGAAGCCCTTCAAGGGTTTTTTGATAAGTCTCTACCTGATGGGTTATGGGGTGTTCCGGTTTATCATCGAGTATTTCCGGGAACCTGATGCGGACTTGGGGTACCGTATTGAGTTCGTCCCAACCAGCCTGCCCCAGGCCCTGGCCCACCCACTTTTCAGCTTTTCCACCGGGCAGGTGTTTTCTTTTGCGATGATCCTCATAGGCGCCCTCTGGCTCCTCATTGCCTCCCGGCTGCCTGATCGCAAGCCGGTCCTGGTATACCCGGAGCCGGGCAAACCCGTGATGATCCCGGTAGAGGAACGGCATGCGGCCCGGAAAAGCCGCCGGAAACTGCGGAAGAAGCTGCGGTAAAAACCATAATTTTAAAAAGGAGCTTGATACCGTTGATTAGAAAGATATTAATTGCAAATCGGGGAGAGATCGTAAACCGGATCATGCGGAGTTGCGACAAAATGGGCATTGAGACCGTGGTGGTCTATTCCCAGGCGGATAAGGATGCCCCCTATATCGCCAAGGCGACGGAAAGCTATGATCTGGGACCTGGAGTGCCGGCACAAAACTATCTGAACGTGAATGTCCTTAACAAGGTCATTAAACAATCCGGGGTGGACGCGGTGCATCCGGGGTATGGATTTTTAGCCGAATCGGTACTCTTTTCAGCAGCCCTTATGGAAGCGGGGGTACAGTGGATCGGTCCTGCTCCTCGGCTCTTGATGCGTATCGAATCCAGGTGCTATTGCCGGGGCATCGCGAGTACCCTGGGGATCCCGGTAATCCCCGGAACTGACAGGGTGATCAACCATATTGATGCAATTTATAAAACTGCCGCACGAGTCGGGTTGCCGATACTGCTGAAGCTGGACCATGGCGGCGCCGGAAAGGGTATTCAGAAAATCGACCACTTTGAATCCAAGGCGGTAACCCAGGCGATCTTCGACAGTCTGCGGTGGATCGGTACGCTGGCCTTTACCAACGGCGATGTGTATATAGAAAAGGATATCAGCGGGCCTCGGCACATTGAAGTGCAGTTTATGGCAGACCACCAGGGTTCTGTTGTGTACCTGGGTGAGCGGGACTGTTCCATTCAGCGGCGATACCAGAAGATCATTGAGGAATCCCCTTCGGTAGTGGTTACCGAGGCGGACCGTCAGCAGCTTTATGCCTACACAAAAAAGTTCATCAAAGCCCTGAATTACTCTGGCGTCGGAACGATTGAATATCTGCGAAGCGCCGAAGGCATCTACTACTTCCTGGGGATCAATGCGCGGCTGCAAGCGGAGCATCCGGTTTCAGAACTGGTAACAGGCCTGGACTTGGTGGAGTGGCAAATCCGGATCGCCAATGGTGAAACCGTGCCTTTAACCCAGCCTTCTGTAAAGGGCCATGCCATCGAATGCCGAATCTACGCTGAGGATCCCAAAACCTTCATGCCCGCTCCGGGGATCATCACCAAACTTTCGTTCCCAGATACTGAGAACGCTGCCATCCGTATTGAGCATGCGATAGGGGAAGGGTATCAGCTTTCCCCCTTCTACGACTCGATGCTCTGTAAAATCAGCCTCTGGGGTGAGGACCGGAACACCGCTATTGCGGCTATGAAGAACACCTTGAGCAGCGTGGTGATCGAGGGGGTTACAACCAATATCACCACCAACATCGCTATCTTACGGAATAAAGACTTTGTGGCCGGTACCTTTGGGACGAATTTTCTGGACCGTGAAGAGGCGCATACCGGACTTGAGAACTATTCTGTTACCATTTCCCGCCAGTTCGGAAGTCTCGGCCATTATATTGCGAAAAAAATGGCAGAACTTTTGGGAATTCCCTTTTATGACCGGAATATTGTTGAGCAGGTGGCAAAGGAGCTGCACTTGCCGGTCCCGGCCTTCGAGGGTGAAGATATCGATTCTGGATACGGCAAGATGAGCTTCCCTCTGGGAACTGGCTCGGATGCGGAAAAGGAACGGATCTTTGAGGCCCAGAAAAAGATCATTCTGGGCTTTGCTGAGAAAAACTCAGGGATCTATGTGGGCCGGTGCGCTGCCTATATATTACGCAATCACACCAACCATTTCAGCATCTTTATCTACGCACCCAAAGAGGTGCGCAGGGCAAACTGTATCAATATTATGCACATCGATCCCGGCAAAGTGGATGAGATAATCAATAAGGTGGACGAGGCCCGGCAGTCTTACCTCATGCATTATGCGAATGTATACAGCGAGGATGTGGCATACAAGGACATTTTAATTGACAGCAGCACATTCAGCAGTGTTGAGGAGGCCGCCGGGGTGCTGGTTTCAATGATCAGGGAGAAGTTCAATTTAGCCTAGTATCCAGGACGTATTAATTCGCGCTTAGGTGTGGCGATATTTCAAGAGTAGTTGGCCCTATTTTAAAAAAGAGCCACTCTCTTTGATCTGCCTGATGCGTTACCTTTATCGGAACAATCAGAGGGGTTGTGCATACAAAAATTTATATTTTTAGGCATGAGTTAAAACTTGTTGACAAAAAAATATCAATTGATGTATAGTAATACATAGACAGATGGATACCAAAGAGTTATACGAGAAGATTTTGGGGATAGTAGGCCCATGGCAAATCGAGAAGATAAACGTGGACGACGTAAAAGGTGAAATACACGTATGTCTACCCCCAAGAGACGGAAGGCGAATGCCCCGAATGCAAGAAAGCCTGCGCACTTTACGATCAACCTGAAGATCGCACGTGGCGATATTTAGACAGTTGCGCGTACAAAACATATATACATTGCCGGATGCCCCGCAGCAATTGTCCCGAACATGGAATACGGACAATGGAAGTGCCGTGGGCTGAAAGTCTGAGCCGGTTCACCAGGCTGTCTGAACGGCACACGATATGCTTGCAAAAGACCACGCAAAACAAGGCGGCGGAGTATTTAAGTATCAGTTGGGATGGAACGGGCGGTAGCGCGGGGACTGTCCCGGCGGAAAGAGGAGCCGATAAAATATCTGGGAGTGGACGAAAAGAATTTTCACGCGGGGCAAAGTTATGTTCAGGTATTGACGGATACCGAAGGGAAGCGCGTGGTCGTGGAAAACCGGGACGAAAAGGCGGTAAATGAGGTGTGCCTTACGGAGGAGGCTGTGGAGGCAATCTGCATGGACTTTTGGGTGCCGTACATAACCGGCGCCGGTCTTCTTCCCAACGCCTGTATCGTGCACGACAAGTTCCCTATCATGCAATATATGAATGACGCGGTAGATTCGGTGAGGCGTACAGAAAACAAAGCGCTTAATAAGGCGGGGGATAAAACACTGGTGGTGACGAAAGAAGCATCGGCGCGTCAATTATTTAAGGACTGGTATTTCTCGGCAACACATTCCCAACTTGCTCCGGTTATTAAGGTCGCCAAAATGCTCAAGAGGCATTTTGAAAATATCATAATGTATGCATCGTATATCAAACAGTTTTGCTGAAGGTATAAACAGCGTTATTCAGCATATAAAAGCTACTGCCCGCGGCTTTAGAAGCTTCCAAAACTACCGTACTTCTATGCTTTTCTATTGCGGCTGACTGGATCTTTACCCATAGGTTAGCCGGAAGAGCCCCGTGGGTACTCCGTGAAACTCCGTGGTTAAGAATTTTGTGGGTCAAATTTGGCGTGCTTAAAGACAAGTTCATTATGACATTAAACGGAATAAGTTGATTGATAAGGTTATTGAGCAATTAAGCAGCCGGGTAATCACCGTCCAAATCGTTCTGTGCGCAAGGCTAAGTTTCACCATAACCAGAAGTCACCTTTTGGTTAGGTAGGGTAAATCACCCGCTTCATGGATAGCGGTTTTAACGGATATACGAGGGGAAAGGATGGCATTAAAACAGAAAAGTATATCGCTCACCGGTAAAATAAGCCGGATATTTATAAGGATTTAATTTTGAAAGTAGTTTAATTCATATAAAAATGAATGTCAAGGGGATTGAGAAAAAATTTGCATTAAAATGCATATTTCTTTCATTTCCACCTCTTATCGCCGTAATTCCAGTTTTTGTAAAATTTTTTACCGAATAAAAAACATTTGACAAATCGAGATGACCAATAGTAAGATGTATAACAAGGGCTAAAAGGACCGCGGATCGGCTTTAAGCTGGCGGATGTGTTGATGGCCGCCTGCGGGAAGGTCATGATGCTCCTTATTTTGTAACTTAGTGCCGTTGGCATAAGGGTTAGCATAAAATTGTGTATTAAGAAGGAGAACTGTGTATGAAGAAAAGGATTGTGACGGTTGTTGGGTGTTTGTGTTTGGTTTCGGCTTTTGTTTTTGGGAGTCCCGGTGCGGATACTGGTACTGGGGGTAAGACTTATCCTACAAAAAACATTACCATGATCTGCCCCTGGGCTGCCGGAGGCGGTACTGATGCGGTGCTGCGGGCTTTATCTGCGGCAGCGGCAAAACAACTCGGTGTATCCATTACGGTGGAAAACAAAACCGGTGGTGCAGGCGCCATTGGTCATGCGGCGATCAAAAATGCCAAGCCTGATGGCTATACTGTCGGGATGATCACCTTTGAACTCAATTCCCTCCCCCAACAGGGACTGATTGATTTTACATACACTGATTTTGATCCCCTGATCCGCGTCAATTCCGATGCGGCAACGCTCACGGTCAAGGCTGACGCTCCGTACAACACAATTGCTGAGTTTGTTGCATACTGTAAGGAGAACCCCGGAACCGTCTCCATCGGAAACTCTGCTCCTGGTTCAGTGTGGCACATTGGGGCTGGGCTTTTGGCAAACGAGACCGGTATTCAGGTCAAGCACATCGCCTTTGAAGGTGCGGCCCCTGCGGTTACTGCTCTTGCAGGTGGACACATTCAGGCAGTATCGGTATCCCTCGCGGAAGTAAAAAGTCAGTTAGATGCGGGGAATGTTAAATGTCTCGGTATCATGGATACCCAGAGAAGTTTCCTGTATCCGAACATTCCTACCTTCATTGAATCGGGTTATAATATTACCTACTCGACCTGGAGAGGACTCGCCCTTCCTAAAGGTACGGACCCTGCAATCAAAAAGGTCCTCATAGACGCCTTTACTGCGGCTATGAATGATCCTGATTTTGTTTCCCAGGCACAGAATCTTAATCTTAACCTGGCCTATTTGTCATCCGATGATTTTACGGCTTTCCTGAAAGATAATTTTGAGGCTGTTACAAAAACCCTCAAAGAAACTCATCTGTTGGACGAATAATCCGATCAAACCGTGTACAGGCTGTCTGTACACGGTTTGATCGGTAATGGAGGATGTGGTGAGAAAAGCAAATATGGTGTGCGCGGTTATTGGAATGCTTTTCAGTACGGTTGTTTTCATTATAACTTTAGGTTTTAAAAAGTTCAAAAACGTTCCGGTTGGTCCTGAATTCTTCCCCCGATACCTTGCCATTGGTTTGTTTACCTGTTCCGCAGTCCTGCTGATTCAGGCTATTGGAAAGGACCGCCCCTCCCCACCGGTGGGGGGGCGTGATAAAGGTAGACGCCGTCTTCTCGTGGGGCTTGGCATTATTGTTGTGTACACCCTGTGCTGGGAACCGGTGGGCTTTATTATCGCAACTCCCCTTGCGATGCTTGCCCTGATGTTCCTGCTTGGACTCCGCAGGTATGGAGTTATGATACTGTTCTCCTGCGCGGCGATGATCGCTATTTTCAGCGCCTTTCGATTCCTTTTGGGCATTGATATGCCCCTGGGGGTTTTGGAAGGTCTTTTGTAGGGGTAGGAGGTTGTACCCATGGATATTGGATTAATGCTTGCCAGTATTACGCAGGTCTTTGCCCTGTCAAACGTTCTTTTCGTGTTGCTCGGTGCGCTGGGAGGCGTTTTAATTGGTTCCATTCCCGGTCTTACCTCCACTATGGGTATTGCCCTGCTGGTACCCTTTACCTATGGAATGTCGGTTATTCCCTCTATCGGAATGCTCCTCGGCATTTTTTGCGGAGCCATGTACGGCGGTTCCATTGCGGCGATTCTGATAAAAACACCAGGTACCCCTGCTGCTGCCGCTACTGTTATGGATGGGTATCCCATGGGGCAGAAAGGGGAATCAGGCAGGGCCCTTGCCATTGCGCTTTTTTCATCTTTTTGTGGCGGCATGATCGGTGCGCTGGTTATGACTTTTTTAAGTCCCTTTATTTCCCGCATGGCCCTCAAGTTTGGTCCTGCTGAATTCTTTACCCTTGCTGTTTTCGGACTATCGGTTATCATTTCTATCTCAGGAAAAAGTTTGACCAAAGGGCTGATGAGTGCCTTCTTTGGACTGCTCATCGCCACCGTGGGCATGGATAAAACCTCTGCGTATCTGCGTTTTACCAAATTGCCGGGCTTTTATGAAGGTATCCCCTTTATTCCCGGACTCATCGGATTATTCGCCCTTTCTGAAGTGTTTGCAAATATTGAGAATATTTTGCGGAGCACTAAGATAACGACAAAGATTAGTGGTGTGCTTCCGGGTTTGACCGATATAAAGACCATTGCCAGACCGGTCCTTACCGGCGGTGTTATTGGAACCTTTATCGGAGCCATCCCCGGGGCGGGAGGTGATATTGCGGCGTTTGTTTCCTATTCAGAGGCAAAAAGAGTCAGCAAGCATCCTGAAAAATTTGGTACCGGTATTCCCGAAGGGGTTGCCGCTGCTGAGGCCGCGAACAACGGCTGCACCGGCGGTGCGATGATTCCCCTGCTTTCCCTCGGGATTCCTGGGGATTCAAATACCGCTGTATTGATGGGCGCCTTCATCATGCATGGGTTCCAGCCTGGTCCGATGATGTATGTTGAACACATGGATATTATCTACGCGGTTTTCGTGTCCATGATGCTCGCCAATATAGCAATGCTCATCGTGGGTATGTGCGGTATAAAGATCTTCGCCAAGGTCATTTCCCTTGAACGAAAAATGCTTATTCCCGCTATCATGGTACTTTCCCTGGTTGGTTCCTATGCGATCAACGGAAACATGTTCGATGTGTATTTTGCTATCATCATGGGGGTGATAGGATACGTGCTGCAAAAATACGAATTCCCCTTAAGCCCGATTCTGCTGGCCCTTATCCTGGGTCCTATGAGCGAGAGTAATCTCCGCAGATTTATGCAGATAGACGACGGCCAGTTCTGGCGGATCTTTACTAAACCGATTTGTGTTCTTTTTATTGTCCTTGCCCTGGGATCCATGGTTACCTCGGTAATCAACCAGCGAAAAATCAACAAGCGTATTGAAGCAAGTGGCAACGAAGCGCAGGAGTAACAATGGAATTTTCAGAAACTTTTAGATTTTTTATTTTTTTATAAAGAGGTATAACCATGAAACTTGACATACGGTATGCCCAGCATCCCGATGACATGAGGCACTATGACACCGATCAACTGCGGAAGCATTTTCTCTTTGAAAAAGTTTTTATCGAAGATGAAATCAGCCTCTGTTACACCCACGTTGACCGGGTAGTGTTCGGCGGCGCGTATCCGGTGGGGAAAAAGCTTCGCCTTGAGGGGGGCAAGGACTTTGGAAGCGATGTGTTCCTGGACCGCCGGGAACTGGGGATCATCTGTATTGCCGGAAACGGCGCGGTTTCCGTGGACGGCGCGGAGTACCCCATGAAAAAGGGGGATGGTCTCTATATTGGGAAGGGCGCCAAGGAGGTGATTTTCTCTGGGGACCAGGAAAAAAAACCGAAATTCTACCTGGCCAGTGCTCCGGCTCATACCACCTATCCAACGGTTTTTATCCCCATTGAAAAAGCCAATCCCCGTAAACTGGGGGATAAGGCCACGGTGAATGTTCGCACTATTTACCAGTATGTGCATCCTGCGGTATGTCAAAGCTGTCAGCTCGTGATGGGCATGACGATACTGGAAGAAGGTTCGGTCTGGAACACTATGCCCTGTCATACCCATGAACGGCGCATGGAGGTCTATGTCTACTTTGATATGAAGCAAGACGCGGCGGTGTTCCATATCCACGGCGCGCCGGATGAAACCCGGCATATCCTGATGCACAATGAACAGGCGGTGATTTCTCCGTCCTGGTCGATTCATTCAGGAGTCGGAACCGCGGCCTACACCTTTATCTGGGCCATGGCCGGCGAAAATCAGACCTTTGACGATATGGACAATGTTCTCACGGAGGCACTCAAATGACTATTCTTGATTCCTTTAAACTTGATGGAAAGACCGCTATCGTAACCGGCTGCGGCCGCGGCCTTGGCCAGGGCATCAGCCTGGGTTTTGCCGAAGCAGGGGCAAACATCTTCGGCGCCGGCTCTGCCCCTGATGCCCCTGAGACCAGGGCGCTGGTTGAAAAAGCAGGGAGGAAATTTGAATACCGTTCGGTCAATCTTATCTCCCAGGAACCCATAGGGCAGCTCTTTGAAGACGCGGTGAAAATGTTCGGCCACGTGGATATCCTGGTGAACAACGCGGGGATTATCCGGCGAAACGACGCGGTGGATTTTACCGAAGCCGAATGGGACGATGTGATCAACATCAACCTCAAGACGGTCTTTTTTATGTGTCAAGCCGCGGCCCGGCAGTTTATCAAACAGAAGAGCGGCGGCAAGATCATCAACATCGCTTCCATGCTTTCCTACCAGGGTGGCATCAGGATACCATCCTACACAGCATCCAAGGGAGGCATCAAAACCATGACCATGCTCATGGCCAACGAATGGGCCAAGCACGGCATCAACACCAATGCCATTGCCCCAGGCTACATGGCTACTGATAACACCGCAGCACTTCGGGCAGACAAAGAACGGAGCGCCACGATCATGGAGCGTATTCCCGCAGGCCGCTGGGGTACACCCCGCGATTTAGCCGGTGCCGCAGTATTCCTCGCTTCCCCCGCCTCAGATTATATGAACGGTTTTACCATCGCGGTGGACGGCGGCTGGCTCGCCCGGTAGGACGCACTTCGTGGCAGTACGAATAGAAGAATCCCACGAAACGGCACGAATCATCACGAATATTTCGTAGTTTTCGTGTGGTTCGTGGTTTTTTCCTTTGCATAAACAGCGGCAAGGGGGTGGGCATAGGCACGCCTTGATGCGAGGCATGTCCCATTAATGGAAATTAATCCATCATTCATACAACCTTGAAAGTAATTCTGTGAATGACTCGGCGATATGCTCAATGGCTCCTGTTTCATGTAAAAATAATACTATTCTAGTATCTTTTACACAGATAAAATTACCCGAAGGATCGCTTGCAAAAGGAACAAGGGATGATGATTCCGCTTGTATGATGGGAAAGAACGTGTAAATATTTTCAATATCAGACTCATTAAACGAAAGCAATGTTTTAAATACACGCTCTTTTGTTTTATCTGTATCAAACAGCTTTTTGCCCGGTCTTCCGCCATTATTTTCTTTTATGCATTGCTTTAAATCGAGAGGAAGCACAATATCGTATGCTTTTTCAAAATCTTCTATCGCATACTTGTTTTTAAGTTCTTTGACATATTTCCAAGTAAGACGCTCCATAAAAATCCCCCTTGAGTTATTAGCGGTTTTCCTGACCACCGCCCCAGATTGACTTGCCGCCGGTATGGCCGGTCTTAGCATGAATTACTGAATCAACCAACTGCATTTTACCCGTTTCCTCATTATGGTGCCATGTATACCCATCAGGGGTATCTTCATTTTCAATTTGCTCCAATTGTTCGGGTGTAAATTTTTTAACCAATTCAGGATCATTTTCGACCGCTTTTTTTAACTGTTTATTACATTCATCAAATTGCTTTGCATCAGATGCTTTATACAGTTCAGATGGTAATTGAAGATCAAATACATGGTCAAATACCGGAAAAACACCTTCAGCATCATTCCCATCAGCATCTTTTACTGTTTTTCTTTCAAAAGGGACACCTGTTTCTGGATGTTCTTTGCCTTCAAGTCCTCCATTACGAGTGGTAAAACCATTCATTTTAGGGAGAAATACTGTACTCAAAGATCCCGTTTCCCAAGGCGGCGCCTTGGAATCGGAGACCTGAAAAATAGCAGTCTTACTGTCCGGCTGTTTTGACTCAAGGCCATCTTGAACATCTGACCTGGTGATCTCAAAGCCTGTAAACATAGCAGCTCCTTAGCGCAGTTTTCGCTCGTCCCGCAGCTCGCCTTTCTCGTAACAAGAGAAGGTCCCCGTATCGCTCCGGTAACGCCAAAGCTTATCACTATGGCGCACATCAATTTCCACCGCATCTTCAGCAACTTTGTTATAGATGATACCATAGCCCAAGTCCTGGTTCCGCTTGAGAGCACGCCCGGGATCGTAATCGTGCTTGGGGGCCTTGTTTGCCGCAAGATCGGCGAGGCTTTCGGGGAAACGGTCATGATCCTTCTTGAAATCAAGGGTCCACGCCGCAATAGTCTGTACGATAGACTGCCCATTGATTGGCTTCATGTTCAGCTCCTTTTTGTTGAGGAACCAGGGGTTCCTAGACGAGTAATTCAGTAAAAACACCAGGACCAAGGGTATAGTAATACCCCATTTCCCGAACCTCTTCCTGGGTATACGGCTCGGTTCTGACAATGGTCTCCCCTTGTTCATCCCGGTATTTGTTCGACATCTCAAGACCCATGTTCCAGGCACGGGTCTCCTCCTCAACCGAATCATTTTCATGTCCCTCAAAGCGCTGCGCGGCGTGATAGCCTTCATGCGTCAGGGTATCAATCGCCTCCGCCGTACCAGAGGTCAGGATTATTTCCCGGTCAAGGCAGATATAACTCCGATCCTCCCCAGTCTCAGGATCCACTTCTGGATGAAAGTAACCGTACACAGGATAACCGATTTCTTTGGCCGTGTCATCAACCCTAACCCTGCCGTCCCGCATCATATCGGCAATAATACACGCCACCTCTTTCTCCGCATCGGTCCGGGCGTGTTCCCGGATAAAGGCTTCGGCCTTCTCCGTTATTTCTGCCGCTCGCCGAATATCCGCTTCCTCGGCCTTGTCTTTTTCCCAAGGGGGTCGAATCGACTCGGAAACCCGGTAAATATCAGTTGCCTCATCCTGTTTCGAGGCCCGGATATCTTCGAAAAAACGCGCTCCCCCAAACTCAAACATAGGCCCTCCACTCAAGTCCTTCGCTTGGTCAAATAATCTTCGGTAATTGCTCTGGCAGATCCTTCAGCTTTGGATTATGACTGGCAATATCCAGAACCGCACACTGCATGACGATCTTTTGCAGTTCCCAATCAAAACTGTCAATTGACGGACTCATCGCATCGCGGAACGCCTTCGCCCATTCCTGGGTAATCTGATAACCGGGAATGATGCTTTCAACCATCCGGCGTGGATAATGATACATACCGGCAATCACCTCATACACCGGTTCCAGCGTGGCCGGCGGACGATGAGAGCGGATAAAATCGCAGACCCTGACCTTGACCCGGGTTTCCAGGTTCGAGTTGAGTACCGCCTCATAGAAACGGTCCATATCCCGTTCCACTTCTTCCCCCGGTTCTTTCACCGTGTTAGATACCAGATAGTTCAGAATCCGTTTCTTGAGCGCATCCAGATCGGAATCAGCGACTGTATACGCATGAGTGTTATCATAGCTATAGGGAGCATCTGGTATTTTGTAGTGATTCACCTTACAAAGCACACCCTGGATCCAGTCGTTCTGGTACACTGCCGCCACACCGCATTGAAGCCTGGCAAGCTCTCCGATCTGATCGTCCCTCAGTCCCGCAGCCTTTCCCACCAGAACCCGATCCCCCTCATCAGGCAGACGCAGGATGATCTTGGTGTTAGTATTGCGGATCACCGACATATCAAGCAGCCCCGGTGATTGATCGGCAATGATGAAACCTTCACCGTAGGTACGCATCTCAGCAATAGCGTTTGCCAGCATCTCCACCGACTTACCAAGCAGATTCGCGGAATCACTGGACTGTTCCGTGGAGGTCCGCTTCAACAGGTTGTGCGCTTCCTCAAGCACGGTAATATGGGACAAATCCACATTCATACCGGAGGCACAGGTCATCCGGTATTCCTGGAGCTTCATCACCAGGAGACCCATGATGAGCGCCTTGGTCTCCATGGAACCAAGACGGGAGAGATCAACGATCACGTTTTGGTCAAAGAGTTCTGCTCCGGTCAGTTCTTCATCAACGAAGATCATCCCGTTAATTCCGTTGGCAAGAGACCTCAGCCGGGTAATCAAGGCCCCCTTGTAGTTCCCCTTGTTCTCCTCAGAATACTCGGAACTATCCATGATCTTCCCCACATTGACCTGAACACTGGTAAACGAGGGGTACAGGGCCGGCTTGAACCGGTTAGTTGAGCGCCGCAGGTCCCATCCGGCCTCCTCGTAAGACCGCTCAATGGCATCTTTGAGCACCGCAGGCATGGCGGCGTACATAGGCCAACACACATTGAATATCTCGATGAGCCGGTCCAGGTGTTCCAGAACATGGATGCCCTTCGGGAACCTGAAGGGGTTGAGCCGCAGCAGGGGATTTTTTTCCGGATTAGTACCATACACCTTAACAGAAGGATCCGTGCCAAAGACGTTTTTGTACTCCCCCTTGGCGGGTTCTACCACCAGGAAGTGAGCGTTGTTGTCTTGAATCTCCCGTAAGAGCTGGTAAATCGTGTTGGACTTGCCGCTTCCCGTGGAACCAGTGATAAAGGTATGGGCGGTGAGGCTCCGCTTGCTCAGTATCACCGGCAGCTTCTCCTCATTCCCCATGTGGTAGATTTGCCCCAGGGTAATACGGTCACCGTATTCGGGGATATACACCCCTTCCCGCAGGGTATCCGAAAAAATGGATACCTCCCGGCCAAAAGGGGCCATCTCCACCACCGGCAACCCTCCGACACTGGTCCGGGGGAGTCCCGCATGGATCGTCAGCTCCGCTCCGCTTATGAAGGAACTGGGGGTGATCTCCGTACCGGTGAGCCGCAGCCTGGGGTGATGAAACTTCTCAAGCCAGGGGAGTATCTTTTTGGCGCTGTCCCCGGTCCATTCGGTAATGGCCCCGGTTTCCACCGAAGAGTTTTCACCCCGGAGGAGACTCTGGTAGGAGCTGGCAGCAATCTTCGCAGTAGAGACCGTATCTGCCAGGCAGTAGGCGGAACAGTTCCACATCCCCGTGTCGGCGCTGGCGTCAAGGCGTTTGAGTTGCAGATCAATCTTTTCCAGGAGGTTCTTAACGGCCTTATTCTCAAACTTGAGCTGAATACCCCGGCTGCTTCCCTCACCTTTTGTATCGGTATTACCTTCTTGGGTAGAAGTAGTATCTGTTGTCCCCGTAGTATCTGCCTTTGATTTAGAATGACTTTTATTGCTCCCTGTGGTTCTGCCCTCATTCTGAGCGGTAGATGTGTTAAAACTGAAACTATTACCAAGTTGTGAGCCAATATAGGCGCCGAATGCTGTTCCAACTCCTGGAAGTATAGACGATCCGATTCCGGCACCGATTCCTGCCCCCAGCGCTCCTGCTGAGAAATTCATCCCATCTGTCTTGGTTTTCCCCTTGGTATGACTATCAGAAGTCCCCTTTGTATAGGTTAAGGTGTCGGTAACACTCTTATTGATCGACTTGGAAAGTCCTTTGGTGATGCTGTTGCTGATACTGGCACTCTCATTTTGTCCGTAGTTGAGTTCCGATCCTGCAAAGGGGACAAGCTGAGAATAAAGATTTTCGTAGCCCCGCTTTATAGTCTGTATCTGCTCAGGCGAGACTGGATCGGCAATCAAGAGCAATGAGTATTGTTCCCCGCGCATGGTATCGATAAGTTTTTCCATACTCTGGACAAAGAGCTTTTCATGGCTTTCTTCTTTTGAACGGAGGCCAGCCACGCCAGTAACTGTACAGATCTGCTTCTGCTGACCTTCATGTTCCTTGTTGGTAAATACCGAACGGCTGAGTTTATCGATGGCGTTTCCACCTGGAACCGCGGCGATCCTGGTTCCAGGGAAGTTACCTGCCAGAGATTTCTGCATCACCTCAGCAGCGGCCACCAGGCGGTCTGTGTTCGAGTCCAGGGGAACCTTGGTCCCAAAGTAGTAGTTGATCTGTTCCCCATCGCTGTTAATCAGAATAATAACCGAACCGCCGCAGCTTGCCGTGGCATGGAACACACTTACCAGCTTATCCCGGCTGTTTTCGTTTTTTTCGTAGACAAAGCGTTTCACCTTGAAGATACGAACCATGTCGTTAAGTTCAGCTTCCACCAAGTCCTGGGGACATTCCAAAATCTCCATACGATTGAGACCAGTAATCCAGGTCTTGTAAACCGTGCTGTCCGCCAGATTGAGGGCACTGATCAATTCTTCTTCATCACGAATATCCAATTCCCGCGCTCCCTTTAGATCATCCATCATACTCCCCTGCTCTCCTTTACTATGTTCCGTATTTTTTGTTTTATCCTCTCCGCCTTTTTCAGACATTGCTGCATTTCGGTAATACATTCCTCCAATTCGTCAAGCAGGCTTTCCAGCGGCGGCTTATTTTCGTAAGATGAGCCAGAGTATGAAGGCTGCCGCCGCGATTCCCCCTGCGATACAGACGATTTTGGTTCCACCTCGCCGAGATCTCGCCTCTCTCGTTGAAGAGTCTGATATTCGCTCCGCATTTTTTTTTTGCGCTTCCACACGGGGGAAGAGATGAGCGCCAACTTTTTTCAAGTGGGCAAGCCGTTCTCGCGAGAAGTTGGCACGGAATTTGGTTTGCTGTGAAGCATAGTATTTATTTGTCCATTGGGAAGTATCTTCAATCAATGGTCCGCCATCATAAGGCACAAACAAATCGTTATCCGAGATGTGTTGTGCACGGCAATAACGTACTTTCTCATCAAAAACACCTTTAGAAAACCCCTGGTCTTCAAGCATAAAACCCATCAAGGTATTCCTAATCGCTGGAATATCTTTGCCGGCAAGCGCCCTACTAAGGGTTTCATC
>JAITNU010000137.1 GCA_031290325.1 Treponema sp.
CGCATTGCCCAGCAGTCGGCGTTTCTTGAAGAGGCAAATACGACGCTGGTCAATATTGCGTCTCAGACGAATATCCTGGCGATGAACGCAGCCATAGAGGCAGCCCACGCAGGTGAAACGGGCAGAGGGTTTGCCGTGGTGGCCGGTGAGGTGCGGAAGCTGGCGGAATCATCAAGCAAAGAGTCTGTGTCCATTTCAAATGAGATTAAGAAGATGAGAGCCGGTATAGAAAAGATACGCCAGGTTTCGGACCATACGGTTAATACGCTGCAAAATATGTTTACCGAAGTAACAGATATGGGATCTTCATTTACAACCGTAACTAACGCGGTGGAAGCCCAGGCTGCAAGCGGTGGCCAGATACTGGAGGCAATAACGATCTTACGGGAAACGACTGAACAGGTGCACCAAGGCTCCAGTGAGATACAAAAACGGAGCGGTTTAATCTATAAGGCGGTGGAAAATCTGAAGAATATATCAGAGGAGGTGAGCGAAAATTTCCGTGATGTGCAAAAGGCGAGTAAAAACATTGCGGTATCCCTTGAGCTTACCCAGAAGATTGCAGATGGACGCTTCTTAATGCGCCCTGATAAGCCATCTTTGCAGCAGGTTTACCAGGGAGGAAAGTATACCGATTAGGCGAGGCAATGTCCCTGGAAGACATGGACTTAATCGTGAACGCCAAAAGGCAGACCCTCACCGGCCGGTAGCCAAGCCCTGTATATGTTAAAGTAGGGTATTATCATCAGAAACTGATATCCCGCGGACTCGTACCGTTGGACTGGGTCTGAACCTGAGTGGGGATGCCCTTCTTTAACAGAGGATTATTCGTCAGGGCAACCAGCACATCCTCGGCGGTCTTGAGGGTCGTCCGCAGGTCCATGAGCAGTCCCGCTACCTGGGGCATTTGGGCAGGGATCGCAATGGAAGTTTTCTCCAGGTTGCGCAGTATCCCTGATATGGACGTAAGTGAAGCTTCGAGGTTGGTATAGACCGCGCCTTCGGTATCAAGTACTGTGGAAACCAGGCCCTCTGGTTCAACCACTTTATTGGTGAGGGTATTAATGTCGGCGATGATGGGTCTAAGCTCCGCCATCAGAGTGTCCACTTCTCCCAGAACCGTGTCCAGGGTGTTGTTCACCGTGCCGGGCAGGCCCTGAACACCGGCGACAGTAGCTTCCACCCCGCCTAGGGTACGTCCCAGAACGGTGGTGTCAGTGCCTTTGATGGCGTCCTGGACTGTCAGAAGCAGGGTGTCGAAGTCTTGTATCAGGGTATTGGCCCGGCTCAAGAGGAGGGTGATGCTGTCGTCTTGACGGGGCAGATAGGCCAGGCCCTCCTGGAGCATCTGCTTGGCCTCCGGGGAATTGATCGTGGGTATTGACGCTCCTTCTGCGAGACATTCCTGACCCAGGCCGGGGTAAAAGCGGAACTGGTTGCCCAATCCGATGGGGCTGATGTTGATCTCCACCAGAGAACCCTGCCTGACCCGGTCAGCATAGGTATCATAAATCGTAAAGAGGACCTCAACCCGGTCATCTTCGGTGAGCCTGAAGGAGGTGATATTCCCAATGGTGAAGCCCTTGTACTGGACCGCCATGTTGCCGCTCAGTCCGGTGGCGCTGTCAAAGTAGGTCTTATAGTGATAATCCTTGGCAAACCAGCGCTGCTTGCTGCCGAGCATAAAGACCACGAAAACAAGGGATACCAGGGCAACTACTATCAAGGTACCGACGATTTGATCCGCAAAACGAATTTTAAAAGTCATAGGACGCTTTCCTTCCCAATGTTATAGGTTGATTTCCTGTTCAATCGAACGGATCAGGTCTTCATCAGAGTTCATCTCCGCTTTGGTGAGCCGCAGTGACAAGGCGCCTCCCCGGATTACCAGCATATAATCGGCAAGGCTCATAATCAAGTTGAGATTATGGGTAACCAAGATGATGGTATGTCCCGCTTCCTGCATACGTTTTACCAGGCTGATAAGCCGGTGGGCTGCGGTATCGTCCAGAGACTCGGTCCATTCATCGAGAAACAGGAGCCGGGGCCTGCAGAGCATGGCCCGTGCAAAGGCGATGAGCTTCTGCTCCCCCATGGAAAGCTGGGCTGGCCGGATCTCCAGTTCCTTTTTATACCCCACCTCCGTGAGTACTTCCCGGATACGGTGGTTCCGTTCGGTCTTGGTCATGCTGGGGAAATGAATCCGCAGGGGTAATTCCAGGATCTGGTCCAGATTCTGGTTGGCCCAGAGTGCCGAATCCTGAAAGACCACTGCCCCTTCCCGGCGAAAGACCAGGTTCTGCTCCCGGTTCATGAGGGATACATCCTGCCCCCGGAAGCAGACTTTTCCTTTGGAAGGGACCAGCAGGCCGGCGGAGAGCTTCAGCGCCGTACTCTTGCCCCCGCCGGAAGGACCGGCCAGGGCAGTGGTTTTCCCCTCCTCAAATTGATAGGACAAGTCCTGGACTATGGTTTTCTGCTGTGCCGAGAAGGACACCTGCTTTAGTTCAATGATGACGGCCATACTCTTTATTGTAATGCACTATAATAGAGAGCGGAAAGCAAAATATCCACTATGATGCACCAGGCAAAGGAGCTGCTCACCGCTTTCAAGCCTGCCACCGGGACCTCTGTGCTGGCTCGTTCCACCCCGAAGCCCTTGAGGAGGGCCCCTATTGAGATGATTACCCCAAAACTGAGGCTTTTGACAATTGAAATGAGGATATCATAGAGGCTGAGGACCTGGAGGAGGTTGGAAAAATACACTGCCGCAGGCATGGGGTTGAAAACATGCGCTACGGCGAAGGAGACTACCAGTCCAAAGATGGAAAAATAGATGTTCAGCAGAAACAGGGAGATGGTGACCCCTAAGAAACGGGGCACCCCCAGGTGTTCTATGGGATCAACCCCTACGGAGATATAGGCTTCAACTTCATGGGAAATCACCATCCCCGCCACTTCTGTGGCAATGGCGGTGCCCGACCGGGCAATCACGATGAAGGCCGTGAAGAGGGGTCCGAGTTCCCGGGTGATCATGGTGATGAGCAGGGGGTAGATGAGCCGTTCCTGGGAAAAGCCCGTCAGCAGGGGTATGCCGATAATGTTGACTGCTGCGCCCATGCCCAGGGCGAGCAACGCGGAGATACTCAGGGCTTCCACAAAGGTGAAGAGGATCTGCATGATGAGTATTTTATACGATGCCTGCCCCCGGAATATAAAGTGGCCAGTGCTTCTGAGCACTTTGGTAAAAAAGCCCAGGGTATAGCATACTTTCTGGATCATCTGTTTCCCGTACATTAAACACTCCCTAAATAGGCTTTCTTGATGTTCTCATCATGTAAGAGGTTTTGTGATATTCCTGAGAGGGCTATTCTGCCGGTTTCAAGCACATAGGCGCGGTTCGATATGGAGAGCGCTAAGTTGGCGTTTTGTTCTACCAGGAGGATAGTAACCCCCTGTTTGTTTATTTCTTTTATCAGCTCGAAGAGCATTAACACGATGTTTGGCGCAAGCCCCAGCGAAGGTTCGTCCAGGAGCAGGAGTTCTGGCTCGCTCATCAGAGCACGGGCAATGGCAAGCATTTGCTGCTCACCGCCGGAAAGGGTTCCTGCAATCTGCAGGGTCCGTTCTTTTAAACGGGGAAACAGGGTATATACCCGCTCATAAGCAGTGGTGGTGTTCCCCTTCTTTGAATACCTCCCCAGTTTCAGATTTTCCGCTACGGTGAGTCCTGGAAACACTTCCCGGCCTTCAGGGGACAAACTGATCCCCAATCTGACAATCTTATGGGCCGGCACATTGGTAATGTTTTTATCTTTGTAGTGAATAGTGCCGGAGCGTATGCCCACAAGACCGGTAATACAGCTCAGGGTACTTGTCTTACCGGCACCGTTGCTTCCAATAAGGGAAACGATCTCTCCTTTTTGTATTTCAAGGCTGATGTCTTTCAGGGCATGCACATTATCATAAAAGGCATTCAGGTTAGTGATCCTGAGCATTCGGTACACCCCCTAAATAGGCTTCGATTACCTTGGGATCATTGGCCACTTCCTGGGGCAGCCCCTGGGCGATCAGCTTGCCATAGTCAAGCACATAGATACGGTCAGAAATGTGCATCACCACATTCATATCGTGTTCTATCATCAGGATGGTAAAGCCCTTGTCCCGGAGGCTCAGGATAAAGCGCAGCAGTTCTTCCGATTCCTGGGGGTTCATACCTGCCGCAGGTTCGTCGAGGAGGATCAGTTTCGCGCCGGTGGCAAGGGCGCGGGCGATTTCAAGCTTACGTTGTTCACCATAAGGAAGATTGGCGGCGTAATCGTGCATCCGGTGCAGCAGCCCCACATCCTTGAGGAGACGGATTGCGTTGACCGTGTTTTCGATCTCCGCTTTTTTGAACCGGGGGGTGCGAAAAACCGCGTGAAAAAAACTGTAATGGGCCATGATGTGAGACCCGACCAGTACATTTTCAATGACCCGCATGTTGCGAAAGAGCCGTATGTTTTGAAAGGTCCGGGCGATTCCTGCCTTTACAATGTCCTGGGGTATTTGATTATGTATGGGCTTTTCCTCGAAACGGATCTCGCCGGTATCAATCTTATAAATACCGGTGAGGATATTGAATATGGTGGTCTTTCCCGCCCCGTTCGGCCCGATAAGGCTCACGATCTCCCCCTGATTCACCTCCAGAGTTACCCCATCAACCGCTTTCAATCCGCCGAAACTAAGGGAAATCCCCTCTATGTGTAATAAAGCCATACGCTGTTCCGCCTTTACTTACCGGAAGATCCCATCAGTGGTAATGGTAAGTTCAGTTTTTCCAGTTCTTTTTTCACATCCTTTGAAAGCCGGTAAGGAAGCCGCGACTGCCACCCCAGCAGTCCCTGGGGCCTGAAACGCATCATCAGCACCAGGATAAGCCCGTAGAGCACGAAACGGTAATCCATCATGAAACGGGACACTTCTGGAAACACGATCAGCACTGCTGTGCCGAAGTACATGCCCCGCATGGTACCGAGACCGCCGAGGATCGCCATGCTGATTATCTGGGATGAAACATCAAAGGTGAAGGAATTGGGATCGATGTATCCGACCATAGGGGCGTAAAACGCACCGGCGATTCCTGAAATAAACGCGGATAATACAAAGGCCAAGACCTTGTACCGGATCGTTTTTATCCCCATCATCTGGGCGGCGATTTCATCTTCCCGGATGGCAATAAAAGCCCTGCCGATTTTTGAATTGATAATCACCTGGCACAAAAGAGAAACCAGCAGCGCTAGGGCTAATACCAGATAATACAATCCATGATTCGCAAAGGACAGTTTGATACCGAAAAAGACCGGCAGGGGAATGTTTCTGATCCCCAGGGTTCCGTTGGTAACCGGGTCCCAATTCATCAGGATCATCCGCATAATTTCACCGAATCCCAGGGTAACGATGGTGAGATAGGAGCCTTTCAGTCTGAAGGTGGGAAGACCGAGCAGAAACCCACAGCAACCAGCCAGGACCGCGCCGATGATCATCGTTATCCAGAAACTGAGGCCCCCGTGGATCAGCAATAAAGTTGAAGTATACGCACCGATTGCGTAAAACCCCGCATTTCCCATGGAGAGCTGGCCGGTATACCCCGCCACCAGATTGAGGGCCAGGGTCAGCATGGAGTAGATGCCGATGACAATAAAGATACGCATGATGTACCGGCTGAAACCAAAGGCGGGCACCAGGATGAGCAGCAGGATAAAGGCACTCAGCAAATATACCCGCTGATTCGACATGAAACGTTCCAGCCGGTAGAAAAAATCTGAGTACAGACCTGCTGCTTTGTTGCCCACTACTTACACCTTAATTACTTCATTTTTTCCAAAGATCCCTGCAGGACGGAAGATCAAGACTGCAATCAGAATGATGAAGGCCATTGCGTCCCGGTAATTGGAACCGATGTACAACGCCGCGATACTCTCGATAAGTCCTACGGCAAGACCACCGACCAGCGCCCCGGGCAGGCTCCCGATGCCACCCAGTACCGAAGCGGCAAAGGCTTTAAGGCCGATCATGAAGCCCATGCCCGGGTACACCACCTGGTAATAACCGCTGACCATGCCCCCTGCTATGGCGGCTGAGGCGCCGCCCATCAAAAAGGTCAGGGTGATGATACTGTTGACGTTGATCCCCATGAGCGCGGCGGCCCTGGTGTTTTGCGAGGTTGCCCGCATGGCCAGGCCGATCTTGGTTTTATGTACTATCAGCAGGAGGAACAGCAACAGGACCAGTGATACTCCAAACATGACAAACTGTCTACTGTTCATTTGTATCCCGCCGATAGTAAGGGTTCCCAAATTAAAAAAATCAGGAAAGGGTTTGCGCTGGCTTCCAAAAATAACCACCAGCATGTTCTGGATGATGTTGGAAATTCCCAGGGTTGTTACCAAAGCCGCAATGGAAACGGACTTTTTCTTTCGTAAAGGCGCCAGGGCAACCTTATCAATTAAAACCCCCAGGATTCCCGTAATCACCACTGCCGCGATAATCGCGGGTATGGGACCAAAATGCAGACCCACAAAAAAGAACGCGATATGGGCGCCAAAAGCATACACTGCGCCATGAGAAAAGTTGATCAGCCTGAGTATGCCGAATACCAGGGAATAACCAACCGCCACCAGGGCATACACCAGCCCCAGGGCGATTCCATTACATACCTGCTGGATAAAAATCGCCATGTTTTAGAAGCCCGCACCCTTATTTATATTGAACGAATTTACCGCCCTGGATGACAACTTTCTGAAACACTTTGGAAGCATCACCGATAGCGTCAAATTGCGTGGGACCGGTAATGCCCGCATAGTTGATACTGTTTACCCCGTCCCGGACCTTATCGCGATCAAGCGAGCCGGTCTGCTTAATGGCTTCCAGCAGAATCCCGATGGAATCATAGGCCTGGGCCGCCAGGGATGAAGGCTCCATACCGAATCTTTTTTTGAACTCGGTCACAAATTCGATGATCGCCGGATCATCTGATTCGGCAAAGAAACTGACCGGTGCGAACAAACCCTCTACTGCGCTGCCTCCCAGTTGAATGATCTGCTGGGTGTATGCGTTAGAGACGCCTAAAAGCTGAATATTGGGATCCGCTTCCTTGTACTGCCGGGCAAGCGGCCCGTAAAGACTGTACATACCCACCGCCACTACTGCTTCTGCTCCTGCGGCCTTCAGTTTGGCGATTGCAGGGCTGTAATCATCGGAAGTTTCAAGCACCTGCTCATAGGCCACGAGGGTAAGCTTGTCATTCGTCTTGATCAGATCCGCGGCTATGCCGCCGGCAGTGGTTCCCCAGTCGGTTTTTATGGCAATAATACCTACCTTGTTAATGTTTAAGTCATTGGCAACCACATCAACAATCACCTTGAATTCTTCGGTTATCACCGTGTTATTGCGGAAGATGTAATTACCGATCTTTGAATAATCCGGGTGAGACGCGCAGTTTGAGATTTCGATCACCTTACTTTCCTGATAAGTCGGCGCAGCGGTCATGCTGACACCAGAGGAAAAGTGCCCCAGCACCCCGATGATGTCCTTGTCACTGACGATCTTTTGCGCGATGGAAGCGGCCTCTTCAGCAGAATTCTTGTCATCATAGATCACCAGCTCAATCTGCTTGCCTAAAACACCACCTGCCTTATTCCATTTCTCCACCATGATCTGAGCGGCGGTCAGGAAACTCTGGCCATATTCGGCATTGTCCCCAGTCATGGGCAAGGCCACGGCAATCTTCACGGTGTTACCGGAACTAGAGGCGGCCTTTTGACCGCTGCCAAAAACAGCCGATATTGACAGCAGCCCTGCCACCATCAAAACCAAAAAAAACCATTTCTTTTTCATAACAACTCCTTGAAAACCAAGCATTTTACTATGGTTTGTTCATCATAACGTATATTTATACCTATTGCAAGCAGATTACGTATAAAACGTGCCATCAGCTACCGGTGAAAGCGGAGCTTGCACTCAGAGCATCCTTTGGCAAGCGTCTCGGTAAGGTCAAGTGTAAGCCCCATCACCTCGGCGATACCCCGATCCCCGTCCATAGCCATATCACAGAGCAGCGCACAGGTTTCATCATCAAAGCCCAGTTTTTGCCAGGCCCTGACCAGGGCACAGGCATGAAAATCCACGCTCAACTGGTCGTGGTCCGCACTGATAGGGCGCATATCAAAGGTTTTGATGACCAGATCACTTAAAAAGACCTTCCTGAAATCCCCACAGTTCGTGGGATCACCACATTTTTTTCTGAGATTTTCGCCGTGGATATGGCCACACCGCTTGATGGCCCGCCGGATAATGGGTTCCGCATCAATGCCGGCCTTCACCATTTCATCATAGATAAGGCCCATCCAAGTGGCCCGGTGTTCAATCTGTGCCCGATTGACCTCGCCCACCTCATCGGTGGGGTTTATAGTATTGTTGATTTTGGACATAAGAGTTCTCCTCCGTAGTAATTTTAATCATCCTATCATCTACCTCCGAACATGACAAGCACCATCATTGACAAACCGTCTGAATCAAGTAGTTTTGTGAAAAATTTTACGCCACGAGCTACATCGAAGCAAGCCAATCGGCTATAGGCGTACGCCCTTCTGACGAACAACACGGAAAAACTTTGCTCCATGCAATGGATGCAATGGTTGCAATGGTTGCAATGGTTGCACGGATCTGGAAGGGGGAGTATACTTGAAGGATGAAAAAGCTTCCCATAGGACTTCAGGATTTCAAAGAAATCGTTACCGATGGTTATGTCTACGTGGACAAGACGCGGTACATCCACATCATGCCCAGGGCAAGAACTACTTCATGTCACGACCCCGGCGCTTTGGCAAGACCCTCACGGTCTCCACCCTGCACTACCTGTTCAAGGGTGAGAAGGAACTCTTTAAGGACACGTGGATCTACGACAAGTGGGACTTCAAGCCTCACCCGGTGATACGCATGAGCATGACCGAGCTGAACAACGAAAGCCCGGAAAGTGTGAGGGAATCCTTATGCTACCAGTTAAAAAGACGGTATGAGACTGAAGGTCTTGAGTATAACACAGATGATTACAAGATGTTATTTTCCAGTCTGATACAGAAGCTGTCGGAACGAGGCAAGGTGGTTCTCCTTATCGATGAATACGACCGTCCCATGCTGACTCACATAGGGAACCCTGAAACAGCCAAAGCGGTTCGTCAAATCATGCAGGAATTCTATCTGGTCCTAAAAGACTCCGACGCCTACCTGCAAATGGTTTTCCTGACGGGCATCACCAAAATCTCCAAAGCTGGCATCTTCTCCACCCTGAACCATCTGGATGAACTTACTATAAAGGAAGAGTATGCCACCATGTTTGGATATACCCGCGAAGAACTGGAAACCTCTTTTGACGAGCGTCTTGAGGAAGGCTCCACCAGACTGAGTATCACCCGTGACGAACTCCTTGCGCGGATTAAGGACTACTACAATGGTTTTTCTTTTGATGGAAAACACTTTGTGTACAATCCCTTTTCCATACTGAATTTCTTTTCCGAATACGAATTCAGAAATTACTGGATACAGAGCGGCCTTCCCTCGGCTTTGGCGGAATACGCGAAATCCCATGAGCTGAAACCGGAAGACTATCTGGGAACCTACCTGCACGAGGATGTGCTCACCTCTTACGAGATAGAGCAGGCCCCGCCTGAGAGTTTTCTCTTCCAGTCCGGCTATCTGACCTTTAAGGGCAAGGACCCTGAGATGGGCTATCTGCTTGACTATCCCAACCGTGAAGTGCGGGACAGCTTTTCTCAGCTCATTCTGCAAGGCGCTTATGCAAATACGGACGAGGACACGTCTGCGGCAGAACATCATCATGGCCTAGTTCAAGCTTGACCATCAGGATAGCCGTCTGACAAGCCTCACAAAATTGGCGCAAAATACTCTCCCGGAAAGCAATCCTTTACGCTTTAATTGCTCCTGCGCTTATGCCTTTGACAATGTACTTCTGCAAAAACAGGAAGACTACGATAATCGGTATAATGGTAATAAAAACCGAAGGAAAGATAAGCTGCCAGGGATTGCCGTACTGTCCGGCAAGAATCCGGGCAAAGTACAGGGCCAGCACCAGGGTTTTATCTGCGGCGTTTCCAATCACCAGGAAGGGCAGCAGATAATCGTTCCATATCCACATGGTATTGATGATGATTACCGTTACGGTGATGGACTGGAGCAGGGGCATCACAATGAGAAAGAACATCTGAAAGATGTTACATCCGTCAATGAAGGCTGCTTCTTCCACCCCCAGGGGCACGCCCTTTACAAAACCATGATACAAAAAGACCGACATGCTTAACCCAAACCCCCCGTACATGATAATAAGGCCGGTCATATTCTTAAGCCCCATCCCGTCAAAAAGCTGAATCAGAGGATACATGATTGCCTGAAAGGGGATGAGCATAGCCGCCACAAAGGCCATGAAAATGACATTAGCGGTTTTGCTCTTTTTCCGCACCATAATCCACGCTGCCATTGACGAAACCAGCACAATCAGACTCACCGAAATCACCGTAATAATAAAGGTGTATCCTATGGATTTGAAAAAGCTCAACTGCTCCGCCGCGTTTATGATATACTGAAAATCCCAGTTTGCAGGGACTGAAAGGGGATTATCCACGATGGCGGCGTGAGATTTGAAGGCGTTGACCAGAAGAATCCAGAGCGGGGCCAGGGTTAAGAACCCGCCGAGGGTTAAGACCCCAAGGCGCAGTCCCGTTTCTATTTGTTTCCGTAAAAAATAGTTTTTGCTGCTGAGGTTCATTATGCTTCAAGCTCCTTTTTCTTGGTAAGATACACTTGGGTAAGGCTGATGACCGCAATAATGACAAAGAATATCACCGCCTGGGCCTGGGCTTTTCCATAATCCGGGGGATTGGTGTCCTGGACGGTTCGGAGGATCTGAAAGGCAATCATCCGGGTATTAAAGTCCCCGTTGGTGAGGGCCACGTTTTGATCCAGCAATTTGAAACTGCCTGAGAGGGTCATAAAGAAGACGATGGTAAAGGAGGGCATAAGCATGGGAACGGTAATTTTCCAGAAGGTATGCCAGGGGGAGGAACCGTCGATACTTGCAGCTTCATAAAAATCCTTGGGTATGGCATTCAGGCCCGTAATATAGATAAGCATCATATACCCTGCCGATTGCCAGGTATATAAGAGGGCTATGGCAAAGAGGGCTTTTGTGGAGTCCTGGGTCATATAGCGCATCGCTTCAATGTGGATGATTCCTTCGGGACCGAAGAGGAGATCGGTAAAGATAATCTGAAAAACAAACTGAAAGATATAGCCCAGGGCAAGGCCGCCGAGCATATTGGGGAGGAAGAAGATAGTACGAAAGACACCGGCAAGCGTGTCGGTAATGCGGGTAACCAGCAGGGCGAGACAGAGGGATACCACATTAAGGATAAGCACCGCAATTAGGGTAAAGCGGACGGTATACCATAAGGAACGGGTAAAGCGGACATCCTGAAAGGCCGCCTTATAGTTTGCAAAGCCGACAAAGGCTTCAATGGGGGAAGCGGCGCGGGTACGGGTTACGGGATTAAAGTAATAGGAACCCCGCCACACTACAAAAGAATTCAGAATCCCCACAATAAAAGGAAGGATGATAACCAGCGCAAAGAGGATAAGGGCAGGTGCTACCAGGGGTCCGAACCATTTATCATAAATGGACAGACTTCGTTTTTTTCCAATGGCCATAACAGCCTCCTTAAAAAAGATTACTACAGGGAGAAGCGCCGAGGGGGGACGGTTTCTGCCATCCCTCCGTTTCTTCTTTGCAGGAGACCGGCGTTTCCCATAATCGAGTCCTTTACTGTTTCAGGAGTATCCATTGATCAATGCCATAATCGGCAATAACG
>JAITNU010000149.1 GCA_031290325.1 Treponema sp.
CCTCGCACCTTCCCCAATTAAGACGGGGAAATCTCCGGCCATACCTCCAGCTCCGGCTCCGGCTCCAGCGTCGGCGGCGGCGGGGTGTACAACACTGGCACCTTCACCATGGAAGACGGGGAAATCTCCGGCAATACCGCCAGCTCCAGCTACGGCTCCAGCGTCAGCGGCGGCGGGGTGTACAACAGCAAGACCTTCACCATGGAAGGCGGGGAAATCTCCGGTAATACCGCCAGCGGTGGTGACGGGGTGACCAATGGTGGCGGCGGGGTGTACAACACCAGCACCTTCACCAAGACCAGCGGCGTCATCTATGGCGATACAGACAACACGCATACCGCCGGTTCTAAGGAAAACACCGTTCTCAACGGCTACGGCCACGCGGTGTTTTCGATAGTCAACGACGTCAGCAGGAAGCGAAACAGCACTGCGGGAACGGGTGTAAACCTGGACAGCGGCACATTGGAGAATTGGGAGTAACGCGGGCGTAGTGAGGGCGCACACACGGTGCGCCCTCATGCGCTGCGTCTCTGTAATAGACGAGAATGACAATGTCTTACACCGCCGGCTGTAAAAAGAACCTGGTGGATACGTTGTATTCGTTGGAGAGGAAATGGTATGTTTGATTTAGATACTTCATCAGTACAGACTAGAAGAATTTACTGTATTCGAGATAGTGCGTTCAGGTGAATTAAGAGGAGGAAAGAGATTTTGTATCCCTCCGTGGGTACTCCGTGAAACTCCGTGGTTAAAAGCATGTTACGCATGATTACAAAGAATGAAGAAAAGGATCCGCGGACTCGCTTCTTCTTGTGCGTAAGGTTTGACAAACTTGAAAAATACCTCGTTACAAGGTATATTAGCACTATACATGAATGATCCAGACCTTATTAATGCCCCGATTGGGGCTGCAAAAACAAAAACGGTGAACTCCTGTCCAGCCTGTGGCGCTCAACACCCTGCGGAAGTTATGCATCAGACCCTCAAAACCTGCCCTTCCTGTGGCTACCATTACCGTATGGAGCCGGCAGAACGTATCACCTACCTCACGGATCCGGACAGCTTCACGGAATTCTCCGGGAACCTCATGTCCCTCAATCCCATCGACCTTTCAGGGTATGAGGAAAAACTTTCCGAAGCTGAAGCCAAGGCCCAGATGAAGGACGCGATCATCACCGGTGTCTGTCTTATTGAAGGAAAACCCCTCATTTTAGGGCTTATGTCCTTTGATTTTATGGGTGGGTCCATGGGTTCCGTTGTTGGAGAGAAGGTCAGCCGGGCTTTGCTCAAGGGGGCTGAAGAAAAGTTGCCGGTGGTGCTCTACACCACCTCTGGAGGCGCCCGGATGCAGGAGGGGATATTCTCCCTCATGCAGATGGCCAAGACTGCCAGCGCCGCAGCGGAACTGCATAAGGCGGGGATACCCTTCTTTATCGTCCTCTGCGATCCCACCACCGGAGGGGTGACCGCGTCGTTCGCTATGTTGGCGGACATCACCATGGCCGAACCAGGGGCACTTATCGGTTTTGCAGGGCCACGGGTGATTGAAGGGACTATACGCCAGTCCCTGCCCGAGGGTTTCCAGCGGGCGGAATTTCAACAGGACAAGGGCTTTGTAGACCTCATCGCCCCCCGGAAAGAGCAGCGGCGGATTATCTCGGCGCTGATAGACCTCCACAAAACTGGTGCCGGCGATACCCAACATGAGGAGCACCAGGTATGAATACCCCACTACATTCTCATGATCTTCAGGAAAAAATTGAAGAACTGAAAAAACTCATCCGGGAATCGGGGATTGACGCTTCCGAAGAACTGGACCAGTTGGAAGTAAAGATACAGGCCCGGTCTAAGACTGAATCGACCTGGAAGCGGGTTGAACTTGCCCGTCATCCTGACCGGCCTTACGCGCTGGACTACATACACCGCATCTTCGACGGTTTTATCGAACTCCACGGGGACCGCTCTTTTGGGGATGATCCGGCCCTTATCGGGGGGCTTGGTTTTTTTGAAGGCCGGCCCGTTACTATCCTGGCGAATCAGAAGGGCCGTACCTTAAAAGAAAACATGCACCGCAACCACGGCATGGCCAACCCCGAAGGGTACCGTAAGGCCCTGCGCCTCGCGAAGCAGGCTGAGAAGTTCAGACGGCCTATTGTTACCTTTGTGGATACTGCCGGGGCCTACCCCGGACTTGGGGCTGAGGAGCGGGGTATTGGAGAAGCCATTGCCCGGAATCTCAGGGATTTCAGTCAGCTTAAAACCCCGATAATCTGCATCATCATCGGTGAAGGTGGCTCAGGCGGCGCCCTGGGGCTTTGTGTGGGGGATAAGATTTATATGCTGGAGAATGCCATCTATTCGGTCATCAGCCCCGAAGGGTGCGCCTCAATACTGCTGCGGGATGCCAGCAGGGCAAAGGACGCGGCGGCCATGCTCAGGATCACCAGCGCGGATCTCCTGGACTTCAAGGTGATCAACGGCATCATACCTGAGCCTCCGGGAGGCGCCCACACAGACCCGGTGGCTGCTGCGGTGAGCATCAGGCAGGTCCTGGCAAAGGAATTACATGATCTGTGCGGACGCAACCCCTCGGTGCTGGTCCGTTACCGGAATCAGAAGATCCTCAAGATAGGTCACTGGAACGAGGGGGCCTAGGAACATAATTCCCTCAATATGGTCCGCTTATAAGCCGATAGATAGATTGGAGGCATGGTATGAAAGCGAATGTACAGGATCCTATTGTGCGAAATACCTCAGGGGAACGAGAGGACGCCCTTAATGAAAGGAATCTGGTTATTTTAAATCTGGAAGCCGAACTCCTGGGAGAGATTGCCGCGATTCAGGAATCGGTGCGGGATGCGGTTATCTGTCGGGAGTGGACTGATTTTGAGGCACTCCTCAGTTCCATGAAAGCGTATAGCGAGCGGTTTGAGGTCCTGGAAGCGGAACGGGTGGCGCTTTTCGCCCGTTTTTATGCTGAACAGGAATATGCTGAACGCAAAGGCGCTGAAAAGAAGGGAGGAAGTGAGGCCGGCTTTTATACCCTTGTCTCCAGGCTTCCGGAACAAGATCGGAAAGAACTCACCGAAATGTACCGGAACGTTAAACTGAGAACCCTCAAGCTGCGGATGGCCAATGATTCCCTTATGACCTACCTTAACGAAGCGAGAACCACGGTGGATACCTTCCTTGAGGCCGCGCTTCCTGAGCGTAAGGGACGGATGTATTCCCGGCTGGGAACGCAGATCCCCACGGATGTGCGGAGCATGGTGCTGAATCAAAGTTTCTGAGTGGAGTATTGGCATGACATCGACTTTTTTAGGCATAGAAATTGGAAAACGGGCGGTTGCCGCCCATGAACAGGCGCTGAATACCACGGGGCACAATCTTTCAAATGCTTCGACTGAAGGGTATTCCCGGCAGCGGGTGGAATTTTCCGCTTTTGAACCGATTTTTCTGCCCGGCCTCAACCGGGCGGAGACACCAGGACAAATCGGACAGGGGACGGTGGTGGAGCGGATAGAGCGCCAGCGGGATCAGTTGCTGGACCAGCGTATCGTTGCCCAGGCCGGGGGCGAGGGGTATTGGGGAACCAAGGACCCCTATATCCGTATGGTGGAACAGGTGTACCTGGAACCAGGGGGTGATTCCATCCGGGGAAAGATGGATGCCTTCTGGGATGCGTGGCAGGAGCTTTCAATATATCCTGCGGATAGCGCTCCCCGGACCTCGGTCCTCGAACGGGGACAAACTCTGATTGACGGTATCCATGACCGGTATAATCAGCTCAAAGGCTTCCAGAATATGACTGAGGAGGATATCCGCCTCACGGTGAACCGGGTGAATGAGCTTTCCCGGCAAATCGCCGGGTTAAACGCCGATATTCAACGGATCAAGGCCCAGGGGGATAATCCCAATGACCTGCTGGACCGCCGGGACCTCTTGGTCGATAAGCTGTCGTCGATAGTTGATGTCACCGTGAATAACCGGGACCCCGATGAATTCATGGTTCACACCGCCGGTATGACCCTGGTCCAGGGGGCCATCGGACGGCAGTTGAACCTGGAACGGGGCATTGAAACCGAGGGCTATTCCCGGATCGTCTGGGCCGAAACCAGGGAGGATATCCAGTTCCGTAACGGCAGCCTCGCGGCCCTGGTGGATCTGCGGGATAAGGTCATTCAATCGGAAATCCGGGAACTCGATACCATGACCATGAATTTCATCGATCTGGTGAACGAAGTGCACCGGGCCGGTTACGGCATCAACGGTACCACGGGGCAGGATTTCTTCACGGAACATCATTTTGTGACCAATGTGAATGGAAACTACGACCGGGACGGGGATGGGGCCTATGATTCCAGTTTTATTTTCCGCATCACCGGTACGAATGTCCTGGAAGAACGGACGCAGGTAGGACTTACGGGGATGATTACCCTTGCATCTTCAGACGGGGATGTCCAGGTGCCCTATTATCCCACAGATACGGTGGCGGATATTATAGCCCGGATCAACAATTCCGGTGCCGATGTAGCGGCCCGGCTCAACCGGGAAGGTCATCTCTCCCTCAAGGGTATCCCTTCGGCGGATTGGGATAAGCCGGACTTTGTTATCCGTCATATTGAGGATTCAGGCCGCTTCCTTGAGGGCTATGCAGGTGTGCTGAATGGCTCAGGGCCTGATGGGGCATACGACTGGACCAGGCCCGATGCAGTTGCGTCTCTCCAGGGGAGTGTGGCGGATTTCTCCACCGCCCCGGTGGCTCATCCTGCAGGCTGGATCGAGGTGAATCCGGCGCTCATCAAGGATCCAGGCTCGGTGGTTGCAGGGTTTGGGGAAAACGGCCGGCCTGCCAATCCGGGGAACGGTGAGGCTGCCATGGCCATCGCGGCCATACGAAACACACCGGTCATGGTGGGAAGGCTCGAAACCTTTGACGATTACTTTGCCGATGCCGTAGGCCGGGTCGGGCTTTTGGGGGAACAGAGTAACCGGGCGCTTGAAACCCAGAACCTTGTGATGAAACAGCTCAAGGACATGCGGCAGTCGGTTTCCGGGGTCAATATGGACGAAGAACTATCCAACATGATCAAGTATCAGCATGGCTATGCAGCGGCGGCACGGTTTATCACCACGGTGAATTCCATGCTGGATACGATTATTAACCGAATGGGAGTGTAAATAGATTATGAGACGAATTTCCACGGATATGCCGAATAACGATATGCAGTACTACCTCAGAAGGCAGGAGGAGGGACTTGCAAACATCCAGGCGAAGATCGCGGGGCAGACCAAGATCAAGGAACTCCGGGACGATCCCCTGGCCGCGTCTCATGCGGTGCGGTATGAATCATACCTGGCGCGGCTTGAACGGTTTGAACAAAACACCCTCTATGCGCAGGATCATTTTAACCAGACCGACACGTACCTCAAGCAGGTGAACGATGTGCTGCAGCGGATCCGGGAACTTTCGGTGCAGGGGGCTAATGGTACCATGGTCCCGGAGGATATGAAATACATGGCCGTGGAGGTCAACGAACTCCTCAAGGATATCGTTGCAGTGGCCAATGCGGTGGGACCTGACGGCAGGCAGCTTTTCGGCGGGGATAAGGCCTTTACCGAGCCTTTCCGTATTGTGGAAGGCATGGTCGAGGGTGGCGGGGAAAACATGGTGGTCCGGGTAGAATACCGGGGTGCCGGCGCTTCCCGGAAAACCGAAGTTACCGATGGGACCTATTCGACCCTGGATATAGGCGGCGGCGAGGCATTCTGGGCGGAAAAAATGCAGATCTTTTCCGGTTTTGATGCTTCAACGTATCGGGTTACCACTCAGGCGGCCTTTTATGTGGATGGGGAAGAGATTAGCCTCAACCCTGGGGATACGCTTCAAACGATTGTGGCAAAAATAAACGAGTCTCCCGCACCGGTTAAGGCCTTTATCGATCCTGAAACCAATGGCCTTGCCCTGGAAGGGACCAACCCGCATCTTATCCGCATGGAAGATCAGCAGGGTTCCCAGGTACTCCAGGATTTGGGGCTTATCAGGGCGAACGCCGATGCCGGTGCGCCGAACTGGAATACGGCGGCCTCCCGGGTTTCCGGAGGCTCTGCCTTCGATATGGTAATACGTCTCAGAGACGCCTTGTTCCGGGGGGATTACGATTTTGTGGGCAGCCAGGGAATCGCAGGTATTGATCTGGCGCTGAACAATGTCCAGAGCCGTCTCGCCGAAATAGGCAGCCGTCAGGAACGGGCGGAAATGACCTGGAAGCGGATCAATGCGGAGATTCCCAATGTTACTGCCGCGTTGAGCAGGGAATCGTCCCTGGACTTTGCCAAGGCTGCCACGGATTTGGGGATGCTGGAATTTGCCCACAAGGCGAGTCTCCAGACCGCCGCCAAGGTCCTGTCGCCGACCCTACTGGATTTCCTGCGTTAGGCAACACAAAAGGAGCAGTATATGAAAGTTGCGACCAAGGCGTATGGTCTCATCGACGTGGATGAGTATCAAAAGTTCAGCTTTCCCCAGGGACTCTTTGGATTTGAATCTTATAAGGAATATCTGCTCCTTGATGCGGAACAGCAGCCTTTCTACTGGCTCCAATCAGCGGATCGTCAAGGGTTGGCTTTTATTGTGATCAATCCCTTTACGTTCAGACCTGATTATGAACTTACCATTGATAATGAAGAACTCCAGGAGATAGACCTGCCCGGGCCGGAAAAGGCCCTGGTTTTTTCAATCGTTACGATCCCCCCTGATGGCGGGCCTATGACCGCTAATTTACAGGGGCCGCTTATCATCAACCGGAACACGCGGTTCGGCAAACAACTGATAGTATCCGACCCCCGCTGGAAAACCAAACACGACATCATGGCAGAGTTGGGGGCCAGGAGCACTGCCCCATGCTGATATTATCCAGAAAGGTCAATGAAAAAATAATGATAGGAGATGATATCTCCATCTTAATCATAGAAATCCAGGGGGATCATATTCGAATCGGTGTGGATGCGCCTAAGGCGATAAAGGTGTTCAGGCAGGAAGTGTTTGACACGATCAAGGCTGAGAATAAAGCCGCCGCCGAATCCATCCCGATATTGCCCGAATTTAACCTTTCCCTCCTCCGGGAACGGTTATAAGTTTTGTGCAGGGATGGTGGTTTCAAACACCTCAGTGCCCAAGGGTTTTGCTCACTCCTTTTAGTCAGATCATCACTCCCCACAATTCAATCAGAATGAATAGGTATACGGTGAGATGAAAAATTTATATAATAAGTAACGTGGATAAGAAAAGCGATGAAGGCAGATTTTTTATAATTAAAAATCTAACGTACTGTGAACAGGACGTACCCTTTTCATCATTGCGGATCCTTCACCCCCAGTTCACCCAAAGCTTGTGCTAAAATACGAGCATCATCTCTATTAAGACAAGTAGCCGTAACCGAGAATTTCGTCGTGCCGTCCTTACGCATATAGGCCCCCACATAATCAACCCCAAGGGTAACCCGCTTGTCCCCTAATACCAACTGTAATGATACATCCTGCCTCATACCATTTTCTCCTAATAATTCAGTATGATACTATTTAACATCTGTGGCGTCAAATTGTCAATACCCTTAATACCTCAAGGGAATAAATACCGGTTAGATGGGCGTTCGGGAAGAAACCTCGTGGTATCCTTGATCCAGGGCAGAATCGAACTGCCGACCTGCCGCTTAGGAGGCGGCCGCTCTATCCCCTGAGCTACTGGACCTTTCTCTTAATATACCTTACTATATATTTTTATGTTGTACAATAGGTTACTGAACATTAGGTTAAAAAAACGGATAATTGGGGGATTGCAGTGTGTCCTGGGGATCTGGGTGTTAGGCATGATTCCCGTACTGCCGCTTACCGGGCAAGAGGGCGGGAGGGCTTGGCTTATCCCCATCCGGGGAGATATTGAGCCTTCCATGACCGCTTTTGTACGCCGGGAAGCCCGGAAGGCCCTTGCCGGCGAGGCGGCGTTCATCGTTTTTGAGATCGATACCTTTGGGGGACGGGTGGATTCAGCCTTGCAGATAACCTCTTTTATCATATCAATTAAAAATATGGCCCCCCAGCATCCCCGGACCATTGCCTGGGTGCATAATAGTGAGCAATCCATGGGGGTAAGCTGGTCTGCCGGGGCCTTGATTGCCTTTGCCTGCGATACTATTTACATGGCTGGCGGGACCTCTATGGGAGCTGCCGCGCCGGTTACCATGGGCGCCGATGGTTCGACTACCGCTACCGGGGAAAAGACCGTTGCGGCGGTCCGCTCCCAAATGGCGGCACTGGCAGAGCGCAACGGGCATCCCACGGGACTTGCCCTGGCTATGGTTGATTACGATGTGGAGTTATGGGATGTATTGGTCGATGGAAAGTCCCGGGTCATCACCCTCGCCGAACTGGAAGGGCTTGAAAAGGCCCAATCCGGCGCTCCCCAGGTTGAACGCCGGGAACTCATCTCCCCCAAAGGAAAGCTCCTCTCCCTCACCGCAGGGGAAGCCTACCGGTATGGGCTTGCCACAGGCCTTGCCGATGATCGGAAGGCCATCCTTGAGGCCCTCGGTGCCCCTGGGGAATTCACCGAAAGTACCCCTAGTGTTGCAGACGGGATCATCACGGTGTTAAGCTCAGGTCTGGTGCAGGCCCTCTTGATAATCCTGGGCCTGGTGATGCTGTTCCTGGAAATCAACACCCCAGGCTTTGGCATACCGGGAACCGTGGCGGTGATCTGCTTTCTGGTGGTCTTCGGTTCCGGTGCCCTCCTGGGACGGGTGGGGTCCCTGGAACTCATCCTCTTTCTGGGGGGTATCGGCCTGTTGGCCGTGGAACTTTTCGTCATCCCCGGTTTCGGGGTGATGGGCATTGCAGGTATCATCTTCATAGGCCTTTCCCTGGTGCTTGCTATGCAGGATTTTGTGGTACCCCGGTTTGACTGGGAATGGAAGCTCCTGGGCCGGAATGTGCAGGTGGTCTGTATCGGTATCCTCGTGGCCATTACAGGGATTGCGGTCATCGCCCTCCTGGGTCCCAGAATACGGCTCTTTGATCGCCTTACCCTCAAGACCAAGATCACTGGTCCCGACCCGGAGTACACGCCGGAAGGGGATTATGCAGGACTGGTGGGCAAGACCGGGACTGCCACTTCAACGCTCAGACCTGCTGGAAAGGCACTCATTGAAGGGCAGCTTTATTCGGTAGAAGCGGATAACCTGTTTATCGAACCGGGGAGGGCTGTTCAGGTTATTCAGGTATGGGGAAACAGAATTCTGGTACGGTCGGTATGATCGTCAAATTGGTATAGTCAGGAGGTAGGTATGGGAACGCTGATTTTAATGATTGTGGTTGGATTATGTGCCCTGGGGTTCTTGATCCTGTTTTTCCGGTTCTTCGGGCTGTGGTTCCGGGCCTTGCTTTCCGGGTCCTACGTGGGTATGGGGAAACTCGTGGGGATGTGGCTGCGCCATGTGAACTCTGGCGTCATTGTGGATTCCCGGATCATGCTCGCCAAGGCGGGCATTGATGTGGATTCGGATATGCTGGAAACCCATTTTCTTGCACGGGGAGATGTGATGAAGGTGAGCCGCGCCCTGGTGGCGGCAAACAAGGCCAACATTCCCCTGCCCTTCCAGCGGGCCGCCGCCATTGACCTGGCAGGCCGGGATGTGCTTGAGGCGGTACGGACCAGTGTCAATCCCAAGGTCATCGACTGCCCTGATGCGACCAAGGGGAAGCATACCATTGATGCAGTGGCCAAAGACGGTATCCAGCTCCAGGTAAAGGCTCGTGTAACGGTGCGGGCAAACATCGAACGCCTCGTGGGAGGGGCCACCGAGGAAACCATCATTGCCCGTGTGGGTGAAGGGATCGTGACCACCATCGGGTCTTCGGAGACCTATAAGACGGTGCTGGAAAACCCGGACACGATTTCCAAGCGGGTCCTGGAAAAGGGACTGGACGCGGGCACGGCCTTTGAGATTCTTTCTATTGATATAGCGGATATCGATGTGGGGGCCAACGTGGGGGCCAAGCTCCAGGCCGACCAGGCAGAAGCGGATAAGTGGCGTTTCCAGGCAGAAGCAGAGAAGCGGCGGGCCGCGGCTCAGGCTCGGGAACAGGAGATGATTGCCCTGGTCCAGGAGAACCGGGCCAAAGTGGTTCTCGCAGAATCTGAAATCCCCCTGGCCATTGCGGAAGCCTTCAGGAGCGGACACCTGGGTATCATGGACTACTACCGGCTCAAGAACATCCAGGCCGATACGGACATGCGAGCCGCCATTGGCAAGGATGAGTAGAGGGTGTACTGTGTTCAATATTGAAAGCCTTATGCCGTTTGTTCCTGTGCTGCTTATCATTGGAATCCGTATCTTCATGGAACGAAAAAAACGGGCAGCGGCACAGCAGGCACTGGCGTCCATGCTGGATGAAACAGCGGATCCAGAACCATACACCGCGCCTCAAAAGTGGCTTTCCCGTGGGGAGCAGTCAGATCCAAGCGGGGAAGTCCTGGTGGCTGTACCGAAACCGGCTAAGGCCCCCCTAAAGGATATGCCGGTACCTGGTAAAGAGAAAAAACGAGGCGTACACCTTGCCTACCTGCCACCCCTCAAGCGCGGGGTGGTATGGGCGGAAATTTTAGGACCTCCCAAGGGCTTATAAGTAATGAAGCCCTTGACCGGCGGGAACCGTCATCGCCGGGCAGTAACCAGGGCTTTCATTTTTTGCAATGTTTCTTCAGAAAGGAGATGTTCCATTTTACAGGCGTCTTTTTCCGCTGTATCTGGACTAACCCTGACTATATTTTGAAGAAAGGCCGTGAGGAAGCTGTGACGTTCCCTGATTTCCGCTGCCTGGATTGCGCCCTTTTTGGTTAACGAGACGGTACGGTACCGCTCATGTTCCAAAAGGCCCTGTTCCTCCAGCACTTTAAGGGCGGTCAGCACCGAAGGTTTTGAAACCCCCAGCCGGGCCGCAATATCCGTAACCCGGACCACCCCCTCATCGGACAGGAAACTCACCATTTCAAGATAATCTTCTAACGATTGAGTCATATCTTTATTATTCTGGAGGATGGTTCCTGCTTTGTCAAATGATTTTTCGATTGGAAACTGGTACAGCTCAACGGCAGCAGGGACCTCCGGAATAAACGCGGTGTACTTGCCGATTCGTTTTTCTCATAGTAACTTACATAAGGTGTCTTTCAAAATTGCAATTTTGAAAAAAAGGGTGTAAATTTACTCTATCATTACATAAAAAGGATGAGCCATGCAATTCAGGTCTACCCATTCAAGTAAGTCTTTGGTTTCCTTCAAAGACGCGGTACTCCGCTGTTTGCCACCAGAAGGCGGGTTATATGTCCCGGCCTCGGTGATGGATATGCGGCAGTTTTTTCTGTATATGGATTCCGATACCGCCTATCATGAATTAGTAGCCACAGTTGCGCCAGTTCTGCTCCAGGGTGAATTGAACCCTTTTTCTGCCTCCCAGGTTGCCGAAAGCGCCTTTGATTTTGAACCTGAACTCATACAACTGGATGAGCGCTTCTCCCTATTAAACCTCTACCATGGGCCAACCGGTATTTTTAAGGACTTCGGTATCGCCTTTCTCGCCGCGGTCATGGAACAACTGCTGAAAAACAGCGGACGAGCCATGGTGCTCTCTGCCACGCGGACCGATACCGGGGTCAGTATGACCCGTGCGTTTTATGGGCGCAAGCATATTACTTCGGTCATGCTCTATCCTTCTGGACCTATCCGGGGGCTTGATCCTGCAACTTTTGTCACCCGTGGGGGTAATATCATTCCCATTCAGGTTCGGGGAACTTTCGATGATTGTCAGCGCCTGGTTACGGAAATCATACGTGACCGGCCCTTTGCCGAGCGGTACAGTATCACCACTGCTAACGCCCTCAATGTGGGACGCCTCTTACCCCAGGCATTGTATTATCTTTTTGCTTTTGTAAAAATCAAGAAATACCTGAAAGGGGATCTGGTGTTCAGTGTGCCCGCAGGCAATTTCGGCAACCTGATAGCCGGGCTTTATGCCTGGAAATTCGGTATGCCCGTAAACGGCTTTATCGCGGCGATGAACGCCAATAACGCCTTCGGCGATTTTATCCAGGGCAGGGAATTTAAACCCCAGCCCCTGATCAGCACCAATTCACCGGCCCTGGATGTGAGTTTCCCTTCAAACTATGAACGACTGGTCTCTTTTTATGAAGAAGCCCCGGCAGTGATGCGGAACATGGTATTCCCCGCCTCCATTGACGATAAGGCTACTGAGGATGCCATGGAAGGATTCTGGAAAAAGTACGGCCTCCTCCTGGATCCCCACGGGGGTGTGGCCTTTGCCGCAGGGGAACGCTTTGCCGCGTCCCCTGGGTTTAACGGCCATCTGGTTATACTTGCCACAGGGCATCCGGTAAAAGCGGTGGAACTGGTAGAAAAAACAACCGGCCAATCCATGGAAATCCCTGCAAAATTCATACTCTTACGGAAAAAAACAGATCCTATCGTGATCATTGATCCCCAGCTTGCAGCCCTGGAGGGGGCTATTGCAAGCTGCTATTAAAAGAAACCCTTGACCACCGGTTCATTGCCCGATAAAATAATCCTTACAAATGGAGTAATTGTATGGGATTCGGGAATACCCTGAAAACTATTTTTTTAGGGGCTTGTTATTGTATCGTTCTCTGCGCTCCGCTTCGTATAGCGGCGCAGGAGGATCAGGGTGTGGGACAAACACCGCAGTTTGAAGCACAACATATCGAAGGGGAGCTTGAGGCTGAAGGAGAGAGGATAGTCGATGCCACCGGGGAAATGACCAGTGGATTGGTAAAGTTCTTCGAAAATGCCCAAATGAACCTCATGGTGCGGTTTGGGGTCGCAGCGGTGATCATCATCCTGCAGATTGTACTGATACGCCTGATATGGCGCTTGTTTGTCTGGCTTAACCAGAAAGTTACCGTTTTGGGTACCGAAAAGTTTAAGCCCCTGCAGATTAAACAGTACCGTCTGCTGGATATCCATCAGATGCTCAACATCGCCTACTTCCTGTTACGAATCCTCAAGTGGGTGTTTACCATAGTCCAGCTCTTCCTCACCATCCCCCTGGTGTTCAGCCTGTTCCCCTTAACCAGAAACCTGGCGTCTACCCTTTTTGGCTATATCCTGACCCCCTTAAAAAACATCGGTTTGGGCATCATCAGCTATATCCCGAATCTCTTTACTATCGTCATCGTGGTGGTGGTAGCCCAATACGCCATCCGGTTTCTCAAATTCTTTACCATCCAAATCGAAAAAGAGAAGCTGGTGATACCAGGGTTTTATGCTGACTGGGCCCAGCCCACCTTCACCCTGTTGCGTTTCCTCATATACGCCTTTATGCTGGCCATCATCTATCCTTCCTTCCCTGGTTCGAATTCCGTTGCCTTTCAGGGGGTGTCCGTGTTTGTGGGGATACTCTTCTCCCTGGGATCCAGTTCGGTTATCGGGAACCTGGTGGCAGGTATCGTGATTACCTATATGCGGCCTTTTAAGCTGGGGGATCGGATCAAGATCAACGATGTTACCGGCTTTGTAGTGGAAAAGTCGGCGACAGTTACCCGGATCAGGACCCATAAAAACGAATTCGTCACCTTTCCCAATCAGACGATCCTGAATGCCAGTATTACCAACTACAATTTTTCCACTGAAATGGCGGAAGGACTGATACTCCATACGGATGTTACTATGGAATTCTACGTTCCCTGGACGCAGATGCACGAGGTTATGCTCGCCGCGGCAAAGAAGACGATCTACGTGGAGGAAACCCCGGCCCCGTATATCCTGCAAACTGCCCTGGACGATTACTATGCCCGGTATGAACTCAATGTGTATGTCAGGGAAGTGGCTAAGGTACCGGCGATTCTTTCGGACCTCCATAAAAACCTGCAAGACGGGTTCAAAGCAGCAGGTCTTGACCTGACGTCACCGAGCTACAATGTCAGACTCCCTCCCCCTGATGCCCAGTTAAGACGGGTTGTTTCAGCGCCATGAGTAAGCGACGGTTCCGGTTACTCCTCTGGTGCCTGCTGTTTGTTTTCAGTGGGTGTAGTTCCGCTAAGACCGCTGAAAACCCTGCTGAAACGCTTATACAAGACCTGGATCCGCCGATTGATTTGCCGGTCTCTGAAACGGACTTGCCGGTCTCTTCTTTTGGGGAGATCTGGGGGTATGTGATAAGCGGCCGGGAAGTATCCTTTAAACCAGCCTATCCCATTTCCGATGTTGGCTATTTTGGGGCTGAACTGAATATTTATGGAGAATTGGTCACCGTTCCTGATCCTAAAAAACTGGCTCCTTTTTCAGGACGCATACATATAGTGGTTGGCTGCGGCGGCCCGGCCTTAAGCCATTTTGCGCTTATGGAAGGCACACAGGTCAGGCAGCGCCTCATCGCCGCCCTGCTTGAAGCGGCCAAGGACTTTGACGGCTTGCAGATCGATTTTGAGTCCATTCCCGAACGGGACGGGCCTGCGTTCCACTCTTTTCTTGCTGAACTCAGGAAGGGCTTGGGTACTAAGTTGTTCACCGTTGCCCTGCGTGCCCGGACTCGTACCCTGGCTAATGATGTGTATGATTACGGAAAGATCAAACCCCTGGTGGACCGTATCCTGGTGATGGCGTATGACGAACACTGGTCCACCAGCGCACCTGGCCCCATCGCGTCGATGAACTGGTGCCGCTCCGTGGCGGCCTATGCCCTTAAAACCATTGGACCAGAAAAGCTCATCATGGGCCTCCCCTTGTATGGCCGGGCCTGGGTAAACCGCACTCATAACCGGGCCTATATCTATACAGACCTCGAAGCGCTTAAAAAAGAACAGGGGGTTACGGAAATCCGCCGGGACCTTGGTATCCCCACCTTTACCTATGAAACCCCGCTTACCGTTACGGTCTACTACGAAGACAACTACTCCCTATCGGTCCGCATGGAGCTGTACCGTATCCTGGGGGTACGATCCATTGGCTTCTGGCGGGTCGGACAGGAAAGCCCCAGCTTTTGGTCGCTCCTCAACCTGGTGCCGCCATAAGCTGGCTTGCCCTCAGCCTCATTTACAGGGGATTTCGATTAATGGTACCATGCTAACTATGGATGTATATCAGACTCCCCGGCGCCTATTCGCCCTCCTCCCCCACGGAGTGGCGCTCTTTCTGATCCTCTGCCAGTTCCGGCTCCTTGCCGGGGACCTGGCGGAAACCCCGATCTTCATCGCCACCCTCTTAGGCGCCTTTGCCGCAGCCTGGTTCCTCGCCCACCGAAAGATCCCCCTGATTCCGGCCTTGATAATCCTCACCCTCATACCCTGGACTACCCGCTTCCTCATCGCCTTCCCCCGGCTCTTCGTTTCCGGTATCTCAGTGGTCCTCGATTCCCTGCTCCTCAACCTGGATCGTAACACCTTTGTCGCTATCATTCCCTTCTACTGGGCCGCCTGCGCGACCTATTGTTCAATACGGTCCCGAATCTTTCTGCGGGCCGATATCATCGCCTCCACCACCCTGCTCATGGTCCTCTTCTGTATTGCCCCCACTGCCGGGGTTTACCGCTGGCCTATTTTAATGATCACCGTCTTTGGCAGCATCCTGTTCTTACAGCTCCTGGCCCTCATCTTCTCCATAGCACCGGCATACCGGCTGCGCAAAAAAGAAAGCCTCTTTGCAGGCTGTGCACTCCTGGTCCTGGTGGTAATCGGCGGCATCCTCTTCCTCCGGCCTTCCCAGGAAAAAATGGTGGATCGCGGCGGGGGACTCCTGGAACCAAAACTCTTCCGCTTCGACTTTTCCCAGGTCCTGCGGCTGGAAACGGAAATCAGCATGAACGACGATCTGGTACTCATTGTCAAAAAAGACGCTGAAGATACTCATATCCTCCTCCGCCGCTATGTGCTTTCAGGGTATACCCCCAAGCAGGGCTTTTTCCGAGAGGAGCGTATCGACGAAAAGACCCATCCCCAGCAATTGCCCAACCGCAGGATCACCTTTGAGGCTGAACCGATTGATGCGTACCGGGTTACCAATCAGGAATATTACCTCGTCAACTTCGATGCTGCCGCGTTTATCGGCATGAACGAGCCGGTAGTGATTATACCCTTTGAAACCTGGGACGCCTCCTCCTTCAACTCCGCGTATGCAGTGCAAAGCCATACCAGCGAGGCCCTTCCCTTTGAGCTTATTGATGCGGTGCTGGGAAACCCAAGCCCTGCAGCCCTGGACCTCAGCCCTGAAGCATACGCCTTGTATACCGAATACGGCCAGGATGAACGGATCGCCGCCTTTGCCCAGGAAATCACCGGAGGCTTTGACAACTACTGGGACAAGGTACAGGCCATCTATGAACGACTGAAATTCGGGGAATACCGGTATAGCCTCAAACCCGGCATTGCCCCGGATGGGGATCAACTGGGCCTGTTTCTGTTTCAAACCAAGAAGGGCTACTGTTCCTATTACGCCTTTGCCATGACCCTGCTCCTCCGTTCCCTGGGCATACCCGCACGGGTAGCCGCGGGCTTCTTCATCGACCCTTCCACCAATACCTTTGACTACTACCCGGTCCGCTCCGACATGGCCCACGCCTGGGTTGAAGTCCGCTATCCCGGGTACGGGTGGGTGGAATACGATCCGACCACAGAAAACCTTGCAGAAGGGGAGGAATTCCGCTTTTCTGCCGGTGTGCCCCCAGAGCTGTTTGAACGGCTCATGAAGGAAATCCTGGATAACCATTCCCGGCTGACCCCCAAGGAAGGGACCGACGAGGCCCCCGGCAGTTTCCGGTCCCTGAGAAACTACGCTATTCGTTTCTTCCAGGTCTACTGGCCGGCCCTGCTGCTGGTCTTCCTCTGCATCCTCTTCATCGCCCTGCGGAACCGGTATTTCCTTGCCGCATGGTTGAGCCGGAATCCCCGGAAAAAGGCGGTCCGGCTCTGGAACCATACGGTACAGCGCCTCAGGCTGGGGGGCTATAAACGGGGGGCCCTTGAGTCTGAGGCGGAATGGGCGCACACCCTGGATCACCGTATTGCCGGCGTGTATGCCCTGTACCAAGGCGCTGCCGCGGCGCGGTACGCCCCGGAATATACCCAAGGATCCTTGAAAGCCCGGTATGACCAGTTTTCCCTTCAGTACCGAAAAGCCGTTTCCCCAGGGAGACGCCTCCTGGCATGGCTGCTACCGCCCCTGGCATTGATCCTCAAGGCAGGGCCGCAGGAAAGACCCATAGGGGGAACTACTTCCAGAGGCGCCGGGATCATCCTGGGCATCCTGCTCCTATCCCTGGCCGGGGATGCCGCAGAGGCCCAGAACCCCGATGCCCAGGCCAGCGCGGATACCATCTACAACGAGGCCATCCATGCCCAGAACGCGGAATTCTGGGAACGGGCCATTGAGCTGTACAGCAAGGGCTTGGAAGGGTATCCATCTGACTCCCGCTTCCCCCTGGCCCTGGGGAACCTGTATTACAACCGCCAACTCTACGGCCTTGCCTGGGATCAATACCTCAAAACCGAAAAACTCATGCCCAATAACCCCTGGGTATTGCACCGCCTTTCCCTAACCGCAGGCTATCTTAACAACGAGGCTATTTCCGTGGAGTATCTGGAACGGCTCCTGGCCATTGAGCCGGATAACAAAGAAGCCATCAGCAACCTGGGCTGGATGTACTTTAAGCTCCACCGCCTTGGCGAAGGCGCCCAGCTCCTCCTCAGCGCCCTGGAACGATTCGGCCCGGACGCGGATTTTTCCATGACCCTGGGAACCATCTATGCCGATATGTTTCGCTATGCCGAGGGCAAGCAGCGGTACCTTGAGGCCATTGCCAGAGCCGAATCCATGAGCTTCACCGCAGTTGCCCACTACAACCTCTCCATTCTGGAAACCCGGTTCTACCATTTTGATCAGTCCTTTGACCAGACCAACGCCTCCCTGGCCGCCCAAAACCGTTCCTCCGGCAGGCTTGCCCGGGGGGATCTCTTCCTCAGACAGCTTAATTTTAAGCAGACCTTTATCGAGTACCAGCATGCCCATGAGATGGACACCTCTCCCCTCTCCAAAGTTAATCTTGCCCAATCCTATCAGATTGCCGGACGCCTTGAAGAGGCCCGGCTGTATGCAGAGGATTGTCTGCGGGGAAGCGATCTTTCCTGGATGTTCAATTACGGTATGGACCCGGTGCAGTACAAGCGGAACCTCCACGAAATTCTCTATGAAACCTATTCCGGCTTAGAGCAGACCGAAAAGTTTACGGTCTACGGTACCTGGCAGGAGTGGATCCAGGGCAGTTTCCGGCGCATATCCTACCGGTTCAAAGCGGCAGTGCACCAGCAGTTTTTCAGGAAATACAGTCTCGTTTCAGCAAATGCCTATAAAGACAGCTATGAGGAAGGAGGAGAACTCCATCTGGACGCGCTGATTCAGTATTACCATGCCTTCAAGTCCGAGCCTCGCCGTGCCCTTACCTATCTCCGCCAGGCCCGGGACTTTGAAGTATCCCTGATACCTGAATCAGAACCTTCTTATGTATTTGAAGAAGGGAGCCTTTTAAAAGACGCCGCGCTGCTCTACACCGTGTTGCCCCAGTTTGATCCGGTTTGGGAACGGGACATGATCGCCGCTGTCTATGGCGAACTAGCGACGATCCGCGGGAGGGGCCATAGGAGCGCTGCAAGAGACGCGGCGGAACGGCTCTATGCCCTTAACCGGGGGGCCTTGCGGCAGGAGGGCATAAGATTACCGGTAGAACTCCTGGTTGATGATTCCGGAGCCAAAGGCACCCATGCCGAACGGATCATCCGCAAGGCCATTAAAGCAGCCGGACTTGATCCAAGTCCGGCCAGCCGTTTCCGGCTCAGTATCACCATCAATACGCAGGAAGCTGAACAAACAGCTCGCTGTGAACTCTATGACGGAGGCCGGGGCATCAATGTATTCAACCGCAGCATCCCCCTTGGGTCCCTGTCATGGTCAGATATAAGTGCCTTTACCCGAACGCTCGGGGATATCCTCTTTGGCGAATGAACACGCGATCAAAGTCGATACATAAACATCAATAATCCAGTGTTCCTTTACACCGCATATAGAGGACATCCATCGAAGGCATCTCGACTGGCAAGGGAATTGTGTAGTAGAATTATTCCCAATGCCGGGTACACCAAAAAAAAGACCCGCCGGAAGGCGGATCTTTGTGTTGGGTATTGCTTTGAAGCGTTATTGTTGTATTGAACTCCATAGTTCGTAGAGTTTCAGCTTAGGCACAAAATCAGATAAACACACCGAGGTCAAACCGGTCATAATACCGCTGTAAAAATCATTGTACCGGCGCCACATCAGATGATACTGTTTCGGTAATTCCGTCCGTCCTGCAAGACCCTTATAGAATCGCTTGACATAACCGTTATCAACGAGATACTCATAAAAACCCGTGATTTCTTCGATCTTTGGCTTGCGTTTCGCACATTCATTAAAAAACGCGGCATGACTACTCCG
>JAITNU010000050.1 GCA_031290325.1 Treponema sp.
ACTCTTTGTAGTTTTATTTCCTGATATTGCCATCTTCTCTTTATACATGAACACAAAAACATATATTTTCTTTTTTACAGACCCAGCGGGATGGTTTGTTCAGGGACTGGGGATTGTCGGGCCGCTTACTGCTTAAGGACTGTAATTATCAAAAAATCGGATAGAGCGGTGTTATTTTCAATACTAAACTGGTGTATGAGCAAAATCCAAAGGTGTTTGCGAATGATCTGGAGCGGTCAGGCTCTGGAGGATATTACCGGACAAAAGGTACGCTATTTTCCGGCGGGGGGTATTTCCGACTGTTTCCCTATCCGCTCATCAGGCATTGGGCAAAACAAACTTCCTATCTGATGACCTATTTTCATCCCCGTGATTTTGACGCGAAACAGCCGGTGATTACTGGCTTGTCATTTAGCCGCAAGTTTAAGTCGTATGTAGGTTTATCGGGTGCGTATCACAAATTACAAAAACTGCTCGGCGATTTTAAATTTATTGATATTGCCACAGCGGATAGCTTAATTGATTGGGAACAGGTTCGTACCATTGGTATAATTACAAAGATCCGCCTTCCGGCGGATCTTTTTTTTGGCGTACCCGGCATTTCGAATAATTTTAATGAACAATTCCCTTCTGCATCTGGCTTTTTGGTGATCCAAAAAGTATACTGAACGGGTAAAAGTACTGAGAGCTCCAAAAAAAAGACAAGGATAACGCTTGACATTCCTGTGGTTGTTTGGTATATTTATTAAAGTGTCGTTTGTAAGTATAGAAAACACGGGGATCTTGATACGGGAGCAGATTATAAAGGTAAAATGAAGCGTAATGAGAAAATAGTTTCAGCATATTTACCATACATTATATGAAAATTGAAAACGATCTTGCCAAGGGCAAAGTGCTTACCAAACTGGTGCTGTTTGCCCTTCCCTTTCTGGCATCCAACCTGGTGCAGTCCTTCTACAATCCGGATGGACAACTACAAACGTAATAAAGAAGGCGCTGTGTCATGAAGATTCTTGGTATTGAATCATCCTGTGATGAATGTGCGGCGGCGGTGGTGGAAAACGGGAAACGGATTCTGTCCAATGTAGTAGCCACCCAGATTCCCTTTCATGCGGCTTATGATGGGGTGGTCCCTGAAATCGCCAGCCGTAAACATACCGAGTGGATCTACTCGGTGGTGCGGGAAAGTCTGGATAAGGCCGGGCTAAACCCTGGTGATATTGAGGGGGTTGCCGCAACGGCCCATCCGGGGTTGCTGGGTTCCCTGCTCGTGGGCCTGAGTTTTGCCAAGGCATTTGCCTGGGCCAGAGATATTCCCTTTATCGCGGTGGATCACATGCTTGCCCACCTCTATGCGTCCCAATTATCCGGGGCGGTACCGGATTATCCCTTTTTAGGGCTACTCGTTTCCGGGGGACACAGTATCATCTGCCGGGTTGATGATTTTGACCGGGTTACGGTACTGGGAACCACTATTGACGATGCGGTGGGAGAAGCCTTTGATAAGGTATCGAAATATTACGGCTTTGGATATCCTGGGGGGCTTGCCATAGACAAACTTGCCCAAACCGGGAACGCCTTGGCCTTCCATTTCCCCTTGCCCAATCTACACAAAGGCGAACACCGGTACGATCTATCCTATTCCGGACTTAAGACCGCGGTAATCAACCAACTGGAGCAGTTTCGGGCGCCGGAGAAGGGTGGTGCAATGTTGGCAGCGATTCCAAGTACCGCGAAACCTGTGGATATCGCCGCCTCTTTCCAGAAAACAGCGGTAGAGATCCTCCTCAGAAGCCTATTCCGTGCTGCCTGCGATACGGGGCTTACGACCATTGTCGCTGGGGGCGGGGTGGCAGCCAACTCCTACCTCCGCGCCCGGCTTGTGGAACGACCGGACCTCCGCTGCATCTTCCCACCCCTGGACCTCTGCGGGGACAACGGCGCCATGATCGCAGGTATCGGGTACCAGTATCTCCTCCGGGGAGACCGCTCACCCCTCAATGTCGTTGCCTCTGCACGGGTACGGGCCTTCAAACGGAATTATCCGTAGGAGTCGCTTGATTTCAGAATTCTGGGATATTTTTAAGAAGTGATTCCCATATGTAGATTCATTCTCCTTAATTTTTAGTATAACTGCGGCTTATGCTTTTTTCAATAAAGAATCCTCGTGCAGAGCAATGGGGTAGCCTCACTGCGAATAAAGATGCTTGGATGAAACACTTGACAAAAAGGAGAATTTTATGATTAGCTTGATTTAACTTTTTTTCAACAAGGAGAGATATAGGGGTCGTTGACCGCTTCTCTCTGCAATGTTTTAGGAGGAACTATGAAAAAGCTTATTGCTCTTTCAATTGTTTTCTGTGTTTTAGTGGGCGGCGCCTTTGCCCAGGAAGAAGGCTTGAAGTTCAGTGGCGCGTTGAAGACCGGTATTAATTTCAGTGCAACATCTAAGAAATCGCAGACGGATGATGACGGCGTCACGAAGATTGCTCCCGATCCGGTTATTAAGATGTATAACGACGATGCCGATAAAGATTTCGGTCGTTTCGATTTGGATGCCACCTACACTAAGGAACTGTAAGAAAATAACCTGAAACTATTTTCTCGCAATAACATAGTTCCAATCACCATGAAATTTATCTTTTTTAATATTAACACAAGCCAATTCCTCGTCTGTGACAGTTTTCCCGATTTCATA
>JAITNU010000121.1 GCA_031290325.1 Treponema sp.
CCGGGTTCCCCGCGACGGTCCCCTGACTGCCAACGCCGGATGGCTGCCCCGCGCCGCTGGCGAATACCAGGGACGACAGGGTCAGTAATACGACCAAAACCGATATAAATCTTTTCATACTATATTAAACCTCTGTGTAATTTTTAATAGGGCTTTTAATAGCCCTAAATTGTTAGTATAAGGGAGCAGTGAAAAAAAACAAGGGGGTATTTTTTTTAACGTGACTATTATCGTTCCTCATTGAAAACATCGTAAGGATCATCCCCCAGGCGGCGATGCTGGATAGCCTCCAAAATATGGACCGGTAGGATAGTGTTTTTTCCCTCAAGGTCGGCAATGGTCCGGGCCACCCGCAATACCCCGTGAAAGGCCCGGCCTGAAAGCCCCAGTTTTGCCGCAGCCTGATGAAAGGCGCTTTCCGCTTCATTGGTCAAGACGCAGTACGCGTCGATCATGCCGGGGGACAGCCGGGCATTGCGGCGTATCCCGGTTCTTTTGAAGCGCTCCCGTTGTATTTCCACTGCCTGGAGCACCCGTTCCGCTATCCGGGAACTTGGTTCTTCCTGGGGCTGTCTCATCTGCTCAATCTTAGGGGATGTTACCGGGACGCGAAGCTCCACCCGGTCCAGGAGGGCAGCGCCGAATTTCCGCCAGTACCGGTGCACCTCTTCAGGGGTACAGAAGCAGCTTAATCCCGCCGCATCTTTGGACCGTATACCGAGCCGTCCGCAGGGGCAGGAATTGGCAGCCAGGAGCAGCTGAAAATCCGCGGGAAGCCGTACCGGGCCTTCGGCGCGGGCAATGGTTATCACCTTGTCCTCCAGCGGTTCCCGGAGGGACTGCAGCACATTGATCCGGAACTCCGGCGCCTCATCCAGAAAAAGCACCCCGAAATGGGCCAGGCTGATCTCTCCGGGCCGCAGGGCCTTACCACCTCCGAGGATACCCTCGGCACTGGCCGAATGGTGGGGGGAACGAAAGGGCGGCCTGGTGATGAGACAGGTTTCACCGGTTTGGCGTTCAGCTTTTATCTGTCCCGCAAGACTATGCAGCCGGGTTACTTCCACCGCTTCCCAAGGGGCAAGAGGAGGCATGATCGAGGGCATACGCCGGGAGAGCATGGTTTTTCCCGCCCCTGGCGGACCAAAGACCAGCAGGTTATGACCCCCTGCGGCGGCGATTTCCAAGGCCCGTTTATACCGCCCCTGCCCCCGGACTTCGGAAAAATCCCCGGTAAAAGCAGGGGTCGCCTCACCGGTTTTTACGGCCCCTTGTACTGGCCGGGATTCCACCGGAAGAGAACCGGTTTCCGCCCTGACCATAAGGGCATGGACCGCTTCACCCAGGGTAGCAGCAGCCATAAAATGTCCCTCTGCAAGGATAGCCGCTTCCAGGGCATTTTCCACAGGTACAATAAAGTCCCGGATTCCTGCCCGAAGTCCCGCGGCAGTGGCAGCCAGCACGCCCCGGACCGGCCGTAGGTGGCCTGAAAGCTCCAGTTCTCCCATCACCATGAGATTATCCAGGGAGGGGGCCAGTCCCGCTGCGGCCATTACTGATAACGCAATGGGGAGGTCCAGGGCGGCGCTCTCTTTTCTGACCCCAGCAGGCGCCAGGTTAATCAGAATCCGGTCCGGCGGAAAGGTATACCCCGAATTACGGAAAGCCACCCGCACCCGTTCCTTCGCTTCCCGTACCGCCCCCTGTGCAAGCCCCGTAATATCGATCCCCGGTATACCCCGGCGTATATCCGCCTCAACCCTGATGATAATTCCATCAGCCCCATAGGGCACATAGCCCATCACATACATATTTCTGCTCCCCATTGTATCACCCCCTATACCGTAAATACGGTGTTGGTTCAGGGATTTGCATGGGGCTATAAAAGTTGGAGGGTCTATCCCGCCAGAACACCCATGGCCTGTCTCAGTTCAGCATAAAGCCGGTCCAGGGCCAGGGCCGGGCTTTGGTTATAGGTGCTCACCGCAGTGAGGGCCTCCTTCACCTGGGCTGCCCATAGTTCAGCACAGCCGAGGCCCGATGGACCGGCGCTCCTCCGGCAGAGGCTTTCGGAGATCAGGGTGAGGACGCGGTTTAAAAACTGGGAAAATAAGGAACGAACCTCGAAATTGGCAGCTCCCTCAAGTACCTTTGATACGGTGCCCTGGGCGGTTCGCAGGGGCCTCCCCAGGCCTTCCGCAATGGGGGCGGTATAGGCGCCCAGATCGACAAGCCATTCTGGTAAGGGGGAAATCCCCTGTCTCCGCAGATCAACCACGGCGGCAGAAGTAACAGAGGCAATAAACAAAGCGGCCAGGGGCATGAGGGTTTCCCCGGAAACCGGCAGAAATGAATCAAGATAGGAGCGGAGCCACCCGTCAGAACCAAGCCCGGAGCTTTCTGCGTGCCCCCTGAACACCTGGCGTATCACCTGGGCTTCAAGGTCCCGGGGTCGCTGGGTAAACCGGTAGGGCCTAAGACGGGATAGAATAGTGGGGAGCAGGCTTTTCTCCCGGGAAACAGTCAACACAATGGTTACTGCTTCAGGAGGTTCTTCCAGAATTTTCAGCAGGGAATTCCGGGCCCCATCCTGCATGTGATCGGCATGCTCAATGAGGAGGAGTTTTCCCCGGCCAGAGGGGGCCAGATGGCTCCAATAGGCGGCCCGCCGGATCAGGGCTATGGGGATAAGGTCCCCGATCCCTTCGGATTCGAGCTTTAAGGCGTTTTTGATGATCCCGTCACAGCATTTTTTTAACTTTTCCGGAACAGCTCCGCCTGCTTCACCGGACCTGTCCCAGGCGCCGAGGGTATCAAGGTCTTCCTCCAGCGCTGCGGTATAGGTGCTGAGTTTTCCTATCTTAGGATCATCCTCCCAGAGGATCGGGGAAAAACGGGCCAGGAGTTTCCGCACTGAACGGATGAAGAGCAGTCTGGTGGAGGGTTCCGGTTCCCGTAAAAAGGTGGCAGCAGCAGCGGCGGTCTCTGCGGAAAAGCCCCGGGGACCCAGGAGCAGGAGGTCTGGGTGGGAAAGGAGCCGGTGCAGGGAACAGGCATGACAGGTACAGTCCAGAGGAGCGGCGGGGTTTTCACAGGAGCGAATCCGCCCCAGTTCCAGGGCAGTGGTCCCCTTGCCTGAAGCAGCCGGACCGGCAAAGAGCATGGAAGGCGCCACAATCCCCTCGTTTATATCATTGGCTAGTTGGCTTACGGCACTCTGGCCCAGAATATGTTCAAACATGGCAGCCTACTCCTGTACTTCTTTTAATATAGGGGCAACCCCACTATGAATCACCGGCAGGAGCCGCTGGGCAAATATACTCCTATCAAAGAAGGGCTTGTTTTTAAAAAAGATGGGTTCGGCCAGACTCAGCACAAAAACCACCAGGCTTACCAGGACGATTCCTTCAATCAATCCAAAGATGATCCCTAAAATCCGATCCACTGTGCCTAATTTAACCCGCTCAATGATGTCTTTTAAGATACGTCCCAGGAGCTTAATCAGCATAAAGATGATCAAGAAGAGGATCATCACCGCCAGCAGTTCCGGGATGAATTGTACTGTAGCGAGGGAGGGAAATTGGGTCCGTATAAAAGCCGCGCCATCTTTATAGAACAGAAAGGCCCCCAGAGAACCGAATACCACCGCTGCCATGGACAGGACTTCCTCGATAAAGCCCCGGAGGGCACAGCGGATAACAAAAATCACGATGAGCAGCATAAAAATCAGGTCAATAATAGCTATATTCTGCATAGCTCTTCTCCTATGTTTCAATCCACGCGCTCACATAGAGCGCGACCCAGTACCTTCATGTGGGGATTCTTTATTAAGGTATCGGCAATGGTTTTTGCCCCATCCACCGCGCCGATTCGCCAGGCAGCAGCGGCCATAGCAGCCCTCGTTTCCAGGTCGCCGGCTAGTGATGAAACCTGCTGTATCAGGGCCTCGGGGCCTATCCCCAGGAGCACCTTTGCGGCGCCGGCCTTTTCAAAGAACCGCGCATTTTCTACCTGGTCCCCCCGTGTCCCAGAACCGTGTAAGGGGATGAGCACCATAGGCCGCCCTACTGTGGCGCATTCCCACATCGTTCCAGCCCCGCTGCGTCCCAGGACCAGTTCGGCGGCAGCAATGACATGGGGCAGCTCCCCCCGTATATACGGGTAGGGCCGGTACCGCTCAGTGGGCTCCAGCGCCTGAGCCGGGCCGGTCTGATGCACTACCACATAGTGTTTGGTAAGCTCAGGAAGACCTTTCCAGACCAGTTCATTGATCTCCCGTGCACCCTGGCTTCCCCCCAGAACCAGGAGGATCCGCTCATCAGCGCCAATCTTGAGGAAGGCCCGTCCCAGGGCAGGATCGGCAGCACGGAATTCGGAACGGACCGGGTTACCTGAGAGGATGATGCGGGCTTGACAGGATGAGGGGAAAAAGGCTGCAGTATCTTGATAGGCGGTGAATATGGTTTGAGCGAAACGGCTATTCAGCTTTGTGGCCAGACCAGGACTGAAATCCGATTCATGGGTATAGACCGGGATGCCCAGAGATGCGGCGGCAGCGCAGGGCGGCACGCTCACGAAGCCCCCTTTGGAGAAAAGCAGGGCCGGTTTTTCCTGTTTCAGGATGTTCCTGGCGGCAAAGAACCCCGCTCCCACCTTAAAGACATCGGCCAGGTTCTGCAGTGACACATAACGCCGCAGCTTTCCCGAAGGGATCCCGAAAAACTCGAATCCCGCCTCAGAAACAATAGCCTTATCCATGCCGGTATGAGAACCTATCCAGAAGATACGGTAATCCCCCTGTTTTTGTAGATACGACGCCACTGCGAGGCCAGGGTAGATGTGTCCCCCGGTACCGCCACCGGCAAACGCGATATGGACCATACTTCAGGGTACTGTTTTTGAGGGTTTTCCGCAAGACACTCGCATCATTCTGCGCCTGTTTCCCCGTTCTCCATGCCAGAGGTCCTTGCTGTTCCCGTACAGGGTCGGTTTACCGCCAGGATGTAGTCCGCTTCTCATCGGTTTTAATACCTTGTAATAATGCTCCAAAAACATATTCAACGGCTAGAATTTCTTTTTGTTCCAATAGTCAATATACGATACTATATCGTAGAGGATTCACATATATGGTTTTGTAATTCCATTCTTGCATAAGTCCATCATCTTTAGGCAACATATATTCAATTTTTGCTTTGACAATTGAACTTTTATTTG
>JAITNU010000127.1 GCA_031290325.1 Treponema sp.
CGTGCTTTTGACTCATCTATTTCTTCACCTTTACCGGTTTTTGGGAGACGCATATTTCCCATGCCGAGCGTTGAAAGCGATACTTCCTTAAAAGGCTTATAAATCATAATTGCCCCCTCTTCTTTTGATAACAAACATACTTTAATCGGAACATCCACATAGTGAAATATACAATCCTGCCTACTTATTGCCTAATCCTCCCGTTTAGTACGTTTGACACAACTGAACGCATCTGCTAATCTACAATGCGTTATGGAGGATTTATGGCCGAACATCATCATCAAGACCTTGAAAAAACTAACAGTCTGCTCAAAGAGGCGCTACTTCATCTTATGCCAAACCCCGGCAGCTTTCAGACTGAAATAAAGGGACTGACTATATCACGCTTTGATGCGCCAACCGGTGTACAGCGATGTTTTTATACTCCACTTGTGCTTGTAGTTGTGCAGGGACGGAAGCACTCCTTTTGGGGCGCGGATGAATTTGTTTACGGCGAAAAAAAATGCGTTATCACCGGTGTTGACCTTCCATACAACGGGCGCATTTTGGACGCAAGCCCTGACAAACCCTATCTAAGCATTCGTCTTACCCTTGACCAAACCCAGCTTGCGGAACTACTTGCCACCCTCCCCCCTATCAAAATTGACGAACCTGTCAACAGGGGAATGGTAGTTGGTGACGTTGATCCCGCTGTGTTGGACGCGCTACTGCGTGTCGCTGACTTGCTCGAACAGCCGGCGCAGCAGGCGGTGCTTGCGCCTCTTGTTATACGGGAAATACACTATCGTTTACTGCTGGGTCCGTTGGGCAATCAGTTGCGGATGATCCACACACAGGGGTCGCAGAGCAATCAGGTGGCGCGTGTTATCACCTGGCTCAAAAGCAATTACAAAAAACCTCTAAATGTTATCGAGCTGGCGAAGCAGGTGAACATGGCGTCTTCAACTTTTCACCGTCATTTCCGCAAGCTTACCTCGCTGAGTCCGCTGCAATACCAAAAGCGGCTCCGTCTTTCCGAAGCGCAGCGCCTAATGCTGGTTGACCGCCACGACGCGGGCAGCGCGGGCTATGCGGTGGGCTATGAGAGCCTGACGCAGTTTAATCGTGAGTACAAGCGTATGTTTGGCGCGCCGCCGCGACAGGATGTGCAAAGGATACTTCACCAGTAACGCCGGTCGAACTTCGCCCGCCCACGGCCTGTCCCCCTGAAAAAAACAGGTTCATTTGCAGACTCTTTTCTTACGCCAAATAAATAAAAATACTTCCGAAAAGCTCTTGATATTATTTTGTTATGATGATATAACATTAAAGGGAGTGTAATATATGAGCGTAGTTATTATTGGCGGCAATGACCGAATGGTGTGTCGGTATAAAAACATTTGCAAGGAATACGACTGTGAGGCCAAGGTCTATACACAGCCGAAATGTAATCTGGAGTGTTTGATAGGGAAACCGGATTTGATTATTCTGTTTACTAATCCGGTCGCGCATGAAATGGTTAAAATCGCAAAGAAACAAGCCGCAAACAAGGATATAGAACTTGTGCAGGTTCATAGCGGAAGCTGTAACGCGTTGAAAACGATTTTAAGCAGCTACTCAGCGCGTTAGCAAGCAGTTACACGGACACGCCGAATAAATAGTCCACTAATTACACGAATTAACACGAATAGATTAGATAGCTATCGTATTTATTAGTGGCCATTAGTGTAATTCGTGGACTATTCTCCTATACAGGAATTACTTTGCCTGCGCCAGAGCTTTTTCCACGGCTTCAACAAATTGATTGTAAGCTATGGTCGCGCCGCTGACCGCGTCGATTTTGTTTATGTCCCAGGTTTCCCGATATTGTCTGACATAATCTTCCATAGCCTTCACGGCAAGCTGGGCTTTTGCGTAATAATCCTGATTAGAAATTTCCCCGTTTACTTTTCCGTAGTTTTCATCTTTGATGGCGCCGTCTTTCTGCCGCGTAATGAAACTGCAATCCGTGATTTTAGAGTCGGCAATGTTGATGCTTACTTCCCCATAAGCGCCGGTGTCATCAGCGCTGCTGACGCCTGTATACACGCCGTCTTTATAAACGGCTTTGCCACACCCCGCTAAAAGCAGCGCCGCGAAAAATATAATTTTATAGTTTTTCATTCTTTTCGTTCTCCACTATTCTTGCGATTTTTCCGTGTTCTAGCACTACGGTTCTTCCGGCGTCTTCCGCGACTTCAGGATCGTGAGTTACGACAATAATAGCGCTGCCTTCTTTATGCAGCTTAGTAAAAATGTCGATTACCATTCTTTCATTAGCCTCGTCAAGGTTACCCGTCGGCTCATCCGCGAGAATCAGCATGGGATAATTGATCAGCGCCCGCGCTATGCAGACCCGCTGTTGTTCTCCGCCGGAAAGCTGGCTTGGCAGATGCTTTGCCCGATCCCCCAGACCCACCCTGTCCAATGCTTCCAGGGCTTCTTTTTCATCGGGCATACTGTGATAGTACTGGGCGACCATTACATTTTCCAGCGCGGTAAGATAATTCACCAGATGAAACTGCTGAAAGATAAGTCCGATTTTATCCCGCCGTATATTTGTGAGATTACGGTTGCTTTCCCTTGAAATATTTATCCCGTCAAGGATCACCTCGCCGGAAGAAGGCTTGTCCATACAGCCTATGATGTTCATCATTGTCGTCTTGCCGGAACCAGAAGGACCCATGATTGCCAGCCACTCCCCCTGCTTCACAGTAAGATCGATATTCTTGAGCGCCTTTAAGCTGCCGTAAACCTTTGAAATATCACGTAGTTCCAGTAGGTTTGTTTTCATTTTTTTCTCCTTGTTCGTTATTCGTCACGTAAAACGATTGCGGGGTCCACCCCGGTAGCGCTGTGTACCGGCAGCAGGCAGGCGAGGCAAGTAATAATGACCGATACACCCAGCGTAATTAAAATAAACAATGGCCTGAAGCTGACAGAACGACTAAACACATGGACGCTAACTTCCTGCGCGAAAATAAAGCCGAAAATAGCGCCGATAATCCCCCCCGCCGCGCCCAGGAACATACCTTCCCCCATGAATTCGATCATCAGGCTTTCATTAGAAGCACCCAACGCTTTTTTCAGGCCAATTTCCTTTCGCCGTTCAGCCACAACCGCCATCATGGTTGTTGCCACGCAGATCATGATGAGCAACAGCACAATCACGGTAACGAGATAAATCAGCGTTTGCAGCTTTGTCAGCACCGTTCCCTCTGATTCGGTAACCCGCTTTACCAGCCGCGCCTCCACCCCGGGAAGTGCGGCACTGATTTCTTCGGCGATGATACGCATGGTTTCCCCGGTGGCGGAAACGCTACATTCCACCACGTCTATTTTCCCGCCTTCGGCCATCATGTCTTCAAAATCATGAAATGACATGAAGATAAAGGCCTCCTCCGCGCCGCCAGTTTGTAGTATTCCAACAACCGAGTATTCCTCGTCTATTTTTTCCCCCAGCGCATTTGTCCCATTGATAGTAAAAATACTTCCCGGTAACAGTCTGATATGATCCGCCACTTCCTGTCCGATAAGGACTTCCCTTTGCGTCTGAGGCCAGCGTCCCTGAACAAACCAGAATGGACTTGTTTTTTTTACTTCATTTAGCTCGGTTCCCGCTGTCATGAATGGCTGTTCGTTTACCTTCACCTCGTGATAGCGGTATGGGGCGACGCCGATAATTTCCGTCGCCGGAAAATAAGCCGCCGCCTGCGCTACCATTTCAGGGCTGAGTGAGGAGAGGCCCTCTCCTGGAACCAGAATAAGATTCGCGCCGTAGGAACGGAATTCCTGCCCCATCTGGCGTGGAATATCGTAGTAAATCGTAATCAGCCCTGAAAGAATTGTAGCCCCCACCCCCACCGCCAAAAGCGCGACGATCATCCGTGAACGCCGGCGGACCAGTGAACTTGCCACCATCTTGATATAAAAGCGCCGCCTACCTGCCATGAAGTACCTCTGCGGGGCGGAGAGACAGGAGCAGTCGGATGGAAGGAATGCTCCCCGCCAGTGTTACCAGAACTACGAGAACGGCCACAAGGGGAATTACCAGGGGTTTGATGTCAATAGCGGAGCCGAAAACTGTCTGCCCGACAAGCTGCGCGAAACCAAGTCCCGCAAAATAACCCACTAGTCCGCCGATGATTCCGGTTATGAGTATTTCAGTCAGCACCAAAAGGGAAACCGCTCCGTCATGAGCGCCTAGCGCTTTGAGCAGGCCGATTTCACTAGCCCGCTCCATCACCCCCGATGTAACCAGATTGGAAATACCCAACGCTGATCCGGCGAGGCTCAGTATGGTAATGAGAAGCATCAGGAGCTGAGTTTTTTCCAGAATAGCCCCCTCGGATTCCGCCACCATTCTGATGGGTTTGGAAACCGCGCCGCTAATCACCTCGTCAATCTGATAACAAATCGCGCTTACATAGGCGGTGCAGTACCATGTTTCCCATTCTTTTATTGAAAGACCCGTGGGGTCCTGCGCGGCACGTCGGGAAAGCTCGTTGTCCGG
>JAITNU010000176.1 GCA_031290325.1 Treponema sp.
GAATTAACCGCGGACAACGCAGACAAGACGCGGACAGATACGATTTCAAAGGAGGCGTCTGCGTTATTCTGCGTTGTCCGTGGTTTCTTTTCCTAATTTTGTATCGACTGAATAGTTACATTTTTTCTTAATTAGGAGTAATATATGCGTTTTCCCTCTATTGTAGCGCGGTATCCCCATTTTCTCCACGGGGGAGATTATAACCCCGAACAGTGGCTCAAGTGGAAGGATACTATTTGGCAAGAGGACATGCGTCTGGCCAAACTTGCCGGTATCAATTCACTTTCCATCGGGATATTTTCCTGGTCCATGCTGGAGCCGCAGGAAGATGAATATCATTTCGAGTGGCTTGATGAAATGATGGATATGCTGGCGGATAACAACATGATCGCGGTACTTGCGACCCCTACCGGGGCCCGGCCTGCGTGGATGAGCAAAAAGTATCCCGAAGTGCTGCGGGTCAATGCCGGGCGTCAGCGGAACATCTTTGGCGGACGGCACAACCATTGTCTTTCATCCCCGGTGTACCGCGAAAAAACGACGGCTATCAACATCCGCCTTGTTGCGCGTTACAAAGATCACCCTGCCCTGGGTGTCTGGCACATCTCCAATGAGTACGGCGGAGACTGCCATTGTCCGCTCTGTCAGGAACGGTTTCGTTCTTACCTCAAAGGAAAATACAAAACCCTTGATGCCCTTAACCAGGCATGGTGGAGTACGTTCTGGAGTCACACCTATTCTGATTGGGATGAAATTGAGAGTCCCAGCCCTCTGGGCGACATGGTATTTCACGGCCTCAACCTGGACTGGAAACGTTTTACCACCGAACAGTTTGTGGATTTCTATCTCCACGAGATTAAGCCCATGAAGGAGTTCAGCCCCCTCGTTCCCTGCACCACCAACCTGATGGGCATCTATCCGGGCATCGACTATTACCGTTTGGCGGAAGTGATGGATGTGGCAGCCTGGGACAACTACCCCCGCTGGGTTGGCAATGAAAAGGACATTGCGGTGGGCTCCAAGGCGGCCTTCTGCCATGATATTGCCCGAGGACTGAAAGGCAAACCCTTTATGGTGATTGAATCCTGCCCCTCTGCGACGAACTGGCAGGCTGTGCCCAAACTGCGGCGTCCTGGCGCCCATGTACTTCAGTCAATGCAGGCGGTGGCCCACGGTTCGGACACGGTGCAGTACTTCCAGTTCCGCAAAAGCCGGGGCAGTTCCGAAAAATTCCACGGCGCGGTGGTTGACCACGAGGGCAGCGAACAAACGCGGGTCTTCAAAGACGTCGCCGAAGTGGGCAGGCGGCTGGCAAGCCTGGACGCCGTGATCGGCAGCGACACGCCCTCGAAGGTTGCCATCATCTACGACTGGAATGTCCGCTGGGCCCTTGATGACGCCAAAGGTTTTCTTCAGGACAAAACCGACTATGAAACCACGGTTATTGACCATTACCGCGCCTTCTGGTCAATGGGCATCCCCGTAGATGTTATAGATTCCACCCGCAGTTTCGACAAATACGATCTGCTGGTTTCGCCAATGCTGTACCTGCTCCGTGACGGCACGGCTGAACGGATTAACGCCTTTGTGGAGAACGGCGGAACTTATGTCGCCACGTATGCCACTGGTTACGTTGATTCCATCGATCTCTGTTTTCTTGGAGGCTTCCCCGGCCCACTCAAAGAGACGCTTGGTATATGGAACGAGGAAATCGACGCGCTTTTTCCCGAAGATGAAAACAGCATACTATGGCAGGGTAAAAGCTACCGCGCCGTTGGCCTCTGCGAACTTATCCATGCAAAGGGGGCTGAAACCCTGGGTGTCTACGGCAGCGACTTCTACGCTGGAACCGCCGCCCTTACGGTGAACAGGAAAGGCAAGGGCAGGGCATACTACATTGCGGCCCGTACCGGCCCGGACTTTCTGGCGGACTTTTACGGTATGGTTACTGCGGCAGCAGGCGTTAAGCCGCTGCTGGAAGCCCCTCTCCCCGAAGGCGTTACCGCTCAGGCGCGCAGTAACGGTGAGACTGAATTTGTTTTCCTCATGAATTTTTCGGGCAGCGCCAAAACGGTTGACGCCGGTAGTGCCGGTATATTGAACCTTGCGCCTTTCGATGTACGTATCATTGAGCGTAAATGCTCCAAGATACCACGTTAAATAAAGCAGGTAACTAAGAATGAACCACGGATACACACAGATTAACACGGATAAAGAAAATATCAGTGTCCATCAGTGTCCATCAGTGGTTCAAATTGCTTCCATACTGTTCCTGCCTGTATCAAAAGAAGGACAGCATCCGTATATTCCACCTACCGCATTTTCCCAAGATTCCCGGTTCGGCTTTGGCGTTATGATAAGCCGGTTTCCATCGCCTGAAATGATCACTTCATCTGCGTTAATCCTGAATTCCTTGGGTATTCGGATTGCCTGGGAATTCCCGCTCTTAAAAATCTTTGCCATCGAGGTCATTATTTTCCCCCATTAAACAGTATATACAGATAGTATATACATGAAACAATAGTATGTCAACCTGGGCCGCCAAAGTCCCGGTACCCCGTAGATACCCAGCGATAAGCGCCTGATGGAAGCTATTATCTAAAATATATACCAAGATTCTCACTTTGGTGGTTCTTCTTTTCTTGCTTTTTTGAATGATATTTACGATATTTGAAACAACGATTAAAGGGGTAACTGTATGTCAGAGCAAAGTGTTGTACCAATTGATCAACTGCTTCCCAATAAATTGCCCTTGGTGGCCCTCATGGGTAGGCCTATTTTTCCGGGGATTTTTACCCCCATCATGATTGGGAATCCGACGGATGTGAAAGTCGTGGATGACGCAGTATCCGCAGACGGACTTATCGGACTCGTGCTGCTCCAGAATGAGTCTGAGAATCCGACCATTATGGACCTCTACAAGGTGGGAACGGTGGCGAAGATCGTCAAGAAGATCAACCTGCCCGATGGAGGGGTGAATATCTTCATCTCCACCCTCAAGCGATTCAGAATAAAGAAGGCCCTCAATCCCGTGAATCCTATTGTGGGAGCGGTTGAATACCTTGATGATGAAGAGGATGATACGTCTGAGGTCAAGGCCCTGACCAGGGCACTCATCAGCGAAATGAAACAGATCTCCGAGAATAACCCCCTCTTTTCCGAAGAGATGCGCCTCAACATTATCAACATCGATCATCCCGGTAAGATTGCCGACTTTATTTCCAGTATCCTCAACATTGACAAGGGTGAACAGCAGAAGATACTGGAGGTTGTGAATGTCCGTAAGCGGATGGAGCAGGTGCTGATCTTCATCAAGAAGGAACAGGAACTCCTGCGGATTCAGAAGCGGATCCAAAAAGAGATAAACGAAAAAATCGAGAAATCCCAGCGGGATTATTTCCTCAAAGAGGAACTCAAGGCCATCAAGACCGAGCTGGGAATGGCCACCGACGCCAAGAGTTCCGAATATCAGCGGTTTAAAGATAAGCTGGATGTCTTTAACTTTGAGGGGGAGATTAAGGAGGCGGTGGAACAGGAACTGGAGAAATTCAACCTCATGGACCCCAATTCAGGGGAATTCATCGTTACCCGCAACTACCTGGATGTGATTGCCAGCCTCCCCTGGAACAATAGCCCTCCTGAACATTTCGATCTCAAAACCGCCACAAACATACTGGAAAACGACCACTACGGGCTTAAGGATGTGAAGACCCGTATCGTGGAATACCTGGCGGTGCGAAAACTCAGGGGCGATACCAAGGGTTCCATCCTCTGCCTGGTGGGGCCTCCGGGGGTGGGTAAGACTTCGGTGGGCAAGTCCATAGCCCATGCCCTGGGGAAG
>JAITNU010000164.1 GCA_031290325.1 Treponema sp.
ATGCATCATGGCTCAATCAGATAGAGATATGGTTTAGTATATTGGCAAAAAAGTTACTGAAACGGATATACTTCAACAGAGGAACAGAAAGCGAGTATTGGACGGTTTATAGAACAGTAGGCTCTTCCGGCTATCCTATGGGTAAAGCTACAATACCCGGACGGTACTCCGCGCCCTCAAAATGGGCGTTACCCAGTATGGCAAGTTCCAGAGCACCTATAACGATAACGGTTCGTCCGAAAAATCCGCAGTCGCCGATTATGTCATCGAACAGCTCCAGCAGTACGCGATGCGCTTTTGCGATGAGTCCGATTTGTATCGGACCGATGCCGGCGATTTCGTCATCGAAGATGACGAGGGTAATGTCCTGGATGTTGTTCAGTCTCGCGCCGCGTGGCAGAAACAGCACCGCCGCATCTTTGCGGCAGTCAAAAACGCCAAGACCAAGCCAATCGAGCGCTTTTTCTCCACCTTGGAGCAGCTTTTGCAGGATATGATTCTGCCGGGATATGTGCGGGAGCTTAACGCCACCGCCGCAGAGGACGAGGAGGCCCAGCGCCGCCTTGACTGGCAAAAGCGCAACCGGTATATCCTCACCGGTGCAGATTTTTCCCAGAAAGTGCTGCAAGCCCTTGACCGGTATGCCCATCGGGTCCACAGCTCCCTTAAGCGGAGCCCTCAAGAAGCATTACAGTATGCCATCAAAAAGGAGGGGTGGCAGTATCAATTTGTTGATCCCGAAGCGTTACACTACCTGTTCCTGGAGCGCGCCTATGCAACGGTCCGGGGCGACCGGGTAACCCTGTTGGGCCGGCAATTTATCGGTCCATCACTGACACCCGAAATGGTAGCCGAGGGGCGCGGCAACCTGGTAGGCTTCAACCGGAAAAAAATCGAGCTGCGCTATGATCCCGATGACCTGGATGCCGGCGCGTGGGCCATCAATCCCCGTAACGGCCAGGGGATATTCCTCAAGCCGGTTGAGCGCATACCCATGCTTGATGATGCGGCAGCTTCCGCCGCAATTGAAGCGAAACGGAAAAATATGAAGGCGGTCCGGGACGCCTATAAGTCACTTACCGCCGACGCACAGGTACTGTTCGACTTCGAGAAGTTCCGGGAGCTTGAAGACTCAAAGGCAGTTGCCGAGGCGTCCTTTTTGGAGTCTCCGCCCTCCGGGGCGCTGCTTCCGGCGCCACCCAAAAGCAATCCACTCCCGGCGCCCCCCACCGGGGATAATTTTCAGGCTCAAGTAGCGGCCATGATTTCCGCCGAGCCCTATATCCGGGAGCGGTCCAAGCGAGTGTATCTTTCTGAATACGACCGGTACAAAGCCCTGCTGGATGCGATGTCCAGAAACGAAACAATCGCTACCGAGGACCTGGCGTTCAAGTCCCGGTACGAAGAAACCATGTCGGACGAACAGTTTATCTATTTTGCCGATTATATCAAACAAAAAAAACAACCCCTTTAGGAGGAGGATAGTATGTCATTACGTTCATTTATCGCAGCTAACAAGCTCAGTTTCGGCGCCGCCGCCCGCATCGCCGGAGTAGACAAGAGCACTATATCAAAAATCTGCTCCACCCTTCCTGGGAACAGAAAGAAGACGAGCTTATCCGGAAACTCAAAGAGGCAAGATATGATAAGATTGTACCCACTGAGTTTACCGTTGACACCGATGTATTGGTCACCACCCGTTCGGTCAACGCTCTCTTCACCCTGGCCGACGACCTCATCAGCCCGGAAGGTTCTCTCAGCGTTCGGTTGACGTCATCAGAGCTAAATACCTTGTTACCCTGAGTATCCTTGATGTATCCACCGGACAAGTTATCTATAGTGAGAAAGCTGTTATAGAGGGAAGTGATGTCAAGGCACTGGTGACTCAATTTGTCGCCGGTTGCCCCCCACTATTAAAGACTAAGGAGTAAAGAATTATGACACGGTTAATAAATTCCATCGTGCTGATGGTTGTGTGCCTGGGGACGGGGTTAGTTCGTGGGCTTTATGCCCAGGATGCGCTGAAACCCTTCAGAATGGCAGTGTTCCCCTTTGAGGTGGCCGATCCTTCGGACAAGACCCTGGTAAGTGACGCCCGTACCATAACCAATATTGTGCGTACCAATCTGGTGCAGTACCCCCAGTATGAGGTAATGACCCGGCAGGATATTGATAAGCTCATTGAGGAAAACCAATTCCAAATCAGCAGCCTTTCCTCTAATGAAAACTTGAGTAAGCTCAAAATGAAAAACATCAATTACCTGGCGGTAGGTGATATAAACATCATGAGACGGCGCTATATCATAACCATGAGCCTTTTAGATATATCCACCGGACAATATGTGTACTCTGAGAGAAACGCTATGGATCCTGATGATCCTGCCTTCGACACCGACCTCGATCAACTTACGGACCTTTTTATACGGGGCGTTGGGAAGGTGATTGGAGGGAAGGCCACGTTTGATAGTGAGCTGGGGATACGGGTTACAACCGGTACCGGCGGGACCCTGTCTTTTCAGGGAAAAGAGATAGCCAAACTTTTTGCTGATGAATCGTACCTTATTTCAATACGAAAGCCAGATGCCTACCTGCTCAAGATGCGTTTCGGCAATGGTCATGAAACCACCAGGAGCGTGACAATTACCTCACGGGGCGTCATTGATGTCCAGTTTGGAATGCCGCCGGCAAAACCGGAATATGTACGGGTAGATACTCCCGATGCAGATTCGGTGCAGGTGTCGTGGAAGGACGCAGGTGTAGGGATCACCTATGCAGTATACTACAACACGAAAGACGACCCCACTACCGCACAGGTCTATGGTAACCCCCTCTCAGGAACCAGTACCAAGGTGGAGAACCTTGAGGTTAACAAGAAGTACTACTTCTGAGTTACTGCAACAAAAGAGGGCATTGAGAGTGGAAAGAGCGGTGGTGTATCCGAGCAGACCGGTTATTATATAGGCCGCAGCGGTCCTGCCGGAGGTCTCATATTTTACGATAAGGGGAATGATTCCGGCGGCTGGCGCTACCTGGAAGCTGCGCCTCATGATGCGGGTACTGCACAATGGGGGGCCGATAAGGAGCCCAGTAATGATATTAATGCCACCGACTTGGGAAAGGGAAGGGAGAATACCCAGCGGATCATAAACTTGTTGCGGCAATTAGGACAATCAGGAGAAATCAAGAAGGCCGCTCAATTGTGTGATGACTTCGAATTCAAATGGAAAGGAAAAGTGTATGACGATTGGTTCTTGCCCACCAAGGATGAATTGTATCAGATGTACAAGAATATCTACACCAAGGGTTTAGGTAATTTTAAATACAATTCGTACTGGACCTCGTCAGAGGACCGCTATGCTTATTACAGCGCGGGGGTTCTACTGTTTAGCACCGGTGAGCAGAAGTATGCCACCAGAGATACAAACTTAGGTGTGCGGCCTATCCGGGCGTTCTAGGACTAAGGAGATATACCAAATGAAAAAAATAGCTTGTTTATCCCTCGTATTTGTGCTTATTGCCTTGAGCCTTTCAGCACAGATTCCTTCTAATTGGGACACAAACCCACCTCGTGATACAGATGCCGTTAAGTACATGACCGGGATATCCGATCCCTGTAACACCGAACGGGAGGCTTTTGAAAACGCCTGGAATAACGTGTTACGGAACCTGGCAACTGGTATTAGCGCTGATATAAACATTAACATTGAGACCTCTTCCCAGTGGGAAGGGCGTGACAGCGATATTGAGGATGCCATTAATACTTATAAGGAAAGCAGCTCTGTGTTAAGCCAGGTACAGTTGACCGGGGTAAAAGAGGAGGCGCGAAAAACCGAACGCCAGGAGAATGGTACCTATATTGTACGGGTCCTTGCATCCATAAGCAGCGAAAACTACCAGAAGGCGATCAAATCAGTTGAAAATGAAGCAATGGCGTTTCTGGTCTACCGGTTCTTTGCCCGTAAGATTACAACCCTTCCCATGTCAGATACAAAGGATAAACCCCAGGGCTTTCCCACCTATTATGCGTGGATGCAGAGTGAGTGCGTTACCCTTTCGATCAAGAGCGATGATAGCGCAGAGGTATACATAGAACAAATAGATACTTTCTCAAAGAAACTCTACCGGAATGTGGTACTTTGTGCCCAGAGCCTTGACAACATGCCGAGCAGGATCATCTATGATGCGCCTCGATACTATGATGGAATTCTGCGGGCTTTGCAAAATACCGGCTTGTTTAAGATAGTACGGGAAAACAGTACCCAGCTTATCCTCAGCCCCGCAAAACTTGCGGCCTTGAACGACTTCAAAAGGGTGGTTGGGAATATGAAGGATGCCTCAAAGGTCTTTGTTACGGGCCTTGAGGTGATTCAAACCCCGGAACGGCGGGTCGTCGGGAACCTGGTGATAACCCAGTTCAGGACCCTTGCGGCCCGGCAATTCGGCATGAACGCGGTGAATTACAAGATACCCGAAGACTACCTCACCCCCGATTATCTTGACGAAGACGGTATTATCGCCTATATAAAACAACACATAGACGATTTCCCTGCTCGTTATGCGGTTATCTGTTATGCCGAGACTAATCTGGAAACCGGGATACCCTACTCCAAAGTTGCCGGCATTATAACCGCTTCCTGCCACTTTGTGCTCTACGATGTACTTACCGGTGAAACCATCCAGAGCAATACGGTAGATACCACGGGCTTTATTTTTGCCCCCACCAATCTCCAGGAACAGACGGTACTCAACAAAGGCCGAGAGGCCCTCCGCTTTTTGTATGATGAGAAGAACCAGCCGGGGCTGGCGGGTATTATGGCAGGCGTACTGGAGGCGTTGTAACTTGGAATATGGCAAGACCCCGCCGGGAAACAGGCGGTTCTGGTCGTTGTGCGCTATCCTTCCTTTTTGAAAATCCGGTACACCAGCAGCAACACTTTATAGTAAAGATAGGGGAAAATCCTGAAGAAGCGCAGGGGGTTTTGAAAACAGTAGGGTATCCATTCAAGGCCGTGATCAAAGACAAACCGCGAGGGGTGTCTTTTTCGAGCCGCGAAGATATCATACATATCGCTGCACCATAAACGCAACCCCTGACTCAGTTGGGTGTGATTTTTGGCTATCCACAGTTCTTCCCGCTGCACTCCTTTCCCCACCAGTACCAGTGAGGGAGTGGCCTTTCTGATTGCCTCCAGGATGGTTTTTGCATCCTGTTTCTTAAAGGAGCCGGCATAGCGTCCCACAATATGGAGGTGGGGAAACGTATCGTGGACGTTCTTTTCAGCTTTTCTCAGAATATGCAGCTTCCCCCCCAGGAGGTACACGGTTAATTCCCGGGTTTCAAGGATGGTGAGGAGCTGAATGATGAAATCAAAGGGCATATACCGTACTACTTTCTTACCGGTCAAAAACCGGGCGCCTCCGACCAGGCTTTTTGATATGGGAATGATCAGGGATGCACTCAGAATATAGGAACGGTATTCCCCATGTCTCCGCGCCCGTAAGAGGTCCCAGATGGAGAGGAGCACAATGTTCTTCCCTTCTCCGGATGCCAGTAATTCATTGACGACATAGATCAAGCGCTCCGGGGACACGATATCCAGCGGAACCTTTAACAGGTTTATCCGTTCTCTTGATGGGGGATTTTCGGCATCCACGACGCACGCTCCAAAAGTATGATACGTATAGCCGCCGCCCCATACAGAGCAGCGGTTTCAGTCCTTAATACGGTAGTTCCCAGACCTAAGGGCTTAAATCCGGCAGATAAAAATCGTGATACCTCTCCAGGGGAAAAGCCCCCTTCAGGCCCGACCGCTAAGGCTACCAATGCAGGGGCAGCACTCAGATAGTCATGCAAACTGCCCGGCCCCCCAGGGTGCAGCAGTATTCCCAAGGCCGTGGGATACCGGCCTTTAAGGATTTCCCAGTAATCCATGAGTGCCGCTATGGTACAGGGCGCTCTCATGGAAGTGGCAATATCCGACCCGCTTTGCTGGCGAGCCTCTTTGATGATCCGTTCCCAGCGTCCTGTTTTTTCATCTCCCTGCCCCGGTTTTATGGCAGGAACCCCATGATCGGATCGAAAGGGCACTATCTCACTGATACCCCCTTCTGTTGCCTGCCTGACGATGAGGTCCATCTTGGCGCCTTTGGGCAGGGCCTGAAAAAGCACCAGCGACGGCAGCACAACGGAAGCTACCGGTACTTCCGGCTCCTCACCGCTTAAACATACACCTACCAGACAAACTCCCTCAACCGAGCGCACCTGTACCGAAACTTCTTCCCCATCAGGCAGGAGCGCCTTGAAAACGGTTCCCGGTATACAGCGCCGGACACGGGCCAGATAATGATAATCCTTACCGGATAAACGGATCATGCCCCCGGGATCCGGCGCCTGTGACAGGATAAATCGTTTCATACCGCCCTCGTCCCTGGGATCCGGTGGGCCTATGATGCCAGGGGAACATCATCTTCTAAATCGGCCTCTTCCTGCAGCACCTTTAATGTTTTGGTGGTCCGTATCAGGGTACTATAAGTCCCCCCTTGCAAGATGTTGACTGCTTCCTGAAGCTGTACATCGTATTCCAGATCGTAGATCGGTGCCATGCTGGTCCGGTTCTGCTCGTTCCTGATGAGCCGGCGGAGCAGGGATACATCCAGGTGAAATTCCGCGTTTAATTCCCGGGCAAAGGCATCTATCTCTCCAGAGCCCGCTTTGGGGTGGGCTTCAACAAAGGAGGGTATCCGGTTGGCCTTGATGAGGACGTTGAGTTCTTCTGCGTCGTCATCGGTAAATTCGGGGAAGACGACTTCCCGGTCAGGAGGTATGCCGATTTTATCGATATTGACATCGCTGGGCGTGTAATACCGGGCAGTGGTAATCTTAAAACCCGATTTATCCAGGGGGTACACCTGCTGGACCGAACCTTTCCCAAAGGACTTTTCCCCTACCAGGTATGCCCGGCCCCTGTCTTTCAAGGCGCCGGCCACAATTTCTGAGGCTGAAGCGGAACCGCGGTTGATAAGCACGATGATAGGGATATCCCCCGGCACAACGGTGTTCTTCCGGGCGTTAAACACGGCATTCTCCGAGGAAATCCGGGATTTGATAGATACCACTACCCCGCCATCCAGGAAGAGATCCCCGATGCCTACCGCGGATTGCAGCAGTCCCCCGTAATTATTCCGCAGGTCCAGGATGAGTCCCTGGTACTTCTGAGCCTTAAAGCTCTCCAGGGCCTCCCGCGCCCGGTCCACGGTCATGGGGGTAAAGGTGATGAGCCTGAGATACCCGATATTCCCTATCATGGCGTATTTGGTAGTGGGCACCTCAATAACTGCACGAGCAAGAGTTACGGGGAATTCCAGCTTTTCACCTCGGCGGATCAGGAGATTCACCGATACCCCCGGAGTTCCCCGGAGCCGGGCCAGGACCTCATCCATGGTCAACCCGTCGGTTGATTCCTCATTAATCTGGATAATATGGTCCCCCGGATTGATGCCTGCCCGCCATCCAGGCGTGTCCTCCATGGGCGCCGCAACTTCCACATAGGAGAGTTTCCCGTCAGGCCGCGGCCCCCCAGGGGAAATATAGAGTCCCACCCCACCGAAACTCCCCTGGGTCGTTTCATTCATATCGGACATTTCTTTTTCCGCAAGAAAGGTCGAATAGGGATCCCCCAAGGCGTTAAACATCCCTGACATGGCCCCCTCGTACAGGACCTGCGGATCCACCTCATCCACATAATGTTTCTGGATAAAATCAAAGACATTCTGAATGATCGAACTATAACGCCGGGCACTGTCCTGCTCCCGGCCCTGGGCAACAGCCTGTGGTACCGAAGCCAGGGTAAACACCCCGCATAAAAAAACTGTAGCCACTAACCATATCACCGAAAAGGAGAACTTTTCTTTCATTTGGTTATATACCATAATTACCCCCATAAGGTTATTTAGTGCAGCCTGAACCAGCCGGAGAGTTCCTTGAGGTGGCTACCGATAAAAAGGGCGCCATAACCAGTAACTACCGTGCCTATGGTAAGCCCCACAGGAATCAAAAACGAAGAGCCCTGGAAATGAGCTATCGTTACAAAATCCATATTAAAAAAATACGTCGAAAACGAAAAGAGGATGATGAGGCCGGTGATCACCCAACTGCGAAACGAAATCCCCGCCGGGGTCTCGCCGGGGAACTCCTCATAGTCCTCTCCACTATCTGGTACCTCCCTGCAGAGTTGTTCCATAATAGCTTCTTCAAAATCCGGTGCAGGGGGGAAGAACTGGGTTTCCATGAGTTCCTGAGCCAATTCCAGGACTTTGAGTTCCCGTTCACAATCGGGACACCAAACGCGGTGCACCCACCAGTGCAGGCGGAACCAGAGGGGAAGGGGACCTTCTCCCCGTGCATCATACACTTTATCCATAAAAGCATGGCAGGTCATTCGATACCTCCTTCGGCAAACCCTTTAAGCCGCTCCCTAAGCAGTTTCTTAGCCCGGAATACGTGAGATTTGATCGTATTAACCGGATACCCGGTAATGGCCTCAATTTCCTGATACGAGCGGTCATAGAAAAAAAAGAGGTCCACACAGATCCGATACCGTTCCGGCAGCTCCCGTACCGCCTCCCGTACCGCCTCCCGAATCGCGGCGCGAAGCATAGCCCGCTCCGGTGTATCCCCATCGATCACTGAATCATCTTCCGCGAGGCTATGGTACTCCTTTTTCCTCGTTACCCGATTCACCGCCGTATTATAGGCAACCTTATACAGCCAGGTCGAAAACCGGGATCGTCCCTCAAACCGGGGGAGATTAGAGAACACTTTAAGAAATACCTCCTGCGTAAAATCCGAAGCATCTTCGGCATTACGGAAAAAACTTAATCCCATTCCGTATACGGACTGTTCATGCCGGTTTACCAAAAGCCGGAATAACTCTTTTTGCCCTGCGACGACCTCAGCGACGATCATCTTGTCGTCAAAATCGTCTCCCTTGTTCACGAGCTTCTATCACCACGCTTGATCCCGTAATAAACCAATAAACCGACTCCGATGGCCAGGGGAATAATCCCCCCCAAAAGACCGTAATTGACTCCCCGGGCTATGGCAAGAAACACGGTTAAACCGCTTCCTACGCTGCTCAGGAGTAACCCTGTCAACAAACTGAAGGACAGGAGATCGAATCGGGGCAGTGTATACTGCCCGGCCTTGATCAGCAGGACCTTACGTTTATGGTTCCACATCAGATAAAAAAATACCACCACCGACCCCATCACAATCCCCACAATGGGGATTATCGCTACAATAACCTGGGCGGCGGCAGAGGGTGGTTGCTCCAGCTCCATGTAAGAAGCACTCCTTTTGATAGAGAGCATCAACCCTATCAATGATTATATTACTAGTATACGAGGTAATGAGCGTCCTGTCCATAATTGTTAGTCGATAACCATAAAATCGTTGAAATAAAGGGTCTCGATGCGTCCTAAATGCAATAGTCCATTGTACCGGTGGAGGAGCGCCGCTTTTATGGTCATTTCATCCTGTTTTTTGAGATCCTCCGCCGTATGGGAACTGAAGTACTCAAGGGTAAGCTGCCTGAAGTCCGATACCTTGGCGGCTAATTCTTCGGTAAAGGGCCGGTCTTCCGGGGTATAGGGGAAGACAATAGACAGGATGACCATTTGCGTCTGGGGGGGAGCCGTGGCAGCCCGGATGCGGCCTATGCCGGTGAATATGCCCGGCGCCGGGGAACCAGTCGCTTCCCCATCTGCCCTGGGGGTTCGATAGAGGGGAGCCGCCTCGCGAAAAACCAGGGCATACAGGGTCCCCCCGATCAAAACCAGCACAAGCAGCACCCCCACGATGAGGAGTACCCGATAGCAGATCAGCAAAAACAGGGCCGGTCTTTCGCCAGTTTGTTTCATGGTTTCAGCGGGTCTTCCTCACTGAAGATGAAACAGGGTTCGGAAGTTATCTGAAAAGAACCGGTCAGATTCTGCTGCGGAAAGCCCGGCATGGTCCCGTATATCCGTGAGAAACAGGGAGAAATCCATCTCACGGCTCCGGGAAGGGTAGAGGAGCAGGGGAAAATCGCTGCCAAAAAGCAGCCGCTCCACCCCTACCATGGCGATGACCGCCTTGATGCTGCGGATGCTGTAGAGCAGCGGATTGGCCGCCGTGTCGTAGTACACGTTCCCCAGGGACTTCTGGAGCCGGGGGTTCATGGCATAGAAGGGAAGTCCGCCCCCCATGTGAGCCAGTATCAGGGTGAGCTGGGGAAACCGCTTTGCCACCCCGGGAAGCGGGGCCAGGGAGGTCATGTCCCGGCCCGGATAGGGATGACCTACCGGTTCACCGCAATGGATACAGACTGGCAGCTTGTAATGCTGGGCACATTCCATGGCCGCGAGGAAATCGGGATCATTAAAATCATAGCCGTTCCCCCCTGGTCCCAGTTCACCGATGCCGGCAAAGCCCAAGGAGGCGCACCGCTCGATTTCCGCAAGGGCCTTGCCGCCGAATTTCGGGTTTATTGATGCAAAGCCGACCAAACGGTCAGGATGCCGGTGAAAGGCATCGGCCATGTAGTCGTTGTGCATGATCATCAGCCCCTCGTCATTCCAATACCAGCCCTGCATGGCAAGCCCCCATACGCCGGCCTTATCCGCCGCTGCCAGGGCCTCGTCGATGTTTGCCCATGCCTCTTCGGTCCCCTTGCCATCTTCAGGCTTTTTGGTGAGGATACCGAACCATGTATCCCGGGCCGCATATTTGTCCCAGTTACGGTAAATCTCCTCGGGAAACAGGTGAACGTGAGCATCCCAGATAGGCTTAGTGGTCATAATCTCTCCTCAACATAGTATAAGAATATACTATCACCGTATCCCCGTATGTCAAGTTGTTCTTTTAAAAAAAAGATAAACCGAACATCCCGGCAGCTGCTTGACTTATTACTTACCGGTCGGTATATTTAATCTATGATACAAACTTCGGATACCAAAGGGATAATCCTCGAAACCGCCTTGCTGCTCTTTTCCCGCAAGGGCTATGAATCAGTGGGGGTCCAGGAAATAGTCACCACCGCGGGGATTACCAAGCCGACTTTGTACTATTATTTTAAGAGCAAACAGGGGCTACTTGAGGCCATTGTTGCCGAATATGGCGCGGTCTTTATCTCGATAACCCGGAAGGCAGCGGAATACCGGCATAACCTGGTGGTGAATTTACGGGACTTGTTCCAGGAAACGCTCAACTTTGCCCACGAGCACCCCGCCTTTTACCGCTTGAGCCAGAACCTCTTCTCCTCAGCCCCGGAAACTGCCGGGTATGCCGTAGGGGTTCCCTTCAAGGGGGAACTTGTTGCCACCCTGGAAGGGCTTTTTATTGCCGCCGCCGGGGATCACGGCAATATGAAGAACCGGGAGCGCGTCTATGCCGAGACCTTCATGGGGCTTCTGGAAACCTGGGCCATGCTTTCCATTAATGGGGAGGCCAAGCTTAACGATTATCTGCAATACCGGATAATCCACCACTTTATGCACGGCATATTCTCATAGTGGTGAGGTATGGCCCCATGAAAAAGGGCTATTTTTTAGTATATACCGACCAGTAGGTATATAAATTATGGAGGTTTTATATGAAGACTATGCTAAAGGGTAACGCTATGATGGAAAAAATTTTCTACCATATCTATCCTCTGGGTTTTTGCGGAGCGCCGCTACGCAATGACTTTGTTTCCCCTGCCGGAACCGGGCTGCGCTCCCTTGCCAATCGGATACCGGAGCTGGTGAGCCTCGGCATCAACGCCGTATACCTGGGGCCGCTTTTTGAGTCTGTTGCCCACGGCTATGATACCCTGGACTACTATTACGTTGATCGCAGGCTCGGTACTAACAAGGACCTCCGGAACCTGGTCCGGGCCTATCACGAACAGGGCATCATGGTTGTGCTTGACGCGGTGCTGAACCACACGGGGCGCCACTTCTTCGCGTTTAAGGACCTCCAGGAAAAGGGAAGCGCTTCTCCGTACCGGGATTGGTTTTCCTCTGTTGATTTTACCAGGCCCAGTCCTCAAGGAGACCCTTTTTGGTACGAAGGCTGGAACGGCTGCTATGACCTTGTGAAGTTGAACGGCCATTCCCCTGCAGTACGGGAGCATCTTTTTGGGGCAGTAGCGCACTGGATTAGGGAATTCGATATCGACGGCCTGAGACTTGACGCGGCGGATCAGTTGCTCCCGGATTTTATGGATGAACTTGCCCGGCGGTGTAGGTCCCTCAAACCAGAGTTCTGGCTCATGGGGGAAGTGGTCCACGGTGATTACCGGCGCTGGGCCACTGAAAACCGGCTTGATTCGGTTACCAATTACGAACTCTACAAAAGCCTCTGGTCTAGTTTTAACGACCGGAATTTCTTTGAATTGTCCTGGACCCTGGGTCGCCAATTCGGTCCTGCAGGCATGTACCGTCATTTGGGCCTCTATAACTTCCTGGATAACCACGATGTAAACCGGGTTGCCAGCACCCTCAAGCATAAGGCCCACCTGTTCCCCCTCTACGGCCTCCTCTTTACGATCCCTGGGATTCCTGCTATTTATTATGGAAGCGAATTCGGCATCCAGGGCGAAAGAACCTGCGCCAGCGACCAGCCGCTTCGACCGGTCATGGGTGTTCCGGGTCTCTGGGAAAACAGGCCCCTGGTGAAGGCCATCACCAGCTTTATCACGATCAGGAAAAACACCCCTGCGCTGCAACAGGGGACCTTCAGGCAGTTGTACCTTTCCCATGAACAGTTTGCCTTTATGCGGGAGATCACGGAAAGGGAGGTCAGGGATAGTTCCCCGCCGGTACGTCCCATACTGGTGGCGGTAAATGCTTCGGAAAAACAGGTCTGCATCTCCATTCCCCGGGAAACCCTCCAATCTGACTACCGTTCCTGGAAGGACCTGTTGACCGGGGAAGTATTGCAGGTTTCAGATGAAGGGGTGGAGATTCCCCTCTACTCCTCATGGCTGCGGATCCTCCAAGGGAGGGGCCTGGGTTATCCCCTCAACCACCCAGCCGATGATGACCTCTAACCGTTTCCTGATAGCCGAAGGGATATCCACCTGGGAAGCCACAAAGTCAGATACATCTGCGCCGGCAATACTGTACAGGACAATTCCCTCGGTGAGGGGTTCAAAATACAGGCGGGCAATGAATTTTCCCTCTTTCATCACCGGAATAAAAAGATAGGAGAGGGTTTTGACATTGGCTAAGGTGTACTGCAGGCCCTGCTGATTCCTGGTAAGGTCTGCCCGGTAATAGGAGTTGCCGAAGTTGACATCCTTGAGCCGGATATAGATGGTCTCCGACAGCGGCACAGCATGGGCATCCGGCGGGTCTGGAAGGAGACTCGTCTTTTTCACCCCGGTAATACGGGTTGCATCTTCAAAGAGGGGGATATCCTTATCCCGGGTAGCGGAATGGTAGAGGCGGCCCTTGAGATTCCGGATCTTGCTCAGGGCATTATAGACCTGGATAAATCCCTTGGTTTCCGTCCGGGGAATAACCAGGAGGGCTTCCACCAGGAATCCGGGATGCTGTGCTAAAACCGGCTGTACAACGGCGCTCCCCAAGGCTGATGAGGGGCCTAAGCGCAGGCCGTCCTGTCCCTCAATGGATATAATCAAGCCCCCAGATGAAAAAACCGTGGCTTTATCCGCCGCGTTCAGAAACGGAAACAGGGCGTCAAAGGAACGCCCACAAGCGGGACTCAACGCTTTGATACCCATAAGGAGGATACCAATAAGGATGCGCCTTCTTGGACTCAACATCAATACGCCCCTTTGCCCCGTAACACGACGCCCACGGTCTTATACAAAACCCACATATCCATCCATACGGACCAGCTTTGGAGGTAGTAGGTATCAAAGGAAACCCGTTCGGCATAATCCGTATCAGAACGGCCCGATACCTGCCACAGCCCGGACATACCGGGCTTGACTGAAAAAATGCGCTTGAAATCTTCACCGTATTTCGCCACCTCATCATCCACAATCGGACGAGGCCCCACGAGGCTCATCTCCCCTTTTAACACGTTGATAAATTGGGGGAATTCATCAAGACTGGTTGCCCGCAGGAATTTGCCGATTTTGGTTATCCGGGGATCATCCTTGAGCTTGTGATTGGCCTCCCATTCCTCCCGGATCAGAAGGTCCGAGGCGAGGAGGGTTTGCAGCCGCGCCTCAGCATCGACTACCATGGACCGGAATTTATAGGCTTTAAAATGCTTGCAGTTTAATCCAAGCCGGGTGTGGCCATATAAGACCGGACCGGGGGAGCTGAACTTGACCAGCAGGGCGATGAGCAGGAACAAAGGCAGCAACATGATACCCCCCAGGATAACAACCCCCAGATCTATCAGCCGTTTGATGCAAACATTCCAGGGCATCTTGAGTTTATGGTTGGTAACAAACCCAAGGATACCGTCAAAATCCCGGACTGACATCCATATATTGGTGGCATTAAAAAAATCGGGGATCAGCACATTGTAGCGGAAGGCGGATACCGAATAATTCAGCAGTTTCGCCAGTTCCTTTTGGTCAAGTTTCGACATAGTAACTATCGCCATTTTGATGTTATACCGGTTGACTATTTCAGGCCCCACCTTAGTATCGTGGATGATCGGAATACCCTGGTATGATGCTTCTCCTTCAGGATCATCATCCAGGATAAGTACCGGCACATATCCTGCTTTCCGGTTATGCAAGAGGCGGTCAACGATCATGCGGCCCGTACTTTCCCCCCCATAAATAACCGCCGGAATGCCCCCTAAATGGGTTTTACTCAGCAGGTAATGCATAGCACTGCGACACACCAGAAAAACAGCAGCAGAAAATATAAGACTGATGATAAAGGCCACCGAAATGGCGTCAAATTCATCATCCTCAATGTACCGTGAAAGAATGATCCCCCCATGGGCCATGAGGGAACTGATACTAACATTACGCAGTTCCTCTGAGGGCGCCAGGGAAACCCCAGGATAGAGGCCTATCACCTGGAAAATTATGATAAATATCGGTACATAGGGCCAATAGGTAACAAAGGACTTGAAGGTGATGGCGCTTAGATCATAGAGGTTCACCAAAAAGAAACCGATACCAAAGGACAGCATAACCCCTATCAGATCGGCAATAATCAAGGCGGTGGTGGTCAGAGCGGAACTGGTCAGGCGATACCTGGTCCGGTACCAAATATCAAATTCGGCTAAGGTCATAAGTATATAATACAAAAAAAGAAGTAATAGTGACAATTTTTTTGTTTCATTTTGGAATATAAAAGCGCAAATCCACCAATGAGAACACAGAAAAGAGGCAATCTCACCAATGCGTCCTCTTTTTCTGTATTCTTGCGCCAGTTATAACATTGTAATACGATAACACAATCTTTTTTAATTAATCGTGGGCGGGATTGGTCCGCACCTTTTCTATGGCCTCTGAAACCGCCTCCCGGACACTGGCGGCATAGGCTTCATCGCCCATAGCCGTGGCAGCATAGAGGGTTCCTAAGAGGGAAAAGCGGTACAGGGGCTTTACCGTGTTCAGGCTCATAGTGGCCATATCCACCACACACTCATTACAGAGACATAGCTCCTCCTCATAGGCTGCAAGCTGCCGTTCCAGCTCTTTAAACACGAGCTGCTCCGCTTCATTGATCAAATTTTCAAAATCATAGGTATCGATAAATGACATGATTTTCCCTCAATATTCCTGATTATTTTGGGTCCAGGGTATAAATTTAGCATATCGTGCCATAAACCCAAGATCAATGGTTCCCACCGGACCGTTCCGCTGTTTGGCAAGGATGAGACTGGTTTTACTACCCTCACCGCTTTGGGGTTCATCAGCTTTCCGATCCGATTCCCGTTCCCGGTGCAGGAACATGACCACATCCGCGTCTTGCTCAATGGCCCCCGATTCCCTGATACTCGACAGATTCGGCTTATCCTTCTCCGCTTCCCGGGTAAGCTGGGACAGGGCTACAATGGGAATGTTGAGTTCCCGGGCCAGCCCTTTAAGGGAACGGGAGATTTCGGCAATCTGTTCATGCCGGGGCAGCCGGAAATTTTCAGAACTTATCAGGGTTAAATAATCAATAAAGATGATTTCCACCTGTTGCTGTGCCCGCAGCCGCCGTGCCTGTGCCCGGAGGTCCAGGAGCTTCATGTTCGGCATATCGACGATATACAAGGGGGCCTCGTAAATATTACCTGCCGCATGGAGAATATTCTGAAATTCGCTGGATTTTAGAAAACCGGTTCTGATGGCATTGGATTCGATCATGGCTTCACTGGAAATGAGACGCAGCATCAGGGCCAGATCCGACATTTCCAGGGTAAAAAAACCAGTGGGGATTTTTTTATGGATAGACATATTGGCGGCCATGCTTAAGGCCAGGGCGGTCTTTCCCATGGAAGGCCGCGCCCCAATGATGATCAGTTCCGAAGGTTGAAACCCAGAGGTTAATCTATCAAGATCATCAAACCCTGATGGAAGCCCGGTGTATTCTTTCTTGGAATTATAGAGCTTTTCAATGATATCAATAGTATCTTTCAGGATTTCCCGGGCACTTTTAAAACTGGAAATCTGGCGCTTATCACTTAACTCAAATATCTGCTGCTGGGTCTCTTCCAGAATCATCCGGGATTCCATGGATTCATCAAAGGATTTGGCAATGACCTCATTTGAAACCCGGAGCAGGGACCTCCTCAGAGCATAGCTTGCAACGGTTTGGGCGTAGTATTCGATATTGGCGCTGGAAGGCACCACACTGGTCAGGGACGCTACATAAGCCGGGCCACCGGATTCATCAAGCTTGCCATTTTGCCTGAGTTCGCCGGTAACGGTCAGAATATCCGCCTTTACCCCTTTATTAAAAAGATTCAGGATAGCCGCGTAGACTTTACTGTTCGCGTTGGTATAAAAATCTTCAGGCCGCAGGTACTGTATGGCCGTGGCTATGGCATCCTCCTCAAGGAGCAAGGCCCCCAAAGTTGCCTGCTCTGCCATAGCATCATGAGGAGGAATTTTATCCTTTGATATCGATGGAGCCATATCGTTACCTGAAGCGCCGTTTATTCCTGAGCAGCAGGAATTGCCTCCTTATTGGCAGGTGATTCCTCTGCCCCTTCCCCTGGTGCTCCCCCCGGCCGGACGACTTCTCCGGTTTCGGCGTCCCGGCGGCGGCGGCTTTTGGTAGAGGTAACCCGGGGTTCGGTTTTGATGACCTGGGCCTGAACGGTAACGGTAAGCTCTGCGGCAGAACTTTCGTAGAGTTTAACCATAACCTTGTATTTCCCTACGCTCTTAAAACTGGTACCTGCCAGCTCAATGCGCTTCCGTTCCACTGAGAATCCAAGCTTCCCAAGTTCATCCACCACGGTTTGAGCGGTTACGGCGCCGTAGAGTTTGCCGTTGGCACCTGCGGGCATAGTTATCACCAGGTCAAGGGCTTCCAGTTTTTCCTTGATACCAGCGGCATCTTGCCGTTTAGCAGTCTTGCGGGCTTCAATTTCATCACGCCGCGCTTCAAACACCTTAATGGTGTGGTCCGTATAGGGAAGCGCTATGCCCCGGGGAAAGAGGAAGTTCCGGGCATAACCCTTGGCTACATCCTTTACATCCCCCTCTTCACCCAGGGGAGACAGATCTTTGTTGAGAATGACTTTCATACGACTACAAGCTCCTTTACTACATATAACGAACGAAGAACCATGAACGCGCCATGTTCACATCCCCGGAGTAGAGGATGGTCCGTCGGATTTCGATGCCCGAAAGGGCACCCAATGTTCAGCAATGCCCAGGAGGATCAAGACTCCCAAGGCAAGGGCATTAATGCCAGGACTGAATATCAAAAGCACCATAAGAACATTCAGCGCCACCCGCATCAGAGGCGGCAAAGCCCTGCGGCTTAAAAAATGCAGGAGGATCCCCCCGCCCTGGGCCAGATAGAGGAGGGCACAGAGGACCGTCAGGTTCCACCCGATGATCTCAAGGACCACCAGGTCTGCCAACCTGCCTGCCAATACGGCCACCAGGGAAAAGGAGAGGATCCAGATAAGCAGCGGAGAGGTATGAAACCACTGGAGGCTGGTCCCTGCGCTCCGGCGGCGGATAATCCTCGCCAGAACCAGGCTTACTTGGCGGTTTACCAGGAAGATGAGCACACAAGAAACAATCCCCCCGCCCCGGAGAGCCACAA